>QFOV01000116.1 GCA_003248565.1 Stenotrophomonas sp.
CAGGCATGCTCCCCTCCCTGTCATAGCGGGACACCCCGCAAGCGCACGAGGTGCGCATTCGGATTACCGAGCATCTGCGCTGAACAGCATGCCCCGCGCAAGTCCAATTCCATCGTGAGTTGACGATCAACTCCGCGCAGCCACGCCTCAACCTACGGGCTCTCTGGCTGAACAAAATCAATGTCATCGCCAATCAGCGCGATGGCACAGCTAACGCTTTGCGGGCAGCGCTGTTACGCCAACAGCGAGGTACCGCCCACACAGGTCTTTGCTTCATCACATTGTTGTTCCACCACCGCGCTTGCTCGCAGCACCCGGAGTGAGCCCCTCCCAACCACTCACGCAGAAAAACGCATGAGCCAACCCCCGCGCCTGCATCGCCGACGTCCGGGTACAGCCTGCTTCGCATCGCCGTCCTCGACTCACGTTCGTTTCCACTACTGCCAACTGCGCTGCAGGCATCACCGCGATCAATCAACACTCCGCTGCAAACGCACGAACAGTGTTGACGTCATCCGCAACAAACAGGAAAGACAAATGAACTTCATCAACACCAACGTTGCCAAGACTGCCGTATTGGCGCTTGCACTGTCCTGCCTGGTGGCACCTGCAGCGCAGGCCGCATCGGGCACCATCACCTTCAAGGGCGAGATCGTCCAGTCCACCTGCGACGTAAGCACGGCCAGTGTGGACCAGACCGTCACCATCGGTACTTTCCCGACCACCCTGTTCAAGGAAGCCGGCGATGTGTCGGCGCCCAAGAGCTTCAACATCGACATGGAAAACTGTGAAGCCGGCACCTACACGCTGCGCTTTGACGGCACCACGCCAGCCGGCCACCCGGAACTGCTCGCGGTAAGCAAGGCAACGGGCGTTGGCATTGAGATCCTGGACAACAACGACAAGGTATTCCCGATCAATCAGGACCTGGTGGACCCGGCACTGGTCACCGTTGCTGCCACGGGCAAGGCAAGCGTCAATCTGAAGGCGCGCTACAAGTCCTTCGAGAAGGATGTCGGTGCCGGCATCGCCGACGCGAACTCGACGTTCTCCATCGAGTACCGCTGATGCTGTCCGTGGGGCTGATGACGCGTTGTCGTTACCAGCCCCGCGGCTTATCCGCGTGAGCGCCCGCCCCAACAGTGAACTCCATAGCAAGCCCGATGATTCTCATGCACGCCTCCAACTGCCCGCCGACGAAGTGGTGGATCGCACTGGCCATGCTGCTCTGCCTGTCGTCACCCCATGCTGCCCAGGCTGCGGTGCAAGTGCAGACCACGCGCGTTATCTATGACGCAAAGTCCGCCTCCGCCGCGATGACGCTCTCCAACAAAAGCAGCCTTCCCTACATGGTCCAGACCTGGCTGGACGACGGTGACGACTCCGCAGTCCCAAGCGACCTGCCAATGGTGATCACACCTCCACTGATGCAGTTGGCGCCAGGCGAGCAGGCAGTCGTCCGCACCATCTACGCCGGCAGCGGGCTTCCAGCCGACAAGGAGTCGCTGTTGTGGATCAACGTGCAGGAAATCCCCCCCACTGCCGAAGCGGACAACGTTCTGCAGGTAGCCATCCGCACCCGTATCAAGCTGTTCTATCGGCCGCGAGGCCTCGACCAGACGCTGGATGAAGCCGCGCGCAGCTTGCAGTGGCGCACCGACGGCCAACGCTTGGAGGTTCGCAACAACAGTCCGATGCATATCACCTTCTCGCATCTGCAAGGCCGGGCAACCGCGGGCATCGGCAACGATATTGAGCTGGACATGATCGCGCCCGGCCAGACACTCTCCGTGCCGCTGTCCAAGCTCGACCTTGGCAATGCCCAGTCGCTGCGTTTTGGCTACATCAATGACTACGGCGGCATCAGCGACGTCAATGATGTGCCAGTCCGGTCCTGAGCCAAACTCCGATCCACTTCGCGATTTCCTTCATGCTTCGCAGAATCCGTGTAACGCCGCGGCGGGGAAGTGCTGCCCCTCGCTTGGCACCACTGGCGGTTGCCCTCAATGCATTCAGCATCGGCAGTGCAGTTGCTGCAGCAAACTTCAACATGGATTTTCTGCGCGCCGGCAGCAGCCAAGCGGATGTCGCCGCGCTATCCCGCCCCGGCGCAATCCTGCCCGGCACCTATCCATTCGCCATCTATCTCAATGGCAATGAGGTGGCTCGCGAAGAAATCCTGTTTGCGGCGTCCCCGTCCGGCCAGACCGAACCCTGCCTTTCGCGCAGCCGCCTCACGCAGTGGGGCATCCGCATGGAGGATGTGGAGACTGGTGCAGGCGATGCCTCTGACTGCCTTGTACTTGCCCATTTCATTCCTGATGCACGCGTCAGCTACAACGGCAACCAGCAACGCCTCGATTTACGTATACCCCAGGTGCACCTGCTCAACCTGCCGCGTGGACATATTCCAAAGGCGCTGCGCGACCAGGGCATCAACGCGCTGCTGGTCGACTACGCACTCAATGGCGCGCACAACGATCACAAGCAGCAGCGCCGCGATGACTACTTTTTTGCGTCGATCAACAGCACGCTCAATGCAGGCATGTGGCGCTTCCGCCACACCGCCAGTGCCAACCGATCAAACAATGACAGCCGAACGCACTGGACAACACAGGGCTTCCGTGCCGAGACCGATCTAGGATCCTCACACAGCAGGTTGACGCTTGGTGATACCTATACCGCACATGGGGTCTTTGACAGCGTACGCTTTCGCGGCGCACAGATGTCCAACGACGATGAGATGCTGCCTTACAGCCAGCGCAGCTATGCCCCCGTGGTGCGCGGCATCGCCGCCAGCAATGCGCGTGTGGAAATCCGCCAGGATGGGAGCCTCATCTATGCATTGAACGTGGCCCCGGGTGCCTTCCAGATCGACGATATCGTACCCAATCGTCTGAGTGGCGAACTGGATGTCTCCATTGTCGAAGCCGACGGTTCGCTGCAACGTTACAAGCAATCCTTTTCCGCGGTCGAAACCATGCTACGACCGGGCCTGGTGCACTACGAATTCAGCGGCGGCGAACTGCGCAGTGGCTACGACCGCTACCAGCCGCGTTTTGTGCAGGCTACCGCAGCACGCGGACTGGCATCGGACACCACACCGTATGCCGGCCTGTTGTTGTCCACCAACTACAGCGCTTTGGCGGTTGGTGCGGCCCAAAACCTGGGCAAGTTTGGCTCGGCCTCCATCGATGTCATCCACGCCCGCACCCGCCTTGCCCAGGGCAAGGTCAGCAACGGCCAGAGCTATCGCTTCCTGTATTCCAAGTCACTGAATGCACATGGCACCGAGTTCCGTCTGGTCGGTCATCGCTACTCCACCTCCGGCTACTACGATTTCAGCGACGCCTCGGCGGAGCGTGCGCAATGGCGCCACGGCTATTACGAAACCAGCTACGACGAGCAGAACAAATACCCCGATCACGCAGCGCCATGGACGCAACCGCGGCAGCATCTGATCCAAAGCCAGCGCTACCACAACAAACGCAACCGTCTGGAAATCGCGCTGAACCAGCGTATATCGGACGACTACTCGCTCAATGCCAGCTACAACAAGCAGGACTATTGGGGTGCCAGTGAACGAGAACGCGAACTACAACTTGGATTGAACGGCCGCTTGGGCGCCGTCAGCTTTGGCACCTACTTCAGGCACAGCCAAGGACGCTACAACCGCGCCGACCGTTCATTCGGGCTGACGCTTTCACTGCCACTTGATCGCCTGGGACTGCGCCGCAGCAGCAGTTCTGCTTCCTACAGCCACTCACGTAATAGCGGTGCAAGCTACCAATCGGGGATGAATGGCTCGCTGCTGGATGGCGACCGGTTGGGATACGCGCTGAACATTGGTAAATCCGACACCGGCAAGATCGGTTCTGCAAACCTGCGTTACATGGGCAGCAAGGGCGTCGCCACGATCGGCGGCACGCTAGCTGACAGCTACTCCCAGATCAACTGGGGGGTACGCGGCGGCTGGGTTCTGCACCGCAATGGTTTGACCTTCGCGCAGTCGCTGCACCGTACCAATGTGCTGGTGCACGCACAGGACGGAGCAGGCCTTGGCCTGGAGAATCAGTCCGGGGTCCGGCTGGACCGGCGCGGGTATGGTCTGGTCAGTGGTATCAGCGCCTATCGCAGCAATCGGGTGGCCCTGCGCACCGATGACCTTGGCGCTGACATCGATGCCAGCAGGACTTCCAGAAACGTCGTCCCAACCCGCGGTGCACTGACGCGTGTGGACTTCGAAACCCGTCGTGGTATCAGCCTGATGATCCACCCCATCCTGGTCGAGGACATCCGGGTACCCCTCGGCGCCGCCGTATTCGACAGCGATGGTCTGAGCCGCGGTATCGCCGGCCCCAATGGCGAGATCTTCGTCAGCGGCGTGCACCTTGGCGACCGGCTCTCCGTCCGCTGGGGCGCGAAACCTGATCAACGCTGCGAAATGCGCCTGGGGCAGGTCCAGGCAAGTCCCTCCAACATGACGCTGCCTGGTTACCGGCGCATCGCATTGCGCTGCGTTCCGCCAGGCCGAACACATTGAAACTGACGATGAAGAAAGCATTACTCAATGGATTTTCAGTATTGGTTCTTTTGCTGGTGCTGCCAAACGCAGCGTGGGCGCTGTCATGCAAGGAGGCCATGACACAGTCGATCAACCAGGTCATCCCACTACGCGACGAGATCGTGATTTCCAAGGGTGACGCGGTGCGTGGCCGGCTGTTGTGGCGGTCGGAGGACTACACCGTGAGCTTCCGCTGCGTGGACGCGCAAGGCGCACCGCAAGGGGAGGACGCATTCTTCTACTGGGACCCGGACAGAACCGTTGCGCAGATCCATCCGTCGATCGAGGTTGGCGTGACCATCAAGCACGTCGACCACAACATCAACGGGGGCGATATCAGAATGCTGGCAGGCAGAGGAACCGTGCCGCCAGCAAACCGACCGAACTGCAAGATGTACTGGAACAACGCCAGGGCAAGGCGATGTGCAACCTCGATGGTGTTGTACGTCACCTTCTCCATCTACATCAAGGCAACAGGCAGTCCACCGCCCCAGAATGGGCAGATCAACAACTGGGGGGTCTACGATCTATTCCAGGTGGATGGCGAAGGTGGCCTGAACACCATACCCAACTCGAACTTCCGCGCCGGCGTTTCTGGGCTCGGACAGATCCACTTCATCTCGTGCAGCCCGAACATCACGATCATCGGCAACTCGGGCAGCACGGTGAATTTTGGTCGCATTCCGGTCGCGGAGATCAACAAAGGCAAGATCCAATCACAGATCCCCTTCCAGATACAGGTCGACATGACCCATCCCGGCGCGGGCAATGAATGCAGCAATCGAATGTTGGTTGCCTCGATCAGCACCCTCGACATCGTCAAGGACGACAGCGTCATCATGCCAAAACTCAATGGCGGCTTCGGCATTGCGATATCCCGGGCGGATACGCCAGGCCACTTCATCCCGCTGAAAAAAGCCATCCCGCTGGGACCCGTGAACAACACACTGATGAACTACGACTTCCTCGCTTCGTTGATATGGACCGACGACACCGCAAAGCTGGGCCCGTTCTCTGCAACCGCCACGGTCAATGTAACGTTCCGCTGAAGCCGGGCGGGATGCCCCGATGACCACAACCCAGAAGGAGCAACATGGGCTGCTGGCCTCGATCTCACGCAGCCGTTCAGCTCGACGAGGTTGAAGAACACCACAGCCAACCGGGCAAAGAAGTAGCCCGCATTACCGGAAGCATCGCCGCCTTCAGGGCAACACGCACTGAGCAAGCGCGGAACCAATCAACTGCCGGCCCGCGGACTGCGTCTAGCAACCTTCGGCTTGGCCGCGTCCTGCTTCAACCGCCCGGCGGCAGCCGCCTTTAGCAAGCGCCGGAACGTTGGGCATTCGGCGTGATTCACCGCAGGACATGCTGCTGCATGACGCAGGCCTTGGCTCATCGCCCGCAAGCGCTTTACGGTTGCATCGATCTCGTCGGCCTTGGCCAGCAGCAGCGTCCGATCAACCTGCGGGGCTCCGTGCGGCGACAGCATGGCCTGGATCTCATCCAGCGACAGCCCGCCGGCCTGACCCAAGGCAATCAGAGCCAATTGGTCCAGTACATCAGCCGCAAAGTGCCGCCGCCCACCCGCAGCACGACTCGCCACGATCAGGCCTTTGTTTTCGTAGAACCGCAGCGTGGAGGACGGCAGCCCCGTTCGCCTCGCGACTTCGGCGATGTCCATCGCAGACCCTTGACTTGAAGTTGACTTCAACTTTTAGCATGTCTCGGGAAACAGATGGGTCATTGCAGAGGAACCGACATGACGTGGATGGATGTACTGCGGATGGCAGTGGTTGGAATCGGGGCGACCATCATGATGGATGCCTGGACCCAGACCCTCAAACGGCTGGGCGTGGCCACACTCGACTACGCACTGCTCGGGCGCTGGGCCGGTCACCTGCGCGAGGGCACCTTCGCCCACGCCAGCATCAGGCATGCACCAGCAATACCCGGCGAGCGACTGCTTGGCTGGGTCATCCACTACGCCGTTGGCATCGCTTTCGCAGCCTTGCTGCTGGCGATTCAAGGCCCGTCCTGGCTGCATCGCCCCACCTTGCTACCCGCCTTGGCCGTAGGCGCAGCGACCGTAGTGGCACCGCTATTGGTGATGCAGCCTGCGATGGGTGCAGGGTTCATGGCATCGAAGACGCCAACGCCGCTGCAGAACTGCCTGCGCAGCTTGGCCACGCATACCGTGTTCGGACTGGGGCTGTATCTTTCGGCTACGCTGATGATGTTCTTTGAGGCCTGATATGACGACCAACGAAATCCGGTTTCACGATGGCGCTGCGTATGAGCGCTACATGGGTGCGTGGAGTCAACTTGCCGGCAAGGTATTTCTCGATTGGCTAGCCCCAGCTCCACAGCAGCAATGGTTGGATGTGGGCTGTGGCAACGGCGCTTTCACCCAGATGATCTCCGAACGCAGCGCGCCGGCGTCGCTGCACGGTGTGGATCCATCCCGCGAACAGCTCGCCTATGCGCAAGCCCAACCAGCGCTGCAGGCTGCAGTGTTTGAACAAGGTGATGCGATGGCCCTGCCCTGCCCGGCTTCTGCCTTCGATATCGCCGTGATGCCGCTGGTGATCTTCTTTGTCCCTAGGCCCGCTCGCGGTGTGGCTGAAATGGCACGCGTGGTTCGCCCGGGCGGCAGCGTCGCCGCGTACGCCTGGGACATGCCGGGGGGCGGATTCCCCTATGAGATGTTGCTGGCGGAGATGCGCGGGCTTGGCCATGCCGTTCCGTCGCCACCCAGCCCTGAAGCATCGCGAATCGAGGTATTGCAGCAGTTGTGGAGCGACGCGGGCCTGGAAGCGATTGAAACCCGCGAAATCGACGTGTCCCGCACCTTCGCCGACTTCGAGGATTTCTGGTCCACGGCGCTCGGTGCGCCCAGCGTCGGCTCGACGCTCGCGGCAATGACCGCCGAGGAGCGCGCCTTGCTGAAGGCTCGGATCAGCGTCCGCCTGGCAGCGGACACTGAAGGACGCATCACTTGCCATGCTCGCGCCAATGCCGTGAAGGGTCGAGTGCCGGGCCAGACTTGCCCAGGGTGACGCAATTCCCGCATCGCGCTCAATGCAGCTGTCCTCAGGCAAGGCGCTGGCCTGTGGGAGCGGCGTAAGCCGCGAAGCTGACGCTGTTCGAGCTCTCCGGGCACCCGTGCCATCTTGATGATGTGCGTGCTTCGCGGCTTACGCCGCTCCCACAAAAGAAAAATCCGATGCCAGAGGTCTGGCATCGGATTCCGGGTTGCTCAGTGGATGGCACCGTGCACTATGAGAACAACTGCCTTGTTATCGCCAGTTGCTACCGCGCCGTGCCAAGCGCACCATCACTCCCACTCGATCGTCGCAGGCGGCTTGCCGGAGATGTCGTAGACCACGCGCGAGACGCCACGCAGTTCATTGATGATGCGGTTGGAGACGCGGCCGAGGAAGTCGTACGGCAGGTGCGCCCAATGCGCGGTCATGAAGTCGATGGTCTCCACTGCACGCAGTGCGATCACCCACTCATAGGCACGTGCATCGCCAACCACGCCTACCGACTTGACCGGCAGGAACACGGCGAAGGCCTGGCTGGTCTTGTCGTACAGATCGGCGGCACGCAGTTCTTCGATGAAAATCGCGTCGGCCTTGCCCAGCAGTTCAGCGTATTCGCGTTTCACTTCGCCGAGGATGCGCACGCCCAGGCCCGGGCCCGGGAACGGATGACGATAGACCATCGCGCGCGGCAGACCGAGTTCGACGCCGAGGCGACGCACTTCGTCCTTGAACAGCTCACGCAGCGGCTCGACCAGCTTGAGCTTCATGTCTTCCGGCAGGCCACCCACGTTGTGGTGGCTCTTGATGACGTGTGCCTTGCCGGTCTTGCTGCCAGCCGACTCGATCACGTCCGGATAGATCGTGCCCTGCGCCAGCCACTTGGCGTTGCTGAGCTTGTTCGACTCTTCATCGAAGATCTCGACGAACAGGTTGCCGATGATCTTGCGCTTGGCTTCCGGATCGCTGACGCCTTCCAGTGCCTTGAAGTAACGGTCGGCGGCATTCACGCGTACGACCTTGACGCCCATGTTCTCGGCCATCATCTGCATGACCTGGTCGCCTTCCTGGAAGCGCAGCAGGCCGGTGTCGACGAACACGCAGGTCAGCTGGGTGCCGATGGCCTTGTGCAGCAGCGCTGCGACCACCGAGGAATCAACGCCACCGGACAGGCCCAGGATCACTTCATCGCTGCCAACCTGCTCACGCACGCGGGTGATCTGGTCATCGATGATGTTGGCCGCGGTCCACAGCGTGGCGCAGCCGCAGATATCGGTGACGAAGCGCTTCAGCAGCGCCGAGCCCTGCTTGGTGTGGGTCACTTCCGGGTGGAACTGCACGCCGTACCAACGCTTGTCTTCGTTGGCCATCGCGGCCACCGGGATGCGGTCGGTCACGGCGGTGATGGCGAAGCCCGGCGGCACGTGGGTGACATGGTCGCCGTGGCTCATCCACACGTCCAGGCGCGGCTCGCCATTGTGGTCGGACAGGCCGCCCAGCAGCGCGTCGTTGCCGAGCAGCTTCACTTCGGCATGGCCGAACTCGCGCTGGTCAGCGGCTTCGGTGCCGCCGCCCAACTGCTTGGCCATGGTCTGCAGGCCGTAGCAGATGCCCAGCAGCGGCAGGCCGCTGTCGAACACTTCCTGCGGCGCAGCCGGCGCGCCGGGCAGCGTGGTGGTTTCCGGGCCACCGGACAGGATGATGCCCTTGGCACCAAAAGCGGCGATCTCGGCCGGATCGTGGTCCCATGCCCAGATTTCGCAGTAGACGCCGAACTCGCGGATGCGGCGCGCGATCAGCTGCGTGTACTGTGCGCCGAAATCGAGGATGAGGATCTTGTCGTTATGGATGTTGGTCATAAAGCCCGGCAAGTGATCAATGAAAACGGGAGTCGATGCAAAACGAATGGCGGATAGAGAAAGAGGAACGGGACCAGGTCCACGTTCCTCTTCTGCTTACCGCATCAAGCGCGGTAGTTCGGCGGCTCTTTGGTGATCTGCACGTCGTGGACGTGGCTCTCACGTTGGCCGGCACCGCTGATCTTGACGAAGTTCGGCTTGGTGCGCATTTCTTCGATGGTGGCGCAGCCCACATAGCCCATGGTCGCGCGCAGGCCACCGATGAGCTGGTGGATGATGCCGCCAACCGGGCCGCGATACGGCACACG
>QFOV01000117.1 GCA_003248565.1 Stenotrophomonas sp.
CTTTCCCCACTTGCGGCCCGGCCGCTGCCCCACTAGCCTTCGCCGGTACTTACAAACCGGGGTTTGCTGTGAAGAATCGTCATTTGGTCCTGGCCGCCGCCGTTGGCGTGGCCGTGCTCTCGCTGGCTGCCTGTAAAAAGGACGCCGCCACCGACGCCGCCAAGCCGGCCACCACCCAGGCCGCACCGGCCGAAAGCGCCGACCAGTTCATCGCCCGCGTCAATGCCGAATACAAGGCCATGTATCCGGAAATGACTTCGGCCCAGTGGCTGTCGTCCACCTACATCAATGACGATTCGGCGCGCGTTGCTGCCAAGGCCAACGAGCGCTGGCTGACCGTGCTCAATGGCTGGATCGAGCAGGCCAACAAGTACGACGGCCAGCCGATGAGCGCCGACACCAAGCGCGCCATCAGCCTGCTCAAGCTGATGACCTCGATGCCCGCCCCGCGCGACCCGCAGAAGCTGGCCGAACTGGCCGGCATCGCCACCAAGCTGGAAGGCGACTACGGCGCCGGCACCTACTGCGTGGGCGAAGGCGACAACAAGAACTGCCGCCAGCTCGGCGACCTTGAGAAGGTGCTGGCTACCTCGCGTGACTACGACAAGCAGCTCGATGCCTGGCAGGGCTGGCAGTCCACCGCCGTGCCGTCGCGCGCCAACTACCAGCGCTTCGTCGAACTGGTCAACGAAGGCGCCCGCGAACTGGGCTATACCGATGCCGGCCAGATGTGGCGCAGCGGCTACGACATGCCGGCCGACCAGGTTGGCCCGGAAACCGACCGCCTGTGGGAGCAGGTCAAGCCGCTGTACGAGCAGGTGCATTGCTATACCCGCGCCAAGCTGGACAAGGAGTACGGCAAGGACAAGGCCGAGGTCGGCGGCGGCATGATTGCCGCGCACCTGACCGGCAACATGTGGCAGCAGGATTGGAGCAACCTGTGGGACATGACCGCGCCGTACCCGAACGCGGGCAGCCTGGACATCACCGCCGCACTGGAAAAGCAGTACCAGACCAACCTCAGTGCCGCCCTCGCCAAGGCCGGCGGCGCCGATCCGGCAAGTCGCTTCAAGGCACAGCGTGAGGCCGAGCTGGTCACTGCCCGGCAGATGACCGAGCGCGCGCAGGACTTCTACGTCTCGCTGGGCATGCCCAAGCTGCCGGAGAGCTACTGGCAGAACACCCAGTTCATCAAGCCGCTGGACCGCAACGTGGTCTGCCACGCCAGCGCGTGGGATATGAACATGGGCGGCGACGGCAAGGATGTGGGCCCGGACGTGCGCACCAAGATGTGCATCACCCCGAACGAAGAAAACTTCACCACCATCTACCACGAGCTTGGCCACATCTATTACGACCTGGCCTACAACCCGTTGCCGCCGTTGTTCCAGGGCGGTGCCAACGACGGCTTCCACGAAGCCATCGGCGACACCATCGTGCTGGCGATGACGCCGAAGTACCTCAACTCGATCGGCCTGGTCGGCGCGCAGCAGGAAAGCCGCGAAGCCACCATCAATGCGCAGATGCGCATGGCGATGTCGGGCGTGTCGTTCCTGCCGTTCGGTCTGATGATCGACCGCTGGCGCTGGGGCGTGTTCGACGGCTCGATCAAGCCGGACCAGTACAACCAGAAGTGGTGGGAACTGAAGGCGCAGTACCAGGGCGTGGCCCCGGCCAGCGCACGCGGCGAGGAGTTCTTCGACGCCGGCGCCAAGTACCACGTGCCGGGCAACACCCCGTACCTGCGCTACTTCCTGGCGCGCATCCTGCAGTACCAGTTCTACAAGGGCCTGTGCGACGCGTCCGGCTACACCGGCCCGCTCAACGAGTGCAGCTTCTACGGCAACAAGGAAGCCGGGCAGAAGTTCTGGGCGATGCTGAGCAAGGGTTCCAGCCAGCCGTGGCAGGCCACGCTGAAGGAACTGACCGGCACCGAGAAGCTCGATGCCGGCCCGATGCTGGAATACTTCGCACCGCTGCAGGAATGGCTGAAGCAGCAGAACGAAGGCCAGATGTGTGGTTGGCAGGCTGCGGCTCCAGCAACCGCACCGGCGCAGCCGTCGGCACCGTAAGCGCTGCAACTGAAGATGCACGCAAAGGGCGCCGAAATGGCGCCCTTTGCTTATCCGCTCGCAGCATCTGCGTCGACACCAGATGCGACCCACCGCTGACCAGCACATCACGATCAGCCATGCGCCCGCCTTGACACTTCGTCATGCCATGGCATGGTTACCCGGCACCTTCGGGAGATACGGATGAAACTCGCAGCAGGCCTTGTCGCACTCGCCATCCATTCGGCGCTGCCCGGTCCGGCGCTCGCGACCGAGAGCACTGGTACCGGGCAGATATATGTCGGTATCACCGATGCAAGCAGGACGCTAGGCCTTGCATTCACACCGCCGGACGAAGAAGGCTGGACAAGGAGTGGTTCGGGAACCAGTACGACGCTCAGCTGGAATGCGGAATCCGCTTCGGACAACCGCAAGATCGAAGCCTATATGACCACGCTTGATGCACCGATATCTCCGTTATCCGGCTACATCAGGACCATCAAACGCAACCTGGAACAAGGCTACGCAAGCAGCCCCCGCTTCAAGATCAGCGCACTCCAGGTGAGCGAGTATCCTGCAGACCCACGCTGCGCAAAGATCCATCTCCTGCTCGAAGCGCGACAACCAGCAGCGGATGGGCAACGGCAATGGAGCGAACAATACGCACTCTCCTGTGGCTCCCTGCAAGCCAAAGGCGTTGGCTACGAATTGCGCTACTACCATCGCTACACCGATGACAATCGCGATCCCGGGTTTGAGGCAAACGCCAATGCCGTGCTCGGCAGCCTGAGCATCGAAGGCGGTTGATGGCGTGAGCGTCTGAGCCACGTGGATGAACGGCAGCCACGCCAGGGATGAACATGGACAGTAGAAACACTGCAACAGACAACAGCGTTGACGCTCCACTGACCGGGCCCGGCAGCTACCCGCTGGACCTCACCGGCCCCGGCAGCCACACCCTGGTGCGTACGCTGGGCGTAGGCAGCCTGGTGATCGCACCTGCTGCAGCTGCGGGCAAATCAGATCTCCAGGTTGCCCCTGACCTCAGGATCAACTGGGCAGTCTTCAATCCATTCGCCACACCGGCCGGCTCACCCTGGCCGCGGGTGATCCACTACACGGGCAACGATCAAAGCATCTTCAAGTGGGCCCATCAGCGCCCCATCGAGCAGCTGACCTGGGTGCCTGGGCTCGACACCGATACCGTGGTCGATGCAACCGGATCCAACATCCGCACCCTCGCGATTCAACTGGGGCAGACGGAAGCACAGCTGCAGCTGCTCCTGCCCGGGCAGGAAATCGCAGCGAATCTCCACCTCGGTGTCTCCGGCGATATCAGTCGCTTCTCGGCGCAGGGACCACTGCCCCGCTCCCTGTCGCTGGCCCCGGAAACTGGCTCGCGCAGGGAGACCACTGCGTTCCAGCTACCGGACATGGGCGAGCTGCATGGCGTCCATGACCTGATGCTGGTCAACAAGCCGATGGCTCGCCCCATCTCGCTGAAATGCCTGTCACGCTTCAAACATCTGAAGTCGCTGAGCCTGTATGGCAATTTCGTGGACCTTGAAGCACTTGCGGCACAGCCACAACTGCAGGACCTGCAGCTGCGCTACATGCCGTCATTGGCAGGCCTGCCAGCGCTGAGCTGCTGGCCCACACTGGACGGCTTCATTGCCTTCAATGTCGAAGAAACCGCAGGCAAGCACCTGCGCCAGCAGTTGAAGGCCCGCAGCCAGCAGCGTCCGTGGAGCGGACATGCGTCGGTATCGCAGTTGCGCAAGCCAGCATGGTGGGAAAGCGAGTTCGGGCGCCCCTTCTCGGCTTGGCCAACACGTTTGGCCAATCAGGCCAATGAGGCGTACGACAGCGCTTTGGCGGCATTGGCAGCTGCACGCACACGTGCCGACGCGGAGGCCGCCTTTACCCGCTTCAGCGTACGCTTCAATACGCTCAAGGGCATCGAAACCTCCGAACGCGACGACCTCGGCGAGGCAATATGGCAGCTCGGCCGTTCGGAGCATGCCCTGCGCCTCGGCGTAGACGATGATCTCGCGCAGCAGTGGTTCGACGCAGCGCGCGATTATTGAGCAGGGTTGCGGACGACAGCCATCGCGATTTTCCCTTGCGCCACCACGGCGATTCCTTCCGGCATGCGATCACCGGACAAGCTCAACGGTGAACGTGAAACAGCAGATGGTCCTGCCACTGCAATGCCGCGCTCAAGGACCACGAAACTCCACCGGCACCTGCAGCGTCACCGTGTCCACCTCCGACGTCGCAGCCCCTGGACTCACATGCCAACCAAGGGCTGCATCACGCGCCGCTTTATCGAGCACCGCATGGCCGCTGCTCTGCGCAATGTCGACGGTCTGTACCCGCCCGCGGCCGGACAGCGTGATCGACAGCAGCACCCTGCCCTCGGCCAATGTGTTCAATGCCTGCCGCGGATAGCGCACCGGGTTGGATCGCGCCTTTGCTGCCACCAGCATGCCAAGGAACTCGGACGCACCAACGCCTTCGGGGCGCTCAACGATGGCAGGCTCGGTGTCGGCCTGTTTCGGCGCCGGCTTGAACACCACTGCCACCCGCCGGCGCTCGCCCGCAGCCGCCACCCCGCCGACAGCACGCCAATAGCGCGCGGCGTTGCGCGCCCTGGTATCCAATGCCGGATCACCACTGCTGCGTTCGATCAGCACCGAGCTGATGGCGCCGCTCTTCAACACGTCGATGGCCAGCACCAGGTAGGTCTCCTTGACCACACCGGAAGGTGGCAGCGTGACCGGCGCATGCATGGCCGCAAAACCCGATGCAGGCAGATCCACCACCACCTCGCCCCGCGAAGCGAACAGATTCGGGGGCGACGGCGGCGACGGCGGCGGTTCGGCCAGCAGGCCACGCCCTGTTGCCACGGGCAACGCTTCGGGCAACGCTCGTTCGGCGCGCAGGCGATCGCTGGCCAGCGCATCCGGGTTCGGAGCCTGCGCGCTGCCACCGCTTTCTTCCCAAGGCAGCACGGCTACCCGTGACGACAGTATCGCCAGGCGTTGGGCGGAGATCTCCGGCAACCGATTCACATGCAGCTGCAGTTCGGTCCGAATCATGCGGTGGTACGTCTGGACCAGGCTGGGCTGGGCGCCTGCCGCGCCATCACCGCGGGTGAGCATCTCGGCAGTGACCAACGCACCGAATGCCAGTTCCTCGTCCGAATCCACAACGATGGCGGCGTAGTTCTCCCACAACGCAGCCGTCATCGGCTGGTAGCCCAGCAATGCTTCCTGCAGCGACACAATATCGCGCAGACGGGTATCGAGTGAGGGAGCAGGCGCATCCGCAGCATCGGTTGCAGCCTGCAGGCGCAATGCCGTGCCCAGCTCGCCAAGCCTGTGGGTCAGCAACTGCATGCCGCTGAAGGTCACCTCGGGCATCGCCGCCCACATTGCCTCCAACGCCAGACCACGCTCGCGCCGTGCATCAGCGGCGTTGGCCGGATCGTCGGTGGCCCTGAATCCTGTCAGGAAGCGCTCCTTGGCCCGCTCATACTCCAGCCGCTGCTGCTGGCGAGGGGGAAGCTGGCGCTGGTTCGACCACCGTCGCAGTTCCTGCAGGGCGGCATTTGCCTCTTCGCGGTTGCCGCGTGCGGCGTCACGGGCTATCTCCACCACTTTTTCGGCGGCGTCGCGCTCGTAGGCACTGCGTGAATACCAGGCGATATCATCTGGCCTGCGCCCGGAGGCCGCCTCAACCGTGTCCATCGACATGATGGATGAAGACTCCTTGCGCACCGGTGCCTTGCCGGTACCAAACAGCACCAGCGAGAACACCACCATCGCCAGCACCGCTGCGGCCAGATAGGCAACATCACGGTCGAGCCACGCCACCCGCAGCAGCGAAGCCACCGCGGCCAAGCCACCGAGGATCACACCTGCACGGAATGCCAGCATCCCGTCACGCGGCGTGCCGCTGGAAAGCTGGCTTCCAACCCAGACGATGCCATCAAATGCCAACGCAGCAAGCAGTCCCCACAGCGGCGCCAGCAGCAACATGACCACCAGGGCGACCAGCAATCCAATGGCGATCTTCATGGCCGCTTGCCCAGGATCAGCACCGGCACGAACACCACGAACAGCAGGACCGCAAACAGCAGCAAGCCGCCTTGCATGCCCATCATCATTGCATCACCCCAGCTGGGATTGGCTGCCGCCTTGTATCCGCGATAAGCCGGCATGCCCCAACTGATCGCCCAGCCAAGCAGCAAGGGCCCGACTATCGCCATCAGCAGACGCACGCCCAGCCCGGGGGGGGCCGCCGGATGTGCAGCTTGCACGGGCATCGCATGGCCCTGCACCGGCTGCACAGTGCGCGTGCCGGTGGCGCGTGGCCGCTGCTGATGCTGCGCCTTGGTAGTCTTGCGCGTGGCCCGTGCCTTGGTCGCGCGTGCACTATTTGCCAGAAGGGTTTTGCGCGCGCACGCCGCGCACGGCATGCCGCTGAAATGCTGGTGGCTTGCGTCCTTGCCGCACTTCACCAGCATGCCGGCGCTGCGTCGCGCATACGATTGCAGCAGGCTTGCCCACTCCTCCGCCGACGGCCGTTGCCCCGGCCGGTCAGAGAAAGCGCGGTCGAACATCTGCCGCAGTGCCTCGGGGAACGCCTGATGGCCACTGACCGGTGATGGCTGCAGACGCATGTTGCCGCGGCCGCGACCGTAGGGATAGAGATTCGCCGCGATGCGCCCGGGAAGATCGCTGGGCACGCTGGCGTCCTGCGGACGCCCGCTGTAAGGATGCAGGCCCGAGTTGAGCAGCTGGAAAACCATCACCGCCAACGCGAAGCGATCCTGTGCCTCTTCCTGCCCGGCCTTCACCCCACGCTGCTGGAATTCCGGCGCCAGGTAATCGGTGGTCACCTGCCCGGCAGGAAAGCGTTCGTCCTTGCCCTGGATGCTGAAGCCATCGCAGTCCAGCATCGCGATGAACAAGGACTTGCGGTAGAAACGCACATTGAGTGGCTTGAGGTCCACCACGTAATGCTGGCGACGGTGCAGTGCCGCCAACATCACCGCCAGATTGGCGGCCAGGGCCGCCTTCGCACCCAACGCGGTTGGCAGGCCTTCAGCGCGCGCCTGCCGCTCCTGCAGCACATGCTCGAGGTCGCTGGTGGCGGCAATATCCAGCACCGGCATGCTGAAGCCGATGAAACGACCACTGCGATCGTGCAGCAGCCCGGTCGGCCAGGCGATCTGCACATGGCGCACACCCTTTTCATGCACATCCGGCAGGTCCGGGCTGAGCTCCAGCATGGCCTTGAGCTTGCGCTCGTAGACGCGCGTATCGACGCTTGGGTGATAGAGCTTGGCGACCTCGAGCGGCCGTTCCTTGAGCAGGAACACGCTGCCGGCACCACCGCTCTTGATCAACCTGCCAAGCGTCAGCGGTGCGCGCCGTGCATCCTGGATGGTTTCACCACTGCGTGCCGGCATGTGCTCAGCCCGGCAATGCAAGCAGCAACGTCTTGTCGTCGCCGGTTATCTGGTCGGTGCGCGGATCGGCCAGGGTCGCCTGCAAGGCCTGGCTGCCCTGCGCTTCATCCACGCCGCGCAGATAACGGATCACCGGGCCGATGAACGGCTGGAACAATTCGCTGCCATCGCGGTTCATCGCGAACGGCTGCACGCCATCGGACATCAAGACGACCGCCTCTACATCGCCTTCGAAACGCATCAGCCGCAGCTGCTGCTGCCAGTTGTCGCCGGTGACGAACCAGGTTTCGTTGGCGTACTCGCCGTTGGCAGGCAACGACACCGCCGTCGCCTGCGGCTGCGCGAACCCACATGCGGCGACACCATCGCCGACATGGAAGAACCAGCCGCCACGCGCTTCGGCAACCGCCCCGACCAGCGTGCAGGCATGGTCGGCCAGCCGCCCCCCCTTCGATACCGAGGCCATCGCCAACTCACCGCGCGCATCATTGACCGCGCGTTCGATGATCGCGCGCAGCACATCCACGCCCAGCTCCAGCGGTCGGCTGCCCAGTGCGGGATGGGCAGCCACCGCGGACACCACGGCGCTCGCCACATGCTGGGCCCCCACGTCGCTATGCGACGCCGAGCCGGCACCGTCACAGACCGCAGCAACCAGCACTGGCCCCACGCAGGTGGAAGCGAACGCATCCTGGCAGGGCTGACCCCGATCCAGGTGCGAGCGTCCGGTGGCAGAAGCCGCCACCACGCGCCACGCCATGGTCAAACCGGCGCCAGCGACCAGGTATCGGTGGACGGCAGTTGCACCTGACCGCCCGGTGTCGAGTTGGACACCACCCGCATGCTGACGCTGAGCCACAGGAACAGCTCCTTGAACTGCAGGCCCTGCATGCGCTTCACGCCACGTTCGCCGTTGCAGCTGAACTGCGCGAGCACGGCCACCTCAGCATCACCAACGCCGATCGGGAACACGGCCACACGGTTCTGTGCCTCGCTGTCGCGGCAACGCTCGGCGCTGGCTTCCCAGGCATCGGTAGGCAGGCCGTCGGACATCAGGAACAGCCATGGCCGCGTATAAGCCACACCGGCATTGCGGAAGCGCGCTTTCTCGTCCTCGATCTCCTGCAGCGCAAGATCCACGGCTGCGCCGGTAGGCGTGGTGCCATTGGCCGACAGCTGCGGCGCAGTGAAATCCATCGCGTCGCACCAGTCACCAATGACGCTGGCACTGTCCATGCCGCCGTACTCAATCACCAGCACGCGCACACGCTTGGCGGCGATCACATCGTCCTTGAGCTGCTTTTCCAGCAGCTTCAGGCCGGCATTCAACTGCTCGATCGGCGCGCCACCCATGCTGCCGGAACAGTCCAGCACCAATACCAACGGGGTGCGCTGCTCGCTGTTGTCGACCAGCGATACGTCAGGAATACCTGCTACGGACATCAGTAGTGCCTCCATGCTCAAAAGAACGTCGTCCGATTGATTATAGCCACAACGTCGATTTCAGCCTTTCAGATCCGTCCCCACACCATCCGCTACCGACTGCATCTACGGCCTGCTTATTGCCGCCGCGCGCCCAGCATCGCGGGCACGGCAGCTGCCGCAAGCGAGCGGAATATCGGCCGCGTCGCTGCGCTACCATCGGCGATATCGAGGGCATGGCTTCCCTGTCGGTGTTCCGATGCTGCAGGCATCAACCGGTCTTTCCCTCGGTTCAATCCGCCACCCGGCGGCACGACAGGAGTACCTGGCATGACCTGGATCATTGCTGTTGCTCGTTGGCTGTTCGCCCTGTTCTACACCTACGTTGATGCCAGTTGGCTCTCCTATAAGTTGTTCGGCACTGCATGGCCGGACCACAAGGAAGCTCCCGCCGCTCCCACACAAGCCAATCGCACCCCTGTAGTGCCGAGCCATGCTCGGCAGGGGCCTCACCGATAACAGTCATGCAAAAGCACTGACGCTGTACGAGCTTCGCGGCTTACGCCGCTCCCACAAGAACAGGGACGCAGGCCACGCTCGCTACAAACGTCAAGGGCGCCAACGGCGCCCTTGTCGGTTTCAAGCTTGTATGCGGGCTCAATGCGTGCCCGCAGCCGCCTTGCCCACCGCGCCCAGCTCGCCGGCCAGATTGCGCTTGTAGGTGTCGAAATCGATGCCCTGCTCCGCCGCTTCGGCATGCGCGGCGTCCTTGAGCACATCGGAATACA
>QFOV01000118.1 GCA_003248565.1 Stenotrophomonas sp.
GATCACCAACAGGCCGATCACGTAGCCCACCAGCATCGCGAACAGGGTGTAGGAGGTGAACAGCTTGGTCTGGTCCAGCGGCAGGCCGAAGGCATTGCCGTAGGTACCGATGGCGTCACCGGCCATCACCTCCACGCCGACGTAGACGAACAGACACATCACGCCCAGCCACAGGTGCGGAAACTGGAAGATGCTGCGCTTGGCGGCCTTGCCGTCGTTGGCCACGGCGTTGGCCTGGTCCGGCCGCACTTCCGGCAGCGGCGAGAACAGCACGCCCACGGCGACCAACAGCAGAACGCCAGCAATCACCATGTACGGGGTGTGGATCTTGGCCGCGAATGTATTGAGCAGATCGGCCTTGGTGGCAGCGTCCGCGGCCTGCACCTGGCTTTCCAGGTCACCAATGCCGTGCAGCACGAAGGTACCGATCACCACTGGCGCGATGATGCCGGCGATCTTGTTGCAGATGCCCATCAGCGCGATGCGCTGCGCGGCGCCCTCGATCGGGCCGAGGATGCTGATATAGGGATTGACCGCAGTCTGCAGCAGGGCCATGCCGCCGCCGATGACGAACAGACCAGCCAGCGCACCGCCGAACCAGCGCTGCGTGGCGAACTCACCGAAGCCCATCGCACCAACTGCCATCACCGCCAGACTGAGCGCCAGGCCCTTCTTCATGCCGGTGCGACCGAGGATCCAGGACGCTGGCAAGGCCAGGAAGAAGTACGACAGGTAGAACACCATCAGTACCAGGAAGGCTGATACCTCGTTCACGTCGAAGGCCAGCTTGACGAAGGTGATCAACGGGCCGTTGATCCAGGTACAGAAGCCGATGATGAAGAACAGCACGCCGACGATGGCGATGGACGACGCCATGCTGGTACGCGGCGTCGAGACGGGAACAGCAGACATGGGCAAAGCTCCTGCGGATGCGGGAGACGGATCGAGGCCGTCCGGCGACTTACGTGGGAACAACGTTGTCACATTTATGGTTTGCTGCGGACAAGTTTGTCAACAACGCAGCTCCGCCGGGTTATTCCGGCAGCTCATCAGGAATGTCCCATAAGCCCGTAAGGATCAGGCTTTTGGCAGAAAACCCTGCAAGTTAAGCCACTGCACGCTATCGGATGCAACAAATGCAGGCGGCGCAAGGTTTGCGCAGACACGCTGCGGCGCAACATCGAAAGTTTCAATTATTCGTTGACATCGTTGTCAGAACGATTACAGACTCGCCCCCGAATGGTGCCCCTCCGGGCGCTCCGCCTCGCCATAGGGAACCCGAGTGACCGCTGTCGTCCCCCCACTACAGACCACCCGCCTTGACCCCGCCAGCCGGCCCTTCTTCGCCGCCGACGTGGGCGGCACACACGTCCGCGTCGGCCTGATCCGGGCCGCGGCAGCAAACGACCCGGCCATCGACGTACTGTCCTATCGCAAGTACCGCTGCGCGGACTATCCCAGCCTCAGCGCGATCCTGTCCGACTTCGCCAGCCACAACCCACCGGTCGAGCATTGCGTGATCGCCACCGCCGGCTACGCGCTGCCGGACGGCACGGTGATCTCGGCCAACCTGCCGTGGCCGCTGTCGTCCACCCGCATCCGCGATGACCTCGGGTTTGCTGGCGTGCATCTGGTCAACGACTTCGAGGCGGTCGCGCATGCCGCCGGCCATATCAGTGCCAGCCAGGTCCTGCAGTTGACCGGCCCGGCCGAAGCCGAGCGCGGCCCGACCCTGGTGATCGGCCCGGGCACCGGCCTGGGCGCCGCCGTGTGGATCCCGGTCGGCAACCGTTCGGTGGTCCTGGCGACCGAAGCCGGCCAGGCCTCGCTGGCAGCCACGACCGAACTGGAAATGGCGGTGCTGCAGCAGATGCTGCAGGACCGTCCACATGTATCGATCGAACAGGCACTGTCCGGCCCCGGCCTGCTCAACCTGTACAACGCGCTATGCGCGGTGCGCGGCGTCACGCCGGTGCACACCACCCCCGATGCCGTCAGCGCCGCCGCCTGCGATGGCAGTGATCCGCTGGCCGTGGAAACCCTGCAGCTGTTCTGCGGAATCCTCGGCTCGACCATCGGTGACATGGCCCTGCTCTACGGCGTGCAGGGCGGCATCTATCTGGCTGGCGGCATCCTGCCGAAGATCAGCCAGTTCCTTCTGAACAGCACCTTCGTCGAACGCTTCCTCAACAAGGGGCCGATGCGCAAGGCGTTGCAAAGCATTCCCGTGAAGCTGGTAGAGCACGGGCAACTGGGCGTCATCGGCGCCGCCAGTTGGTATCTGGAAAAGTCGGCCACGTAAGCCTTCAGCAGCATAAGCAACAGATCCACCAGCAGGACCCTGTAGTAACGCGGCACGCAGTGCCAATCAATCTTGATGTTGAGGAGAGACAACATGCATCGCAAGACCCTGCTTTCGGCAGCTATCGTCAGCTGTATTGCTTTCAGCGCACACGCGCAGGAAGCCCCTCAGAACGCCACCGACCTGGACACCGTGACCGTCACCGGTATCCGCGGCTCGATGGAAAAATCGCTGGACACCAAGCGCGAAGCCAACTCGCGCGTTGAAGTGGTTACCGCTGAAGACGTGGGCAAGCTGCCCGCGCACAACGTCGCAGATACCCTGCAGCGCCTGCCGGGCGTCAACATCAGCTCGTCCTCGGCCGACGAAGGCGGCTTCGACGAAGCCGACCGCGTCAGCCTGCGTGGCACCAGCCCGAGCCTGACCCAGACCCTGATCAACGGCCATACCGTTGGTTCGGCTGACTGGTTCGTACTGAGCCAGGGCAGCAACGTCGGCCGCAGCGTCAGCTACACCCTGCTGCCGTCCGAGCTGGTCCGTTCGGTGGAAGTGCACAAGTCCTCGCAGGCCAAGCTGCAGGATGGCGGCACCACCGGCACCGTCAACATCATTACCCGCAAGCCGCTGGAATTCTCCAAGCAGATCACTGCAGAAGCCTCGATCGGCGCAGTGCGCTCGGATGCAGCCGAATCCAATGATCCGCAGCTGTCGGGCCTGTTCAACTACAAGAACGAAGACAACACCTTCGGCGTGATGGTGCAGGCCTTCAGCCAGAAGCGTGAACTGCGCCGCGAAGCCCAGGAAATCCCGTCCGGCTTCTTCCAGATCGGCGCCGACAGCGCCGTTGCCCAGTCCAACCCGGACCTGGCCGGCGTCTACGTCCCCAGCCTGCTCGGTTCGACCCTGTTCGAACAGACCCGTGAGCGCAAGGGCGGCCTGCTCGCACTGCAATTCAAGCCAGCCGACAACCTGACCCTGGGCCTGGAAGGCTTCAGCTCGAAGATGGACGCCAACAACTACAACCGCAACTTCATGCTGTGGGGCGGCAATTTCGCCAACACCCAGGCACCGGATGCGGGTTACGTGGTCAAGGATGGCGTGCTGACCAACGCCACCTATTCGGGCAAGCCGGGCACCGACTATGCGGTGTACGACATGATCTACCGCGAAGCCACCGCCAAGAGCAGCTACATCACTGCCGATGCCGATTGGCAGATCAATGATGGCCTGAATGCCAAGTTCCAGGCCGGCAGCACCAAGGGCACCGGCTCGACCCCGCGCCAGTTCATCGCCGAAGTCACCGCAGCCCGCGGTGGTGGTGCCAGCTGGAGCACCCACGGCAATGGTGCACCGATCGACTGGAGCGTCGGCGGCGACATCAGCCCGGCCGGCGTCACCAGCTTTGGCACCTGGGGTAACCAGGAAGTCACCGCTGAAGACAAGGAGAAGTGGTTCACCGCCGACTTCAGCCAGTACTTCGATGTCGGCACGCTCAGCTCGTTGGACTTCGGCCTGCGTTATGCCGACCACAAGCGCGAAGCGCTGTCGCCGGAAGGCGCAACCCCCGGCAACATCTGGGACACCCTGAAGAACGGCGCCACCGCCAATTTCCCGGGTGGCTTTGCCGGCGGCATCGGCGGCAACTTCCCGCGCGACCTGTGGTACTTCACCCCGGCCGCATTGAAGGAGGCGATCCTCAAGAACTCCACCTGGTTGTCGAACAATGACGGCCCGAACGGCCGCCACAACTACGGCGGCGAGTGGAAGGTTGCCGAGAAGAACTTTGCCGGTTACGTCCAGGCCAACTTCGTTGGCGATCGCTGGAGCGGCAATGTCGGCCTGCGCTACGTCAACATCGACCAGGACATCAACACCTACCAGGCCGTCAGCGATATCGCCAACGCCGATGTGAGCAGCCTGTTCGGCATGTGGAAGGCACTGTCGTTCAACAACAAGCACGACCGCATCCTGCCCAGCGCCAACCTGAAGTTCGACATGAGCGATAACCTCGTGTTCCGCTTCGCCGCGTCGCAGACCCAGACCCTGCCGGACTTCTCGGCACTGGGCGCTTCGTCGTGGGGCTCGGACCTGAGCCGCACCGGTGGCGGTGGCAATCCGAAGTTGAACCCGGTGCTGTCGACCAACTTCGACGCCAACATCGAGTGGTATTTCATGCCGCGCGGCATGTTGTCGGTGGGCGCGTACTCGATGAACCTGAAGGACTACGTGGCCTTCGGCACCGAAACGCAGATGCTGTTCAGCGAACTGACCAACCAGCTGGAGGCCTACCAGGTCGCCGTGCCGGTCAATTCCAACGGCAAGGTCACCGGCCTGGAAGTCGCCTATGAGCAGCCGATCGGCGACAACTTCGGTGTCAATGCCAACTACACCTACGCCGATGGCAGCACCTCGCACACCTGGGCGGACGGCAGCAACAACCTGCTGGGCACCTCGAAGAACACCTACAACGTGGGCGGCTATTTCGAGAACGACACCTTCGGCGCACGCGTCAGCTACACCTACCGTTCGTCGTTCCTGATCGGCCTGAAGGGTGCGAATCCGTACTACCAGGACGACTTCGGCACCTTGTCGCTGTCGCTGAGCTACAAGGCGACGGATTGGCTGAGCGTCAGCTTCGATGCGCTGAACCTCAACAACCCGACCCTGAAGTACTACCAGAGCACGACGATTCCGAGCGCGTTTTACGAGAACGGTCGCCAGTACTACCTGAACTTCCGCTTCAAGTACTGATCGATCCCGGCAGGCAACATCGCCGGTTAGCGTGACCCGCCGGGCCTGGATCATTCCGGGCCCGGTCTTTTTTTAGCTTTTCAATGTAATGCCGAGCCATGCTCGGCAATGCCCTTGCCCCATGTAGTGCCGAGCCATGCTCGGCATCGGCTACGTTCGGCAATGCTTGCGCTGCCGAGCGGCTCGGCACTACAACAACAGCAACAACAGCAGCAACAGCAACATCCTGCCGAGCTTGGCTCGGCACTACACAAGATCGATGCGGCACTACACACTGCCGCCCAAGCACAGACAGGAGCTCCGCCCATGACGAAGTCCTTCCACAAGCGCAGCCGCGCGCCGTGGCTCAGCAGCTGCGTATTGCTGGGCATGTCCGCCCTGCAGGTACAGGCCGCCGACACCACCTCCGCCCCTTCGCTTGTCCCCCTGCCCGCCAGCTATCAGGCTGACGGCGGCAAGGACTTCGTGCTGCAGAGTTCCGCCCGCGTCGGCGGCAACGACGAGGCCGCTCGCCGCGCCGCCGCGCGGTTCGTGACCCTGCTCAAGCAGAACGGCGGCCCGACCCTCACCGTGGCCGACAACGCCAACAAGGCGCAGATCCGCTTCCGCCTCGATCCTTCGGCACTCAACACCGCCGAAGGCTACGCATTGAAGGTTTCCAACACCGGCATCGACATCAGCGCAGGTGATGATGTCGGCCTGTTCTACGGCGCGGTCACCGCCGCGCAACTGCTGACCGGCAATACGCCAGGCCATGTCGCCGCCGCAACCATCAATGACACCCCGCGCTTCCCATGGCGTGGCTTCATGCTCGACTCGGCACGTCACTTCCAGAGCATGGACGAGATCAAGAAGCTGCTCGACGCGATGGCGCAGCACAAGCTCAATACCTTCCACTGGCACCTGACCGATGACCAGGGCTGGCGCATGGAGATCAAGCGCTATCCGAAACTGACCGAAGTCGGCAGCTGCCGCGTGCCGCTGGGTGATGCCGGCATCAATGCCGCCACTGGCGAAGCGCGCCAGTACTGCGGCTACTACACGCAGGAGCAGATCCGCGAAATCATCGCCTACGCCGCCGAACGCCACATCCAGGTGATCCCTGAAATCGACGTGCCCGGCCATGCCACCGCCGCCATCGTCGCCTACCCGGAGCTGGGCACCACCGAACAGAAACTGGTCATCGACAATCAGTGGGGCGTGTTCCCGAACCTGTTCAACACCGAGGAAGCCACGTTCCAGTTCCTGGAGAACGTGCTGGAAGAAGTGATCCAGATGTTCCCGTCCAAGTACGTGCATGTCGGCGGCGACGAAGCGGTCAAGGACCAATGGATCGCCTCCAAGCGCGTGCAGGAGCGCATGCGCGAACTCGGCGCCAAGGATGAAATGGAAATGCAGAGCCATATCATCAAGCGCCTGGAGAAGTTCCTGGAGCAGCACGACCGCCGCCTGATCGGCTGGGATGAAATCCTCGAAGGCGGCCTGCCGCCGGAAGCGACGGTGATGTCCTGGCGTGGCACCGAAGGCGGGCTCAAGGCCGCCAGCGAAGGCCATGACGTGGTGATGTCGCCGGTCAGCCACATGTACATGGACTACCTGCAGACCGAGTCGCCGAACGAGCCGCCGGGCCGCCCGGCCACCATCACCCTGCAGAAGGCCTACGAGTTCGAGCCGGTACCCGCCGAACTGGCGGCGGACAAGCGCTCGCACATCCTTGGCCTGCAGGCCAACATGTTCAACGAGCACACCCGCAACAACCAGAACCTGGAGCACAACCTGTTCCCGCGCCTGGCTGCGGTCGCCGAGACCGGCTGGAGCCCGCAGGACAAGCGCAACTTCAGCAACTTCCTGCAGCGTCTGCCGCAGCAGCTGCAGCGCTACCAGGCGATGAACATCGCCTATGCGAAGACGCCGTTCCAGGTCGACATGATCGACAAGGGTGAGCACCGCACTGGCGCGGTGCAGGTGAGCCTGAACAATCCGCTGGGCTACCCGGTGCATTACACGCTGGATGGCAGCCCGGTCACCGCCAGCTCGCCGCTGTACGCGCAACCACTGCAGTTGAAGGTGCCGCTGCAGGTACAGACCGCCGCGTTCTTTGATGGCAAGCCACTGGCCAGCGCCAACACCTTCAAGCTTGACGCTGCTTCGTTGCTGGTCCGCGAAGACACCCAGCTGGGCCTGTGCCCGAATGGCGGCAAGCTGTTGCTGCGCCTGGAAGACGATGGCCCGGCCGAAGGCGAGCGCGAAGTGTTCAACGTCAACATCTTCAACCCGTGCTGGTTGTGGAGTGATGTCGACCTGTCGGATATCAGCCGCATCAAGGTGCGTGCAGGCCGCATTCCGTACAACTTCCAGCTGGCCCATGACGAGCCGTCGCGCAAGTTCGCACCGGCACGCACTGCCCATGGCGAAATGGAGATCCTGGCCAACTGCGAAGGCAAGCCACTGGCCTCGATACCACTGCCGGCCGAACCGAACGCCGACGGTTTCCTCGAGCTGGACGCCAGCATCACCGCCCCCGCAGCACGCGGCGACCTGTGCGTGCGCTTCACCGGCGACACCCGCCCCAACATGTGGACGCTGGACTGGATCAAGCTCGAACCGGGCAAGTAATCCACACAGCGGTCTGATGCAAGCACAAGGCCACCGCATGCGGTGGCCTTCTGCCGTTTGGCGAGATGAGATTCCGGTAGCTGTTGATGCGAGCCTTTTTGCAGGAGCGGCGTCAGCCGCGAAGCCACAGATGCAACCGCCTGCATATTCCTTGCTCGCCGGCCAACTGCATGTGCGTTTTCATCCGGGCGACGCGATGGCTCTCGCTTCATTGCTGTCAGCTTCGCGGCTTACGCCGCTCCTACAACAACACGCGCTCCGCCCTCTCCTGACCGAAGGTTGTGGGAGCGGCGTAAGCCGCGAAGCCACTGGTCCAGCCGTCGGCAGCTGCCCTGCACATCGCCTCCCCGAGGCCCACTGCCTGCCAGGGTGCCTGAAAGTCCTCGATCTCATTGCCGCCAGCTTCGCGGCTTACGCCGCTCCCACAAGGGCTTCTGTCGTGCCAAAAAATTTCACGCAACTTCAGCAACCCCGGGGAATTCAACACAAAATCCCTCAGGGATTTCACATGAAACAAAAATAGCCACTGAAATCATTGATATATAGGCATTGCCAGCTTCGCGCCGAGAGTGAAAATTTTTTGCAGTGCGCCTTGACATCGTTGTCACGAAGCGCTGACACTCCGCATGCCGCAACGCCATCGGGTGTCGCGCAACTTCCAGGGGACGTGCGTGGTTGCCAGCCGGAATCCAACAGCCAAGCTGACCACTCCTGCATCTGCTGCGCCGCTGCTGGCCGCCGATGTGGGCGGCACCCACGTCCGCGTCGGACTGGTGCAGCCGGGCAGCAGCGCCAGCGCGCCCATGCAGTTGCTGGCCTACCGCCAGTACCGCTGCGCCGACTACCCCGACCTGAGCAGCATCCTTGCCCAGTTCCCGGTCGACCACGCCAACGTGCGCGAATGCGCCATCGCCAGCGCCGGCTACGCCCTGCCCGATGGCACGGTGATCTCCGCCAACCTGCCGTGGCCGTTGTCCTGCAACCGCATCCGCGATGACCTCGGCTTCGCCGCGGTTCACCTGGTCAACGATTTCGAAGCCGTGGCCCATGCCGCCGCACATATCGACGCCAGCGATGCCCTGCAGCTGAGCGGACCGGGCACCGCTGCCGAGGGCCCCGTACTGATCGTTGGCCCCGGCACCGGACTGGGCGCGGCGCTGTGGATTCCCAATGGCAATCGCTCAATGGTGCTGGCCACGGAAGCCGGGCAAGCCTCGCTGAGTGCCAGCAGCCCGCTGGAAGTCGCCGTGCTGCAGCACATGCTGCACGGGCGCAGCCATGTCGCCATCGAACACGCCTTGTCTGGCCCCGGCCTGCTCAATCTGTACAACGCGCTGTGCGCCGTGCGCGACACCATGCCCGTGCACACCACGCCCGATGCAATCAGCGCCGCCGCCTGCGACGGCAGCGATCCGCATGCCGAACAAACGCTGCAGCTGTTCTGCGCGATCCTCGGTTCAACCATCGGCGACATGGCGCTGCTGTACGGCGCCCAGGGTGGCATTTATCTGGCCGGCGGCATCCTGCCCAAGATCAGCCAGTTCCTATTGAACAGCAGCTTCGCCGAGCGCCTCCTCAACAAGGGGCCGATGCGCGAGGCGCTGCAGCGCATCCCCGTGAAGTTGGTAGAGCACGGGCAACTGGGCGTCATCGGCGCCGCCAGTTGGTATCTGGGACGCAGGGAAACAGAACCCGTCGCGTCGAGTCCGGCAGTACCGCAGGTGCATGAGGCGGTCTCCTCGTGCACGGGTTCCCACTGAACTACATACGGCCGGTTCGCCGGCATCCATCAATGATGAGGAGAGACATCATGAGATACCGCAAGTCCGTACTATCCGCCGCCATCGTCACCTGCCTGAGCTTTTCCGCGCACGCGCAGGATGCAGGCCAGGAAGCCACCGAGCTTGACCGCGTCGTCGTCACCGGCATCCGCGCCAGCCTGCAGCAGTCGCTGGAAACCAAGCGCAATGCCGACGCCATCGTCGACGTGATCACCGCCGAGGACGTGGGCAAATTCCCGGCCACCAACGTCGCCGAAGCGATGACCATCATCCCGGGCGTCACCATCGA
>QFOV01000119.1 GCA_003248565.1 Stenotrophomonas sp.
CGCATTCGAACCGCGATCAGAGTGCACAAGCAGCGCGAATTCGTCGCCACCCAGCCGCGCCACCACGTCATCACCACGGACCAGACCCACCAGTCGGCGCGCGACCTCAACCAGCATCTGGTCGCCGGCGGCATGGCCAATACTGTCGTTGACCCACTTGAAGCGATCCAGGTCCAGGAACAGCAAGGCGAAGTTCGGGGCGATGCCCAGCTCCGCGTTCTCGATCGCACGTTCCAGTCGATCCTGCAGGTGCAGGCGGTTCGGCAGCCCGGTCAGCACGTCATGCATCGCAAGGTGGGTCAGGCGCTGCTCGGCACGCATGCGTTCGCCAATCTGCCCCAGCAGCTTCTGGTTCACCTCGCCGAGCTCACGGGTACGCTCGGTGACACGCAGCTCCAGGTCGGCATGGGCCTGCACCAGGCGCTGTTGATCGCGCTGGCGGGCCAGGCTGTTGCCGATCGCGCGCGCAACAAATACCAACAGACGTTGATCATCGGCGGTGAACACGACTTCCGGGTTGTAGCTCTGCACCGCGATGACGCCTACCACTTCCTCATCGCTGAACAAGGGCACGCCCAGCCAGCATTGCGACTTCGCCCCGAATTCCTTCAAGGTGCCAGCCACGATCAACTGGTCGATACCCGCCCGCGTCAGCAATACGGGCTCGCGGCGCTGCAGCGCGTATTCGGTCAAGCCATCACTGAATATCCGGGTCGCACGCTCGCGGTTGTAGCGATCGACGGAGTAGACGAACTCGATGCCGGCCGCATCCGCGGTCACCATCGCCACGTAGAAATTGCTGGCATCCAGCAGCCGGCCGATGATCTCGTGCACCTGTGCGTAGAAATCGCCGGTGGCCTTGCCGCTCATCGCCAGCTCGGAGATGTTGAACAGCGCCGCCTGCAGCAGTTCCGCGCGTCGGCGCTCGATGATCTCGCCCTGCAGGTGGTCGTTGATGTGCTCCAGGTCCTGGGTGCGCTGCCAGACCCGCTGTTCCAGCTGCGCGTGCGCCTGATGCCGATCCATCGCGGTGAGAATGTGCTTGGCAACGAAGTTCAGCAGCGCCAGCTCTTCCTCGCCATAGCAGGCATCGGCGACATAACTCTGCACCACGATCGCACCGCAGACCCGGTTGTCCCGCCACATCGGCACACCCAGCCAGTCGGTGCTCTCCTCGCCCTCCGACACCTCGTACGGCTGTTCCAGGTACTTGGCCAGCTCACGCGATGGCCCACTCAGTGCGCGGCCATTGCGCAGCACCGCGAAGGTCAAACTGGCCGGCATTTCCTCGTAGCTGTAGCGACGCCCGGGGTCAGGCAGATAGCTGTCATGGGTATCAACGAAATACAGGAATTCCAGGCTCTGCTGGTTTTCATCACACTCGACGATGTAGCAGTTCTCGGCATACATCAGCGAACCGAGGATGCGGTGGAAATGCGCCATCATCTCGGTCATTGCCAGGTCGGCGCCGGCCAGATCGGCAATCTCGAACAAGGCCTTCTGCAGCTGCTTGGAGCGTTGCAGTTCTTCGATCTGGATGCGTTGGCGCATCAATTCCATGGCCGAGCAGATCAACACCCGCGCCGTGCCCTCCCATGCTTCACGGCGCGCCGCCGGCAGCGCCTGTTCGGGATCGATCAGCAGCACATAATCCGCGTCACTGTCGTGACTCCATTCCAGCAGGTGGACAGAGGCAGGAAGACCCTCCTTGTTGCCCGCCAGGCAATCACGAGCGAGCTGGCACAGGCCATCGGCCGAAACCGGGAAACTGCAGCTACCCTCGCCAAGCGAACCATCGCGCCACGCCAGCGCAACCGTGCTGACGGGAGGCAACAAGCTCTGCAATGTCCCTACCACGTTGGTGACCGGCGAAATTGTATCGGCGCGCTGGGTTTCGGCCTTCGCGTCAAGCTCGCTATGCGACATGTATCCGTTCTCTCTGGGTTCCGGTCGCCCGGAACTCCCCCCTGATTCCCCAGCATACCTTCAGCAGCGGTCAAGAGCAGTGGGTCGCAAAAAAAAGATTGTCTTTCATGATTATGAATGAGCGGCATTCCGCCCGAGCGCCGAGCTAGGCAGAATCCAGCCCAACCACTACGCTTGGCAGGTGGATACCGCTGTCCAAACCCCTACCGATGAAGTGCTGATGTTGGCCTATGCCGACGGTGACAGCGATGCGTTCTCCGAGCTCTATGCCCGGCATCGCGCGCGGCTGTTCCACTATCTGCTCGGCCAGCTGCGTGACCGGCCCTTGGCCGAGGAGCTGTTCCAGGACGTCTGGCAGAAGATGATCAATGCCCGCGCCGGCTGGAAGCCAGACGCGGCCTTCGCCACCTGGCTGTTCCGCATCGCCCACAACCGCCTCAACGATCATTGGCGGGCCGCCCGCCATCGCCCGGCAGCGCCGGAAGATGCAGACGAACGCACCGCGCGCCTGGCCGATAACTGCACCCCGGAGCTGCTGGCCGATGAGCAGGCCCAGCGCCTGCAGCTGCGCCAGGCCCTGGCCGAGTTGCCGCCGGAACAACAGGAAGTCGTGATCCTGCGACTGGAACAGGAACTCAGCCTGGAGGAGATCGGGCAGATCACCGGCGTTGGCCGGGAAACCGTCAAGTCGCGGCTGCGCTATGCGATGGACAAGCTGCGCGCGAGGTTGAGCGAATGAACACTCCAGACATGCTGACCCCTGAAGAGCGCGAGCTGGCCAGGCTGCTGGGCCGTCCCGGCACCGGCACAGCCACCCCCAGCGCACAGCTGGACGCCCGCATCATGGACCTGGCTCGCGCCAAGCCGCAGACGCAGACGCAGCCAGAACAAACCCAAACAGACACCCAGACCCGGCAACGCACCACGGCATCCGCCAGCCTGGCATCCGCATCGCAGCGCCGCGGCTGGGGTCGCCGGCGCGGTCTGGTGTCTTCACTGGCCGTGGCCGCGTCACTGGTATTGGTGGTTGGCCTGGCCTGGCAACTGCGCCCGCTCACACCGCCGCAACCGGCTATGCAACACGCCGAGATGTCCGCGCCCGACGCAGCGCCAATGGCCGCTGACATCGCCGCCGCCGAGGTCGCTGCGGCACCCGCAAGCCCAGCCCCAACCCAGGTTGCCGAGGATGCCGCCGCGGCTCCTGCCATGCCGCAGGCCCGATCCGTCGTCAACGCGAAGGCGTCCAGCGCGGTCGCCGCGCAGCCAGATGCTGCGCACAAGGACAAAGCCTACGCCATCGAGCAGCCCGCCACCAGCAATGCAGGGCAATCGCCACGCGCCTTCTCCGCTGCACCGGTCATTGTCCCGCCTGCCCCGCCGCCCCCTCCAGCGCCCGTGATGGCTCCGGCACCGATGGCAGCACCGGTTCGAGCCGAACAGGCCAGCTCCGCCGATGGCGCGCAGGACGGCTTCTACCTGAGCGAAACGGCACCCACGCTTGCACGTGCTGCATCCCCCCGGCCGGCACCAACTGGCTCCACTCCGATTCCGCATGCTGGCGCCAAGACAGTCAGCAAGGCAGCCGAGGCACGTCGCCAACGTGCGGAAGCAATCGCCGCCGACAGCACACCCGACATTGAGGCCGACGCCACGCTGTCGCGTCACCAATGGATAAAGCGCATCCGCGAACGCCACGAAGCCGGTGATCTGGACGGTGCAAAGGCCAGCCTGCGGCGCTTCGCACACGACTACCCGGAAGCGCGCATTCCGCGCGATCTGCGCCCGCTGCTCAAGGATTGAGCTGCATCGGCTACCGCTTTGCAGCGCTGCCACTAGAATGACGGCAATGCTCGACACTCTCGCCGCACCCGCCAGCCACGAGCTGGAGATCAAACACAGCCGCTTCCTCGCGCAGGCAGCGCCGATCAGCGATGCCGCCGCAGCGCTGGCATTCATCCAATCGGTGTCGGATGTCGACGCCACCCACAACTGCTGGGCCTACCGGCACGGCAATGACTATCGCTCCAGTGACGACGGCGAGCCGGCAGGCACCGCTGGACGCCCGATTCTCGCAGCGATAGATGGTCAGGGTTATGACCGCATCGCTGTAGTGGTGACGCGCTGGTACGGCGGCATCAAGCTCGGTGCAGGTGGCCTGGTCCGGGCCTATGGCGGCACTGCTGCCGAATGCCTGCGGCTGGCACAGCGCAGCCCCTTGGTGCCGATGACCGAGCGCATCCTGCAATGCGGTTTTGAAGACATGGGCATCGTGCACACCCTGCTCGGCACTGCCGGCGCCGAGAAACTTGAAGAACACTTCCTGCCCGAAGGCCTGCGCCTGCATGTGCGCCTGCCGGCAGACCAGATCGATGCGCTGGCACTGCGCCTGCGCGACGCCACCCGCGACCGCCTACGCCTGAGCGAACCCGTCGACAATGACTGAAGCCCCTTCCACACCGCCGCAACGCAAGCTGCAGAAGCTCGGCAGCCTGAAAACCCTGTGGCCATTCGTGCGCCGTCACGCCGGCCTGTTCACCGCGTGGCTGGTCGCACTGGCAGTGTCCTCGACGGCGACCTTGAGCCTGCCGATGGCGGTCAAGCAGATGATCGACCACGGCTTCTCCGGTGGCGGCGAGATCAACCGTGCCTTCCTGCTGCTGTTCATCGTCGCGGTGGTGCTTGCCCTGGCCACCGCCGCACGCTTTTTCTTCGTCTCCCTGCTGGGCGAAAAAGTCGTCGCCGACCTGCGCGGCAAACTCTATGCGCACCTGATCGGGCTGGATGCCGGCTTCCACGACCGCACCCGCAGCGGCGAGCTGGTATCGCGGCTGACCGCCGACAGCGAACTGCTGCGCAGCGTGATCGGCTCGACCATGTCGGTGGCACTGCGCAGCAGCGTTACCGTGATCGGCGCGATGGTGATGCTGTTCGTCACCAGCCCACACCTGGCGGTGTACTCGCTGATCGGTATCCCGCTGGCGGTACTGCCGATCGTGTTGGGCGCGCGCCAGTTGCAGAAAATCTCCCGCGCCAGCCAGGACCGCGTCGCCGACGCCAACGCCCTGGCCTCGGAAACGCTCGGCGCGGTGCGTACCGTGCAGGCGCATGCCCGCGAACCCTACGAGCGTGGCCGCTTCGAGGCCGCGCTGGACATCTCCGTGGCCACCGCGAAGCGCCGCATCCGCACCCAGTCCTTCGTCACCGCCATCGCCATCGTGCTGGTGTTCGGCGCCATCGTTGCGGTGCTGTGGTCGGGCGCGCACGACGTCGTCGACGGTCGCATGACGGCAGGTACGCTTGGCCAGTTCGTGCTGTACGCCTTGATCGGCGGCGGCTCAGTCGGCGCTTTGGCCGAAGTCTGGAACGAACTGCAGCGCGCCTCCGGCGGCATGGGCCGCATTGGTGAGCTGCTGGCGGAGAGTCCGCAGATCACCGCTCCCGCAAAGCCGCAATCGCTGCCCTCGCCGGTTCGCGGCGAAATCCGCTTCGAGCATGTGTCGTTCCATTACCCGCAACGCCCGGATCAGCCGGCACTGGATGATTTCAGCCTGACGGTGTCGCCGGGCGAAACCGTGGCCCTGGTCGGCCCGTCCGGCGCCGGCAAAAGCACCGTGCTGTCGCTGCTGCTGCGCTTCCATGATCCGGACAGCGGTGATCTGCGTCTGGACGGCGTCGACCTGCGCGAGCTGGACCCGGCACAGCTGCGCCAGAGCATTGCGCTGGTGCCGCAACAGCCTGCCCTGTTTGCCGCCAGCGCCGCCGACAACATCCGCTATGGCCGGCTCGAAGCCAGCGACGAGGAAGTTCGCGCCGCCGCGCGCTCAGCCGAGGCCGATGACTTCCTGATGCAGTTGCCGGAAGGCTATGCCAGCGACCTGGGCGAACGTGGCGCGCGCCTGTCCGGCGGCCAGCAGCAACGCGTGGCCATTGCCCGCGCACTGCTCAAGGACGCACCGGTACTACTGCTGGACGAAGCGACCAGCGCACTGGATGCGCAAAGTGAACGTGCCGTGCAACAGGCGCTCGAGCGCCTGATGGCCGGCCGCACCACGCTAGTCATCGCCCATCGGCTGGCAACGGTATTGAAGGCGGACCGCATCGTGGTCATGGACCACGGCCGCATCGTCGCCCAGGGCACGCATGCTGAACTGTTGGCACAGGATGGCTTGTATGCCGAGCTGGCACGGCTGCAATTCATAGATTGAGAACGCTGCGGTAACGCAAGCCTAACAAGCGCGGCGGCAAGCTCAGGGCGTGGCAGCCCTGCCACCGACACAGCACTGGAGGCAAGCAATGGCGTTCAGACAGTTTCCAGCAACCACGCGTGATGGCGAGAGCTGCATCGTCATCGAGTTTGTTGATGAGCCCGGCACCGGCCAGGACAGTAGTACAAACCGCCCGCCACGGTACGAGTTGGCCGACGGTCGGCCGCTGCTACGTCGTGGCAGCAACCTGTTCAGTGCCGATGGCGAAGTCAGCCTGTCGATGAACCAGCCCTACCGGGCCTGAGTCCCTGCTTCTGCAGCGCGCCGTGATCATTGCCGGCGCGCATCAGGAAGCCCCGCTGCTGGCTGGCCAGGTAATTCTGAATACGCTTTGCCGACCCGGCTGCAGACTGCTTAATTTTTCACCAACCATCTTGACAGCCTTGTGCCCCAAGGGATGTCAGTGATTATCCACATGCTTGCACACACGTCGCTGTGGATTAAGTCGCAGCCAGTGAGACGCCAATAGGCTTGCGCCCCTCCCTTTTGCGCAGCAAAGGGGAGGGTTGGGGAGGGGTGCTTTTGGGCTGTTGCAGCTGCAGTAGCTCTTGCTGCTGTTGGCTCACGAGCTTCGCGGCTTACGCCGCTCCTACAAGGTCGGGGATTCTGTGGGAGCGACGCGCTTACCGCTCCAGCACCCGACCTATGCCACTGCTATTGATCTCGTCACTGGCGGCCGAAATCACATCAGGTGCATACGCCTGCACGAAGCCCATCCGGAAATGCACTTCACCACTCGGCGTACGCGAGGAATGAATCGAGGCCAGGCTGATGCCATGGCGTTCGAACACATGCAGCAACTCGCGCAAGGAGCCGGCGCGGTCCTCCGGCAGATGTACGCTCATCGCACGCTGGTCGGTCAGGTCCGCCAGCAGGTAGCCGACCCGCTCGAAGCTGTAGTTGCCATCGCGCAGGGTCTGCTCGTCCACCGCGGCCTTGTTCTCGGCGAGGTATTGGCTACGGAACTGCGCTCGCGCGGCATCGTCGCCCTGCCCCACCAGACCACGCAGCTGCTGCAGCTGCCGCAACAGGTGATCCAGTACTTCACCGGCATGCGGATTGCCGAACTGAATGTCTTCGTAGATGGCCGGGTTCAACGACAGGATGCGTGAGATCACCGCCGCATCCAGCTCGAAAGCGGCCGAGCGATACGGCATCAACTCGCTCAGCGAACCCAGCATCGGCGCGTATTCGCGCAGCACGCCGGCCTGGGCCAGATGCGTGGCATGCACCATCGCCTGCACCAGCGCCATCACCCGGTCGTGGTGCTCGGCTGTCCCGCGCACGCATTCGGCCTGCAGGGCGCTACACAGTTCATCCAGCCACACCTGCCAATGCGCATCCAGCCGCGCTTCGCAGACCACCATCACCCTGCCCTTCAAGGTCGGCGCCTTGGGCGGTGCGGTCATGGGGTGCAGGCCGGCGACCGACGCCTGCGACTCCAGCATCGCTGCCACCGGCTCGGCCTTGATCGAGGTGACGTCCAACCACAGCTTGCCGCGCTCACGCCCGGCCGATTGCCGGATGTACTCGCGGATCAATGCAGGCGTATGCCGGATCGGCGCCGAGAACAGCAGCACATCGGCCTGTTCGAGCAACTGCTCCGGGGTCTGCGAGTCCGCATCGACAGGATCGTGGCCGATCACCTGCAAACCCATGCGCGATTTGAAGAAGCCACGCAGCCAACGTCCAAAGGCACCGCCGCTGCCGACGATGCCGATGACTGGACGCAGACTCACGCCAGACGCTCGGCGCGGAAGCGGTACGGGGTACCCAAGGCAGCTGGTGCGGCCGCCAGCACGTCGAACTCCTCCACGCCGGTGGCCAAGGTCGCTTCCAACGCCGCATGCACGCCGGCAATGGCGCGGCTCACGCCGTCCTCGAAGCTATGGCCCTTGAGCAGGAACGCAACCAGCAGCGACATCAACACGTCACCGGTGCCGGCCACATCCACCGGCAGATGCGGCGAGGTCCAACGCCAGATCTGCTCGCGACCGATGGCCAAGGTCACCAACTCGCCCGGATCGCCGGAGACCGAATGCGCAATCACCCATTCCGGGCCGCGCTCCAGCAGCTTGCGCGAGGCGGCGATGGCATCGTCCTGTTCCAATGCAGGCATGCCGGTCAGCCGCCCCAGCTCGAAGGCATTGGGCGTTACCAACCAGGCATGCGGCAACAGGCGTTCGATGAAGATCTTTTCCAGCCCGGGCTCAACGTAAGGGCCGGTATGGGTGTCACCGATAACTGGATCCAGGCAATAACGCAGGTTCGGCGATTGCGGCAGTACTTCATCCAGCCAATCAGCAAACGCGGCGCCATTGGCGACGCTGCCGAAATAACCGGAAACCAAGGCACCGGCGCGTTGCGGCAAGCCCCGTTCGGTTGCGCCCTGCAGCAGTTCCGCGAACCAGTCTGCAGGCAGCACACGGCCGCGCAACGTCGCGTAGAACGGCGCGTTGCTGAGCAGCGTGGTGGGAATTTCGGCGACGCGCAGGCCCATGGCGCGCAGTGGCGGTACAGCCGCACTGTTGCCGGCATGGCCGTAGACCAATTGGGATTGCACGGAAATCACGTCCACCGGCGACGGCCCATCCGGGCTTTGCCGACGACCGTGCACGAGATGGCTATGGTCGACTTCGTTCATCGCCCTATTCTACGTCCGCAGGACAAGGCGCGACTGCATACGCTTGCGCGCGCAACCAATAGCAGATGGCATAACGAGGTAGTGCCGAGCATGGCTCGGCACCACAGGTGATGCATCAGGACTTCATGCGTTCCCAGAAGCCCTTCACGCCGTCGATGAAGGTCGCCGACTTCGGTGAGTGCTTGCGCGCTTCTTCGCCGATGAACGTGGCTTCAAACTGCTCCAGCAACTTGCGCTGCTCGGCCGTCAGGTTGACCGGGGTTTCCACCACGACGCGGCAGTACAGGTCGCCTTCGGTGCGGCTGCGCACCGACTTGACGCCCTTGCCACGCAGGCGGAACAGCTTGCCGGTCTGGGTCTCGGCCGGGATGCGGATTTCCGCTTCGCCGCCCAGGGTTGCGACGCGGATAGCGTCGCCCAGCGCGGCCTGCGAAATACGCACCGGCACTTCGCAGTGCAGGTCGTCACCATCGCGGGTGAAGATGGCATGCTCGCGCACGCGCACTTCCACATACAGGTCACCCGCCGGGGCACCGGCCGGACCGGCTTCGCCTTCGCCCTGCAGGCGGATGCGGTCGCCGGTATCAACGCCTGCCGGCACCTTGACCGACAACACCTTGTCTTCCTCGACACGGCCATTGCCATGGCAGGTCTTGCACGGCTTGCTGATGATCTGACCGCGACCATCGCAGTTGTGGCAGGCCTGCTGCATGGCGAAGATGCCACGCTGCACGCGTACCTGGCCGCGGCCACCGCAGACATTGCAGGTCTCGACCTTGCGGTCTTCCGAGCCGCTGCCGTCGCAATCACCGCACTCGGCCAGGGTCGGAATCTCGATGCGGCGTTCAACGCCT
>QFOV01000120.1 GCA_003248565.1 Stenotrophomonas sp.
CAGGGTGACCGACTTCAACGGCGAGCAACCGTTCGGTGTTGGTCCTTACCCGATGAACAACCGGATGGGGCAGCGGCTCAATACCGGCATGACCTATCTATCCCTGGATGTAAGGATGCGCCCCAATCTGTGCATCCGCAGCCAGACCCTGGTGGACCGGGTAGCGTTTGAGGGTCGCCGCGCAGCGGCGGTGGTGTTGGCTGATGGCCAGCGCATTGAAGCCGACAGCATCGTCCTGAGTGCGGGCACCTATGGCACCGCAGCGGTGCTGCTGCGCTCGGGTATTGGTCCCGCCAATGATCTACTGGAACTGGACATTGATGTGGTTGCCAATCTTCCAGTCGGTCAACGCCTGCAGGAGCACCCGTTCTTCTACACCACCTGGGCCGCGCGCCCGCACCGGCTCGGTCTGCCGGTGCCACCCGTGGGTGCGATTCTGTGGGCGCAGTCATCCAAGGCGGCTGCCAATGTCGGGGACTTCCACGTCTCGGCAGTGCATTACGGTGATCCGCAGGCATCGCCCACTGGCGCCATCTTCATGCTGGCCTTGGCGCTGACCCGGCCGCGCTCGCTGGGGAGGGTGACGCTGCGCTCGCGTGCTGCCGACGCGGCGCCGATCATCGCGCTCAACCTGCTGGCCGACGCGCAGGACCGGCAGTTGATGGTGGAGGGCATCGAGCTCATCCGGCGCGTTGCCCGACAAGGACCACTGGCGTCGATGATTGCCGAGGAACTGGTGCCGGGCGCGCTGTCGACCTCACACGAAGCGCTGGAAGCGGCATTGCCGATGGCCCTGGATATCTACCACCATCCCACCTCCACCGCGCCAATGGGCGGTGCCAACGATGTATATGCGGTACTCGACTACCAGGGACGTGTACGCGGCATTGATGGCCTGCGCGTTGCCGACGCCTCGGCGTTCCCTGATGTTCCCTGCGTGGCGACCAACCCAACTGTGATCATGCTGGCTGAGCGCGTCAGCCAATGGATGCGGGATGCGGAAAGCTGATGTGGCGCGCCGAGCTCGTACCGCGTTTGAAGCGTACCGCGCTGATCTGGCTGGCGGTGTATCCGACCGTGCTGACGGTGGTGAGTGTGCTCGGTCCGTACGTCGGGCAATGGCCGTTGCCGCTGCGGGTGCTGGGGTCGACGCTGGTCATCGTGCCGATCGTGGTCAATATCAGCGCGCCATTGGTGGAGACGCTGGTATCTGCAGTGCGTCGCTATTGGCTGCGTTACAAGCAGCGGTCGACCAGTCCTGAGTAATCAATGTGTGGAGGTCAAATGAGCAGTGCAACCAGGTCCCCGGCGCAACTGCGCCGCGCGGCCAACTGGATCAACGGCATTCCGCGCTTTGATGGTGTGCTCAAGGATTCGATCAATCCGGCTACCTATGAGGTGATCGGCAGCTACCCGGACAATGGCCGTGCCGCAGCGATGGCGGCGGTGTCCGCCGCAGCGCAGGCGTTCCAGCAGACCATGTGGGCGCACGACCACGAGCTGCGTGCGCGGGTGCTGGAGCAACTGGCGCAGGCGTTCGAACGCAATCGCGCGCGTCTGGCGGAGATACTTTCGCTGGAGAACGGCAAGGTGGCCGCCGAGGCCGCGTTTGAATTGGACATGGTGCCGAGCAAGCTGCGCTATTCAGCGGCGATGGCGATGCTGGAAGCAGGCCGTGCATTGCGGCCAAAACCTGGGCGGCTGTCGATGGTCCTGCGCCAGCCAATGGGCGTGGCAGCGGTGATCGCGCCCTGGAACTCGCCGGTGGTGCTGACCATCCGTTCGTTGGCGCCGGCACTGGCGGCCGGTTGTACCGTGGTGATCAAGTTGCCGTCGCAGGTGGCGCAGACCGCCAGCACCATGGCCAGGATCATGGCCGAGGCCGAATCACTGCCGCGCGGTGTGATCAACCTGTTTTTCGAAAGCGGCCCGGAAGGTTCCAGCTACCTGGTGGATGCACCGCAGGTGCCGGTGGTCAGCTTCACCGGTTCCACCCGCACCGGTCGTGCCATCAGCAGCAGCGGCGCGAAACACCTCAAGCGTTTCGGCATGGAGCTGGGTGGCAAGACACCGATGATCCTGTTCGAGGATGCCGATCTGGCGCAGGCGCTGCCGGTGATCGAGAAAGCACTGACGGTATTCAGTGGCCAGTTCTGCATGACGGGCTCACGGCTGCTGGTACACGACCGCATCTACGACGCGGTGCGCGATGGCATGGGCGCGCGCCTGCACATGGTCAAGGTCGGGCCCGCGGCCGACCCAAGCAGCGACATGGGGCCATTGATCGACCGCGCCAATGTGCAGCGGGTTGAAGCGGTGGTGCAGGAGGCAATCCGTTACGGTGCGGTGGTGGTTGAACGCGGTGGGCCCATTACCAGCGGCCCGCTGCGCAAGGGCGCGTTCTTCCGTCCGGCCCTGCTGGAAGTGTTCGACAACGCGTTGGACATCATCCAGCAGGAAACCTTTGGTCCAGTGCTCACCATTCAACGCTTCAGCGATGAGGCGCAGGCGATTCGCCTGGCCAACGACAGCGAGTATGGGTTGGCGGCCAGTGTGTGGACGCGCGATGTTGATCGCGCGCTGCGCGTGGCTGAAGCGCTTGATGCGGGCTCGGTCTGGATCAACGACTGGGCGCGGGTGTTTGACGGCACGGAGGAGGGTGGTTTCAAGCAGTCAGGGCTCGGGCGGCTCAATGGATTGGCCGCCTTGGAGGATTTTCTGGAATACAAACATATCGCGCTGCGCCCAGGCTTGGGAGAGCGCTGACCAGCGCCGCATCTTCGCGAGCTGCTGTTTGCTGCCACGGGGGTGCGGTGGGAGGACACGGCGATGGCGACAGACATGTCGCAGGCGTTGTTTGCTGCCCTGCAGGCCGGGGCGAAAGTTGCGGCTGGCGGCCGGGTGAATCATGCGCGTGGCCTGCTGGTGGAAGGCCACTTCCGCGCCACCGCAACGGCACCACAGTTCTGCATGGCAGGGGTATTCGGTGGCGAGGATCTGCGCGTGTTGGCGCGCTTCTCAAGCTCGGGCGCCAATCCGCATATCGATCAGCGCAGTCCCGCAGGCGAGCCGCGCGGCCTGGCGCTGCGGATCGGCAACAAGGCGGCGATGGTGCTGGTCGGTCACTCGCTCGAAGGCTTCCCGGCCAGTGACCCCGAAGCGTTTCTCGCTTTCTTGAATGCCGTGAACCAGCGCGAACGCGTGCCAGCGACGCTGGCCGCACAGATGGCTGGCTGTCCGGCAGTGGCGCACTTCGAGGAATTGCGTGCGGGTGCAGTGACCAGCAGCTTCAGTGCCTTGGATTACCACATGCTGCACGCCTACCGGCTGATCGCCCCGGACGGACATGTGCGCATCGGTCGCCTCAGCGTGCGCGCGACCAAACCCTACGTCGCCCGCACACCGCCGGACGGTCCGGACTACCTGGACAAGCGCCTGCGCGGCGAGCTTTCCAAGGGCAGCGTGGTATTCGCCCTGCTGTTCACCCCGGTACCCGAAGGCGAGGACCCAGCCGACATCACCCGCGGCTGGGACCCCGCCGCGCCATCGTTCGCGCTCGGCCACATCTGGCTGGAGCGGCTGCTCCCGCACCAGAGTGGCCAGCGTAAAGTAGCCTTCGACCCGGCGCTGTTACCTGCAGGGATAGGGTTTGCTGGCGACCCGATGCTGCATGCAAGGCTCAGGGCGTATCGGGTGGCGGCTGCGCGGCGGTTGGGGCGATAGCCAATCCGCAGGCACCGGCGGCATAAGACGGCTGTTGGCAGTAAACCAATTTCCACGGTCTGCTCACAGTGAATGGAGTTTTACAAATACTGCCAATCCCATATGCGGAGAGTTGCTCAGCCCCTCCGTGGATCAGTATGTCCGGATCAGCCTATGGCGTTGCAGCAAGTATTATTCTTGCAATGAAGTTACACTCCGTTCATGCTCAAGGACGCGGTGATGAATGACGGTGGGGACCTTCGCGACCGATGCATCGCTTTTTCAGTATCCGTTCTGTTGCACGTGCTGGCGGTTGTGTGGCTATGGCTGACAAGCGGGGTTGTGGGCGGGAAGGGGTCGGAAGCATTGCGGTATTCAAGCGGTCCGGGAACGTCTGCGGACTTTCTTGCGCCGGACGAATTCCGTCAGCGGATTGATATCGCGGTTCCTTCCGCCAAGCCTGAAACAGCGGTTTTGCTCGAAGAACCATCGGAAAGTGTTCAGGCCGCAGAGCCGGTATCAGTAGAGCGCCATATGGATGTAGGGGAGGCGCCTGATTCTGGAATTCTGGATATGCCCGCATTATCTGAAGCAGCAGCAATCGAGGAAAGTGGAGCGGCAGTGGCAAACCACGCTGGACCGGCGCCAGATCATGGTGGGGAAGCTGCCGGCCACGCTGAGGATGAAGGTTTGCGTGCTGCATACCTCGCTGCGTTGCGTGTAGCCATACGACAGCACTGGCAGTACGACGGTCCCAAGGGGAGTTGTCGTTTGACGTTGCAGCAATCTCAAGGCGGAAGGGTGGTCAGTGTTGCGTCATCGAATTGCGCGCTGGATACAGTTGGCCGTCGGGCATTGGAATCAGCGGCCCTGATGGCGCAGCCATTGCCCTATGTTGGATACGAGTCAGTGTATGCAGACTTCATGGATGTTGATTTCCAGAACTAACAAACCAAGCCGGAACTTTGGTTGGCCTTTCCTTCTCTTTTGATCAGGCGGCGCTATTGGATGAGTGATGTTTTCCACAACAGTGCACATTGCTCAACGCTGTCTGGTCGAGTCGCAACGCGAAGTGGTAGGTTTTTGGCTGAAAGCACCCTGTTTTCATGTCGCCGATCACAGCCGGAGTTTTCCGGCAATGCCTGTCCTGGATAACTGGTCCATCCAAGCGATGCTGGTCTGTCACTGCAATTTCCCGAACGCTGCAATCGTCGAAGTAACGCCCCTCAATGGAGTGAGCAGGTATGTACGTCTTTGTTTTGATGGTCATCGCACTTCTGTGCCCCGTTGTAGTTCAAGCCCAGTCGCTGCGCTATCCGTGGGAAGAGTACGACAAGCTCATTCAACGGCAGACCGATCTAACTGCGGCAGATACGACATTGTTCGGCGACAGTCTGGACATGTACACCGGAGCACTCGGGTTCTCGGCGACCGACATGAGCATCCCTGGCACCGGGTTGCCGATTGCGGTGTCTCGATCAATGTCGATTGGCAATCGTAGCGACTACCGCTTTGATGATCTGCCTATGGCGGATTGGAATCTGGAGCTTCCGCGGCTCTCTGGTGTATTCCTGGCCTCCACGGGATGGGGAAGCGCCTGCAGCAACAATGGCTCGGGTGCACCGCCAACCGTCACCGTCAGTGGTCGAAGTTTCTTTGCTTCCGAATACTGGCAAGGCAATCGCATGATTGTTCCAGGGCGCGGCAGCCAGGAGATGCTGGTTGCTGAGCCGAATGCGCTTCCTCGGCCGTCCAGCGGTGGTCCTTATCCTTGGCTTACGCAGGAGCTCACCTGGTTCTCTTGCCTGCCCGCGCGTAAAAATGGTGGCGGTGAAGCTTTCGTTGCCCATACCGCCGATGGCCTGCGCTACACATTCGATTGGGAGGCGGCATTCCATGAGCCGGATGTCGCTTCGCCCAGCACGGTTCAAGTCATAACCGCTGCGCGCCGTCGCGTGGAACTGTATGCCACCAAGGTAGAGGATAGGTTCGGCAACTGGGTTGCGTACCGCTACAGCAATGCATCAGGAGCGCCGGTGCGGCTGGAAGCAATAACCTCCAGTGACGGCAGGAGCATCACGCTTGCCTACAACGCGCGTGGTCATGTTGAGCAGATCAGCAATGGAACGCAGATAGTTCGGTATCGCTACGTCTATCCTGCTTCGCTTACCGGCAGCTTGGTTGGTGTAGACCTGCCAGACGGCAGTAGCTGGGCGATTGATGCCTTTGCCATGAGCCACATCGAGTTCCAATACGAACGTTCGACCGGCGCTGGCGATATCCTGCGTACCTGCGGATACCCGGGCCTTATGGTCAACGAGCCTGGCGCTACAGCACAGTTCGTCCATCCGTCTGGCGCAGTTGGTGAATTCGTCGTGGGCTACAGTCTGCGTGGGCGTAGCAATGTGCCCATGGTCTGCAATGGATATTCGACACCGAATAATGACCCCAACGATGATGTTGCCCGCTACCCAATGGCGTATCACGGTGTGGTGTTGCGCAATAAGCGCATTTCCGGCCCGGGCATCGACCTGGCGGAATGGGCATACAGCTACGGAGGCAGCATTTCCTTTGCTCCAGGCACCGGTCCCGTATGCACCAGCGGTGATTGCTCGTTGCCTGTGTGCCTGAATGATGCGTGCGCAGGCACCGCAGTCACGACGGTCTCAGGCCCAGAGGGCAGTTGGGCACGCCACACATATGGCAACAGTTATCGCTACAACGAAGGTCAGCTGCTCAAGGTGGAGACGGGGAGTGGCCCGCAATCCATTCTGGAGACCACCGAACAGCGCTACCTTTGGCCGCTGGCAGGCAGCCAGTTCGCCACGCGACTGGGCAGCACGCAACAGCCGCGTACTGCTGGATACACTGCCGAGTATCTGCGACCCAATGTTGAGACGCTGATCACCCGGGATGGCACCACTTTTTCCAGAAAAACCACCGCACTGGATGGGCTTGCCAGGCCTCTGGCCACCATTGCCAGCAGCAGCTTGGGCTATCAGCGCACCGATACGCTTCAGTATCACGATGATTTCTCACGTTGGGTGCTGGGGCAGGTAGCCCGGCGCGTCAATGTAGAGACAGGTGCGGAAGTGGCGCGGACGGTATTCGACTCCGGCACCGCGTTGCCAGTCGAACAGTATGCTTTTGGCGAACGCCAGATGTGGCTGAGCTACCACGCCGATGGTCAAGTGGAAAGCGTGACCGACGGCAATGGAAATATCACCATCGCATCTGGCTGGCGACGTGGCATTCCGCAGGTGATTGGTTACGCCGATGGTTTCACGGAATCGGCAGTGGTAGATGCGCTCGGAAGAGTTGTCAGCACCACCGACGAAAATGGCTTCAGCTCTACGTATGGTTACGATGCCATGGGGCGATTGGCGGCCCGGACCTATCCCGCCGGTGACACCGTTGCATGGCATCCAGTGTCTCGCACGTTCGAGCGCGTAGGTGCTGAGTATGGACTCGGCACCGGGCATTGGAGACTGACCGAGACAGAAGGCAATCGACGTCGCCGGCTGCATTTTGATGCGTTCTGGCGGCCCGTGCTGGAGGAAAGCCAAGACATCTCCGACGCGCAGACGACCACCCAGGTTGTAAGCCGGTATGACAAGCTTGGGCGCAAGGTGTTTACGTCCTACCCGACGCAGGGCGTGACCGACGTTCGCAACTCGCTGCCGGGTGTTACCAGCAGCTACGACGCATTGGGGCGCGTTGTGCGCACTCAACAGGATTCCGAGTTGGGCTTGCTGACGTCGTCTACTGCGTACTTGTCTGGCTTTCGTCGCCAGGTGACCAACCCGCGCGGCGCCATCACCGTAGAGGCATTCCAGGCTTGGGATTCGCCCAGCTACGACTTCCCTACACGCATCGATGCTCCACTTGGTGTCTCGACAGTGATCCAGCGTGATGTCTTTGGGAAAGTGCTTGAAATTACCCGCACGGGAGCAGGTCAATGATGACGGCAAGGAGCCGCGGTAAAGGGTCGCTATTCCTCCAGATCTTTATCTGCTTTCTTTTGCTGATAGCAGGTCAAGCCATTGCGCAGCAGGGGAATCCCTATGTAAGTGTCAGCATCGATTCGCCATCTGCGGGGGCCACATTCCAGGCGCCGGCGAACGTAGTCATACAAACATCGGCGTTCACCATTGATGACGGTGTTTATGTGAGCCAGCTCCGGATACTCCGGAGTGGCCAGGTGCTGGCCAGCGTTGTAGGTGATTCACTTTCCTACACCCTCACCAATCTGCCTGCTGGCACCTACACGGTTACTGCCAATGCGCGCTCCAACCTGGGCGGGCAGGCCAGCGTCAACAGGACATTCGAGGTTGTACAGCCCGGTGACAGGCCGCCGGTGATCAGTCTCAACCCTGCCACAGGCCAACCCTTCATTGGTCCTGCAACGGTGCACCTGAGTGCAAATGCGAGTGATCCGGATGGGCAGGTCGTCCGCGTTGATTACTACGCCAACGGCAGTCATATCGGGAGTAGTTCTTCTGCTGGCTTCGCCTTCACAAGGGATAACGTGCCGCCCGGTCTTTACCAGATCACCGGCGTGGCGGTGGACAACAACGGCAAGATGACGACCTCAGCTGCAATCACCGTCGGAGTGGAGCAATCATCGATTCGTGGCAGCGTAGATGGCGTTGAGGAAGATGGTGCCGGCCAGTATTGGGTGGGCGGGTGGGCTTGTTCTAGCGGTCGGCCAGCTTCGGTGGACGTCCACATCTATGTGGGCGGCGCTGCGGGGGCTGGGCAAGGTATTGGTTCTGTCCTTGCAAATCGGGCAAGTGAGGCCGGTGTTGCCGCTGCCTGTCAATCCAACGGTAGCCAGTATCGCTTTCGGTTTGCGCTGACCGATGCAATTCGGCAAGCGCATGCAAACAAGCTGATCTATGTGCATGGCATCTCCCCTGCAGGTGCCAGCAATGATCTTCTGGCCAATTCGGGCGTATTGCGGGTGCCAGCACCACTGTCGCTGACCCGACGTTATGTCTACGATGCGCAGCAGCGCCTGTGCAAGACCATCGAGCCGGAGACCGGGTCGACGGTGATGGGCTATGACGCGGGAGGCAACCTTGCTTGGAGCGCTTCTGGTTTGGCCCTGCCGAGCCCGGTCAACTGCGATCGTGCGGCGGCCGAGGCAAGCGGTCGCGTGGTTCGTCGGACATACAATTCGCGCAATCGTGTAGTTTCCTTGTCGACGCCAAACCATAGGGGAAATCAAACGTTTATCTACGCGCCTGACGGTTTGCCAAGTCAGATAACGACAGACAATGACGGGGACGGGGAAGGGCGGGTAGTGAATTACTATCTCTATAACAAGAGAAGGCTGCTGGTTTCCGAGGCCGTGCAGCAGCCGGGTTTGTACCAGTGGTTGCTGAGCTACGGGTATGACGCCAACGGAAATCTAGCCTCTCAGGGCTATCCTACCGGCAACATCATTACGTATAGCCCGAATGCTTTGGGTCAACCGAAACTGGTGGTCGGCAGCAGTGATGGTCACACCTATGCATCAGCTATCAGCTATTTCCCAAATGGTGCATTGAAGTCTTTCGCCTACGGAAACAACGTCCTGCACCAGATGACGCAGAATGCCCGGCAGCTTCCTGCGCGTAGTATTGATAGCGGAGTGCTCAATCTGGACACTCGCTTCGATGAAAATGGAAATCCCAGTGACATCTACGATGTTGCAAGAGGAGGCACCTACAACCTTCATCTGCAATACGATGCGCGCGATCGACTGATAGCAGCCGGCTCTGGGGCGTTCGGTGGTGATGGATGGCATCGATACACCTACGATGC
>QFOV01000121.1 GCA_003248565.1 Stenotrophomonas sp.
GCCCTGGTCAGCCAGACGCTTCATCAGCGCCAGATCCTCGCGCGACACGCCCATGTCATGCACACCGGTCAGACCATTGCTGACCGCCGCCTGCAGCGCCGCCTGCAGGCGCTTTTCACGCGAAGCGTCATCCAGTGCCGGAATCTGCGAATAGACCAGCGACGCCGCACCATCGACCAACACGCCACTCGGCTTGCCAGCAGCATCGCGCAGGATGCGCCCGCCCTCCGGCTGCCAGTCACCAGATAGCGATTTTCCTGCTTTCTCGGCAATGCGGATGGCGGCGCTGTTGACCCAGCCGGCATGGCCGTCGACGCGCTCCAGATAAACCGGCCGCTGCGGGAAAGCCGCATCCAGATCGGCGGCGGTGGGGAAATCGGTGTTGTCCCAACGGTTCTGGTCCCAGCCTCGGCCCAGCAGCCACTCGCCGGGCGCCAGCGTCTTCTCGAAGGCCTGCAGCCGCTCCAGCACTTCACCACGGGTGCGTGCGCCGGTCAGGTCGGCCTGCATCAGGGTATTTCCCAGGCCCATGATGTGCGCATGGGCATCGATCAGGCCCGGCACCACGGTCGCGTCGCCCACGTCGATGCGCGGTGCCTGCGGATACAACTGCAGCAGTGCATCGGCACTGCCTACATCCAGTACCTTGCCGCTGTCACTTTCCCAGGCGATGGCACCGACCACCGGCTGTGCCGGGTCGCCGGTGCGGATGGTATCGGCGACCAGCAGCTTGACCTCGGCCTGGGCCGGGAGCGCATGCAGACAGGGAAGCAACAGGGCGACACAGGCAAGACGACGCATCAGGCACGCTCCACAACGGAATGCGTGGACTATGCCGTCATCGGCCCAGCCTGACAAACCGTGCCCTGCACCTCAGCCGGGCAGAAACGCCCGCTGCGCTCAGTCGGCGCTTACATCGACGCGGACGCGGATCTGTTCGCCGGGGTGGTAGTCGCGATGGGTGCGGTATTGGCGGCCGGCGTATTCGTAGGTGACGTCGTAGCCGTCCACCCGCTCGCTCTCGCTGCCATAGCCACTGGGCTCACAGACCCGCACGTCACCGCGCTGGTAGGTCGGCCGGTTGCTGGCTTCGTAGATGGCGCGACCGGCAGCTCCGCCGGCAATGGTGCCGACCGCGGTACCCAGGTAGCGGCCATCGCCACCACCGATGCGGCTGCCGATCACCGCACCGGCCAGGCCACCGATCACCGTCGCCCACTGGCGGCCGCTCTCGTTGCCCTGCCGGTACTGGCCGTTGTCGTAGCCGCGCTGGTCGTAGCCGTCATTCCGATAGCCGTTGTTGCCGTAGCTGTTGCTGCCATAGCCACCGGCCTGATAACCATTGTTGTTATCCACATAACCGCCATCGTTGCGCTGATAGCAGCGCTCATTACGTCCCTGATCACCGTTGACGATGACCGGATCCACCCGCACCACCCGCGCGTAGTCGTACACCGGGCCATTGGTGTCGCTGCTCCCGCTGCGATACCGGCCATCGTCATGGCGCGGGTCCGGCCGGTACTGGCCATCATCGTAAGAAGCGTTGGGGCGGTATTGACCGTCGTCGTAGCGCTGTGCGGACGCATGGAAGGCGACCAGACCACCGGCAACAAGGACAGCGGCAACAGCTAGCGAGCGACTCATGGCAGCAACCACTCCGGCAGGAATGAGGAACAAGGGATGAGCGATGCTCAGGCGCGACGGGTGAAACGACCCTGAACCGGCCCGGCCAGCGCTGAACGCTCGCCGGGCCAGCGCCAGGTCAGGCCGAAAACTCGGTATCCAGGCTGATCGGGACCGCACTCAGTGCCTTGGATACCGGACAGTTCTGCTTGGCGTCATCGGCAATTGCGCGGAACCGGGTCTCGTCCAGGCCCGGCACCACCGCTTTTACCTTCAGCCGGATCTGCGACAGCTGCGGGCCGCCCTCCATCGACAGGTCGACATCGGCACGGGTGTCCAATGAGGTCGGTGGGAAGCCGGCCTCGCTGAGCTTGGCCGACAGCGCCATGGTGAAGCAGCCTGCATGCGCGGCAGCGATCAACTCCTCGGGGTTGGTGCCCTTCTCATCACCGAAGCGGCTGTTGAAGGCGTAGCGCGTGTTCTCCATCAAGCCGCTCTGCGGCGTGCTCAAGCGGCCCTGCCCAGTCTTCAGATCACCTTCCCAGCGTGCGGTGGCGTGACGCGAAATACCCATGGTCGAACTCCTCGTGGTGGATGACGCCGCCAGCCTAGCCCACGTCGCGTTAGCAGTTTGTGCGGTGCAGCTGTGGGCGCAACGGCGTGCCCGAAGACCAGGGGCAACACCGTGGATGATCGCAGCCCTGCCCTGTTTTTGCGTGCCTTGCGGCACTGATTTGTTGTCCAAATACGCCCGGAAGCAATTTTTATGGGCTTTTTCTTCGATTACCTATTGGCGTCACGCAATTCATGCCCTACATTTCGCTTGCCGACGGGGTCGGCACGACCAACAACCAACCGTTCACGGAACAGGAAATCATGGCAAAGACCGCTAAAAAGGCTGCCCCGAAGAAGGCAGTGAAGAAAGTAGCCACGAAGGCTGCAACCAAGGCTGCCGCCAAGCCGGCCGCACCGAAGCCGATCAAGGAAGCACTGACCAAGTCCGGTCTGGTCGCCCACATCGCTGAAGCCACCTCGGTTGCTGCCAAGGACGTGCGCGCTGTGTTCGCCGCCCTGGAAGGCGCCGTCGCCGCCTCGGTCAACAAGAAGGGCGCTGGCTCCTTCACCCTGCCGGGCCTGCTGAAGATCTCCACCGTGAGCGTTGCTGCCAAGCCGAAGCGCAAGGGCATCAACCCGTTCACCAAGGAAGAGCAGTGGTTTGCCGCCAAGCCGGCCACCACCAAGCTCAAGGTGCGTCCGCTCAAGAAGCTCAAGGACGCTGCGCTGTAATCAGCGCGCCCCTTGGCGAAGAAACGGGACGGCCCTGCCGTCCCGTTTTTTTTGGGGCTTTTGGTGTGGTGGAAAACGTTCCCATGGCCCGCAGCGTTCTGCCGGTGGCATCGGGAAAACGCTGGAACACAGCGTCATGGTCCAACGCCTCGTACCTGCGCCAGCACCGGCCTATGGTGGCCACTCCCACCGCTTCCCCACGCAGTCCACCATGTCCATCAGCAAGCATCGCTACCGAATCTCCGTCACTCCGATCGAGACTGACGGCCAGCAGTGCAGCGGCCGCTGCTCGATCGAGTTCGAACAGCGCAGCCAATACAACTGGATGCGCCAGCTGGAATCCGCGCAAGGCCAGCGTCGACTGTCCTGCAATGAGGACGCCGGCGTCGTGGTTGTCACCGGCCTGCTGGAAACACTGGCCGAATCGGCAGGCAAGCCCGACAGCCTGTTGAGTGCCCTGCAGCCGGAACTCGGCCAGTTGCTGCAAAAGCTCAAGCAGCTGCAGAGGCCGCTGGAATAAGTCGCTGGCTGTAAACCTTGCGCCCAGCAGCCCCCAGCATCCTCGCCGCAGCGGGGTCCGGCTGATCATCGCGACCGCACAGCAGTGCTCCGCGCGCTGACATCGCAGCAGCCCGCTCATCGGTCTCAATGACAGGGAGATCAACCGGCGGTACGTGCGCGCGATTGAATCCGGCCTGCTAATTGACCGTTCACCCGATCCGGTTATCTTGCTATTCCAACCTGTCGCCATCACCGAGTGCGCCCGATGAACTTGCGTTCCCTGCTACTCCCCTGCATCGCCTTGATCGCCATCGCCGGCAGCGCCCATGCCGCACCGCAGGTCAACGGCAAGCAATTGACTGTGGGTGCCGCCGACGTGCAGCAGTACCTGGACGGCAGCTTCCCGCGCACGCAGAAGGCGCTTGGCGGCCTGCTGGCACTGACCGTCAGCCAGCCGCGGCTGACCTTGCCGCAGGGCAGTCGCCTGGATCTGGGCTTCAACCTGGCCATGGCCGCAGGTGGTTCGTCGATGCCGGTGGGCGATGTACAGATCAGCAGCGGCCTGCGCTACGACGCACAGACCCAGGGCTTCCATCTGGACCAGCCCACCGTTGATGGCTTCCGCCCCAGCGCCGTTGGCGGCGAGCTGGATTCAAGCACCCGCAGCCTGCTCAACAGCTGGCTGGCCGACTACGCCCGCCGCGAGCCGATCTACAAGATCGACCCAGCCATCGCCAAGGTGATGGGCGTACTGCAGGTGAAGTCGGTGGGCATCCAGAACGGCCGCATTGCCGTGGACTTCAACCAGAACCTGGGCAGCTTCGTGCCGCAGGGCTTGTTGGGCAACTGAGCCGGACAGCTGTAGAAACGAAAGAGGCCGCAATTGCGGCCTCTTTCATTTTGATCTGCTTGTGGGAGCGGCGCTGGGTGGCCTCGGGCCATAAGGCGATGTACCAGCCTCGAAGCCGGGCCTTTCCCCAACAGAGCCGTTTCGACTTTCATTGGCAGCACCTGAGCTGACACCAGCTTCGCGGCTTACGCCGCTCCCACAAGAGCAGCGGGCGCTCTTCAGCGCTTCGGCTGCAGCATCGTGCCGGTGCACTTGGGCGAGCCGCAACGGCATTCCCAGATCTTCTTCAGGCGCGGGGTGTGGCGCTCGGCCAGGGTGATGCCGTAGTTGTAGGTCAGCTCTTCGCCCGGCTTGATATCGCGGATGGCTTCGATGAACACCTTGTCGGCGGTGCGGTCATCACCTTCTGCCTCTTCGATCATCGCCTCGCAGTTGGGATCGCAGCTGTGGTTGATCCAGCGTGCGTCGTTGCCCTTGTAGTTGGCATCGATGACGTAATCGTCGTTCAGGGTGAACAGGAACGTGTGGCCGGATTCCACATCGCCGGCATCATCCGCATCCACTTCGGCATGGGTACGGTGCTTGCCCTTGTACTCGATGACGCGCTCGCCCTTCTTGAGATCGGCCACGGCGAACACGCCATTGCCGTGGATGGAGGATTTGCGTGCCTGGATCTTCTTGGGCATGTACATGGCCGGAACTTGAGTGAGGCGGTGATTCTCGCCCATCGGGCTGGACAACCCAAGGGCTGGGATTGGGGATTGGGGATTGGGGATTGGGGATCGGCAAGAGTGTGGCGCTGTGTGGTCTCTGGCCTGCTGTTGCTTCCCGGCAAACCGAAAGCACGAAGCAGCGGCTGCGCCGCCCCCCTCTCCTGCCTTCGGCAACCTCTCCCACGAGGGGAGAGGAAGCAGCTGCAGTCCCCTGATTGGCTGTGGGTTTCTGCCAGCTGAACAGCAAAACTTGGCCCCCCGGACCAGAAAGCGTACAATTTTGGTCCACATTGATACCCCCGCTCCCGCAATGCTCCGCGTCACCAAGCTCACCGATTACGCCACCGTCGTCCTGACCGTGCTCGCCGCACGGCCGGCCGAAGTGCTGAGCGCGACCGACCTGGCTGAAGCCGCCGGATTGGAGCCGCCCACCGTCAGCAAGCTGCTCAAGCCACTGGCCCAGGCCGGCCTGGTTGAAGGCCTGCGCGGCGTGCATGGCGGTTACCGGCTGACCCGCCCGGCCTCCGAGATCACCCTGATCGAGATCCTGGAAGCAATGGAAGGTCCGCTGGCCATCACCGAATGCAGCCAGGAGCAGAGCCAGTGCGGCCTTGCCGGGCAGTGCGGTGTGCGCTCGAACTGGCGGCTGATCAATGACGTCGTTTCCGATGCCCTGCGCGGCGTCACCCTCGCGCAGATGCTGCACCCCTTACCGCTTGCCGACCGTCGACGCATCAGCGCCGACGTCGTCTCCTGAACAACCGTAGGCAGCCCTGATGGCCACCGAGATCATCGAAAAGGTCGACACCGTCGACAGTCCAAACCGTGAAATCCACGAACAGCTGGGGCGCAAGTACGACGCCGGCTTTGTCACCCTGATCGAGTCCGAGTCGTTCCCGCCAGGCCTGGACGAGGACGTCATCCGCGCCCTCTCGGCCAAGAAGGACGAGCCCGAGTGGATGACGCAATGGCGCCTGGACGCCTACCGCCACTTCCTGACCATGCGCCAGCCGGACTGGGCCAAGCTGCAGATCGGCCCGATCGACCTGCAGGCGCTGAGCTACTTCTCCGCGCCCAAGGGCCCGAAGTACCAGTCGCTGGACGAAGTGCCCAAGGAACTGCTGGACACCTACGAAAAGCTCGGCGTGCCGCTGCACGAGCGCGCAAAGCTGGCCGGCGTGGCAGTGGATGCGGTGTTCGACTCGGTCTCGGTTGGCACCACCTTCCGCAAGGAACTGGCAGAAAAGGGCGTGGTGTTCTGCTCCATTTCCGAAGCCATCCGCGAATACCCGGAGCTGGTACGCAAGTACCTGGGCTCGGTGGTGCCGGTGGGCGACAACTATTTCGCCGCGTTGAACTCGGCAGTGTTCTCCGACGGCAGCTTTGTCTTCATCCCGGCCGGCGTGCGCTGCCCGATGGAGCTGAGCACCTATTTCCGCATCAACGCCAGCAATACCGGGCAGTTCGAGCGCACCTTGATCATCTGCGAAGACAAGGCCTACGTCTCCTACCTGGAAGGCTGCACCGCGCCGATGCGCGATGAGAACCAGCTGCACGCCGCGGTGGTCGAGCTGGTGGCGCTGGAAGATGCCGAGATCAAGTATTCGACCGTGCAGAACTGGTACCCGGGCGACGAGAACGGCGTCGGCGGCATCTACAACTTCGTCACCAAGCGTGCCGAATGCCGTGGCGCGCGCTCCAAGGTGACCTGGACCCAGGTGGAAACCGGCTCGGCCATCACCTGGAAGTACCCGTCCTGCGTGTTGCTGGGCGACGACTCGGTCGGTGAATTCCACTCGGTTGCGCTGACCCACCACCGCCAGCAGGCCGATACCGGCACCAAGATGATCCACGTCGGCAAGCGCACCAAGAGCAAGATCATCTCCAAGGGCATCAGCGCCGGCCGTGGCCAGAACACCTACCGCGGCCTGGTGCGGGTTGACCGTGGTGCCGAAGGCGCGCGCAACTACACCCAGTGCGACTCGCTGCTGATCGGCAAGAAGTGTGGCGCCCACACCTTCCCCTATATCGAGGTGAAGAACCCCAGCGCCACCGTCGAGCACGAGGCCACCACCTCCAAGATCTCCGACGACCAGCTGTTCTATTGCCGCGCGCGCGGCATCGACCAGGAAAACGCGGTGTCGATGATCGTCGACGGCTTCTGCAAGCAGGTCTTCAAGGAACTGCCGATGGAGTTCGCGGTGGAAGCCAAGAAGCTGCTGGAAGTCTCACTGGAAGGATCGGTCGGATGAGCCGCCTGCCACTGCTACTGCTGGCCGTGCTGCCGTTCGCAGCCTCCGCCGCGGCGCCGGGCAAGGCCTGCGATGACGCCCGCACCCAGTTCGAACTCAACGAGTGTGCGGCGGCAGAAGCCACCGCCGCCGACGCCGAACTCAACGCCGTGTACCGGCAGGTGATGCAGAAACTGCAGGGCCAGCAGGTCGCCATCGACAAGCTGCGCGCAGCCCAGCGCCTGTGGATCCCGCTGCGCGACGCTGATATCGAAGCGCGCTATCCGGTGGGCAAGGACGAGAATCCGCGTGTTCTGTACGGCTCGATGTACCCGATGCTGTACTCGGCCAACAAGGCCGAACTGACCCGCAAGCGCACCCAGTGGCTGCGCACCACCTTCCTCGATCGCGCCGAAGGCGAGCTCTGATCGCCCCGCACCCTACATATTGAAGAACGCACCCTCATGCTGAAGATCGAAAACCTCCACGCAAGCATCGGCGACAAGGAAATCCTCAAGGGCCTGTCGCTGGAAGTGAAGCCGGGCGAAGTGCACGCCATCATGGGCCCGAACGGCGCCGGCAAGTCCACCCTCGGCAATGTCCTGTCCGGCCGCGACGGCTACGACGTCACCGCTGGCAGCGTGCAGTTCGAAGATGGCGACCTGCTGGAGCTGGAACCGGAAGCACGCGCCGCCGCCGGCCTGTTCCTGGCCTTCCAGTACCCGGTGGAAATCCCCGGCGTCAACAACACCTACTTCCTGCGTGCCGCGCTCAATGCGCAGCGCAAGGCACGTGGCGAGGAAGAACTGGACTCGATGCAGTTCCTCAAGCTGGTCCGGCAGAAGCTGGCCGTGCTGCACCTGAAGGACGAGCTGCTGCACCGTGGCGTCAACGAAGGTTTCTCCGGTGGCGAGAAGAAGCGCAACGAGATCTTCCAGCTGGCCGTGCTCGAACCGAAGCTGGCGATCCTCGACGAAACCGACTCCGGCCTGGACATCGATGCGCTGAAGAGCGTGGCCGATGGCGTCAACGCACTGCGTTCGCCGGAGCGTTCGTTCCTGGTCATCACCCACTACCAGCGCCTGCTCGACTACATCAAGCCGGACGTGGTGCATGTGCTGGCCGACGGCCGCATCGTCAAGACCGGTGGCCCGGAACTGGCGCTGGAGCTGGAAGCCCACGGTTATGACTTCCTGAAGGACCGCGTGGTCCGCGAGGCCGCCAAGTAATGAATGCCCTGCTCGATTCACTGGCCGGCACCTTCTGCGGCAGCAAGGAGCGCGCCGAGCTGCTTGAAGCCGCACTGAAAACCGGCCTGCCCGCCGCCCGCAACGAGGCCTGGAAGTACACCTCGCTGCGCCAGCTGGAGCGCCGCAGCTTCACTGCCGCGCCGCTGCAGGCCCCGGACATCGATGCCGCGCTGCTGGCTGACATCCCGTCGCCGCGCCTGGTCTTCGTCAACGGTCGCCACAGCGCTGCGTTGAGCGATCTGTCGTCGCTGGATGCCGGTGTGCAGGTGCGCACCTTGTCTGCCGTGCAGGCCGAAGAGCCCGAGGCGCTGCGCTTCCTTGGCCGTCGCTTCGAGCGCGCCGAAGAAGTGTTCGCCCAGCTCAATGCCGCACTCGCCGATGAAGGCGTGCTGGTGCAGGTCGCCGACGGCATCGTCAGCGAAACGCCGCTGCATCTGGTATTTGTCAGCGCGGCGGATTCCAGCGACCACGCCTGGCATCACCGCCACCTGATCGAGCTGCGCCGTGGCGCCGTGTTCGGCCTGGTCGAGCACCACCTGCAGGCCGGCGACAGCGCGCACCTGGACAACACCCTGGTCCACGTCCACATCGCCCAGGATGCGGTGCTGTCACATGCCCGCGTGCAGGCCGACGGTGCACGTGCCACCTCGCTGCTGCGCACCGAAGCGGTGCTGGCGCGCGATGCGGAATACCGCCGCATCGACCTGGAACTGGGCGCTGCACTGAGCCGTCATGAGCTCAACGTGCGTCTGGAAGGTGACAACGCCAAGCTGACCGCCAATGGCGTGCTGCTGGGTACCGGTCGTCGCCATATCGACACCCGCCTGGGCATCGAGCACATCGCCAAGGATACCAGCGCCGAGCTGGTCTGGCGCGGCGTGGCGGCCAACCGCAGCCGCGTGGTGTTCCACGGCGGTATCGGCATCCGCGAAGGCGCCGATGGCACCGAT
>QFOV01000122.1 GCA_003248565.1 Stenotrophomonas sp.
GGCCGCAACGCATCCGCCGCCAACAGTCGATCCAGGATCGACTTCAATGCCAGCGGCCGCACCGGCTTGTGCAATAGCGTCAGTCCCTGCTCCAACACTTCGCGCCGCGTCGCCAGACTGTCATCGGCACTGAGGATCAACGTAGGTCGCGCGCCAAAGCGTTCGCCCAGCCGCAGTTGCAATGCAGTGCCGGTATCGCCATCGTCCAGGTTGTAGTCGAACAACCACAGACTCGCAGGCATCTGCTGCAATGCCGCCACCGCCTGCGCTTCGCCCGAGGCCTCGGCCACTTCATAGCCCCAACCGCGCAGCAGTCCGGCCAATCCCTGCAGGGCGGCAGGATCGTTATCAACCACCAGTACCGGCACGCCGCCCGAGGTTGCCGCATTACGTGCGCGCGGCTGGTTCGCTATCTGCGGCGAACTAGCGCGTTGCAACGACACCGAGAAGACCGTGCCCTGCCCTTTCTCACTGCGCAGCCGCAGCGGTGCATGCAGCAGGCCGGCAATACGATCTGCGATCGCCAGGCCTAGGCCTAGTCCTTGCCCGCTGCTGTCCTCGCCGCGTCGGAACTCCTCGAATATGCGCTGCTGCTCCTCCTTGGCAATACCCGGGCCGGTGTCGTGCACGTCAACCCGCAGGCGCTCGCCATCCCGGCGTACGCCCAACAGCACACCACCCTGGCTTGTGTAGCGCACCGCATTGGCCAGGAAGTTCTGCAGCACCCGTCGCAGCAGCTGCGGATCACTGTTCACCCAGGCAACGGTGGGCACATAGTGAAACGCCAGCCCGCGCGCAGTAGCCAGTGCGCGGAACTCCGAGACCAAGGGGTCCAGCACTTCAGCCAACGGCAGGTCACGCGGCTGCGGCACCAGCCCACCGGCTTCCAGCCGCGACATGTCGAACAGGCCGGTCAATAGATCGGTGGTCGAATCCAGGGCGCCGCGGATCTGCACCACCGCCTGTTGCTGCTGGCTGGACTCCACCTGTTGCGCCAGCGTATCGGTGAACAGATGCGCAGCGTGCAGCGGCTGCAGCAGGTCATGTCCCACCGCGGCCAGAAAGCGGCTCTTGGCATCGTTTGCCCGCTCGGCCTCACGCTTGGCCGATTCCAGCAACGCGGTACGTTCGCCAACGCGCTGCTCCAGCGTCTCGTTGCTGCGCTTGAGCTCGCGCTCGCTACGGCGGAATTCGGTGACGTCGGTGAAGGTGGCGACGAAGCCACCACCGGGCATTGGATTGCCACGGATCTCGACGATGCTGCCGTCGGGAAACACGCGCTCGGTCAGGTGTGGCGTGCCTGCGCGCATGAATGCCAGACGCCGGTCCACCGCACGCTCATCGCCACCGTGTGCCGGCATTGCCTGCAACGCCCAGCGGGTCAGGTCCATGATTGGCCTCCCAACCTGCAGCAACTCATCGGGGAAGCCGAACATGCGCGCATAAGGGCGGTTCCACGCCACCAGACGCTGTTCGCGATCGATCACGCTGATGCCCTGGCTCATGTTCTGCAACGCGGCCTGCAGCACCTGCTGGCTGAAACGCAGGTCCTGCGAAGCCTCGCTGACGATGGCTGCCACGGTCGCCAGCTCATTTCCTTCGCGGCGTGCGGCATCCAGCAATAGACGCGCGGAGGCGGCACCGAGCACCGCCGACAACTCGCGCTCGATGCTGGCCTCGATCGACGCTGGCACCGCACCGCTGCGCGGCGCGTCTGCCAACAGCTGTTGCACGCGCTCGTCGGGCAGGAAGCGGCGCCCCGCATTGCGCAGGGTATCGGCATCCAGGTTGCGGCTGATGCGATCGGGCGTGTCGCGACGCCATGCCATCGCCAGCAAGGTCACCGCCGTGCCAACGAAAAGACTCGCTCCCACGGCCCGTCCCAGCGGCGTCCAGCCAGTCAGGCCAAACAGACCTTGCGGGGCAAGCCACTGCCATCCGAACGGCCCCTGCTGCAGCCACATCGGTGTACGCCCGCCACTTTCCAGCAGCGATGGCAGCAACAGTACCCAGGCCCAGGTCGCAAAGCTGGCGACCACACCAGCAATGGCGGCACGTGGTGGCGTCTGCGGTCGCCAGATGGCGAACGCCAGCACCGGCACCAGCGTCGCCATCGCCGAGAACGACACCGCACCGATATCGGCCAGCACATTGCCACCGCCAATCAGGCGGCTATAGCCCCAGGCCAGCAGCATGATCACGCAGATGCCTGCGCGTCGCAGCCACACCAGCTCGCGTCGATGATCACCACCGCCGGCGCGCGCCCACGCGCTGCGCACCAGACCTGGCGCAAACCAATGGTTGCCGATCATCAAACTCAGCGTGAGCGTACTGACCACGACCATGCCGGTGGCCGCACTCAGGCCACCGAGGAAGGCGAACAAGGCAACCCCTTCATGGCCTGCGGCGAACGGCAGCGCCAGCGTATACATGTCGGAAGGCACGCTATTACCCAACAGCAGCGTACCGGCGCGTGCCAAGGGCAGGATGGGCAGCGCGATCAGCAGCAGGTACAAGGGGAACAACCAGCGTGAGGTGCGCACATCGGCAGGATCGCGGCACTCCACCACGCCGATATGGAACTGATGCGGCAGCAGGAACATCGCCAGGCCACCAAGTATCACCAGCGGGATGAAGCCGCCCTCCGGCGCGCTGACGGGTGCCACGGGGGCTGCTTGCACACCCTTCAAGCCAAACCAGACAAATACCCCCAGCGCCAACATCGCGCCCAGTTTGAATACCGATTCGGCCGCCATTGCCAGCACCAGCCCGCGGTTGTGCTCGGAGGCATCGGCGCGGCGTGCGCCAAACAACATCGCGAACAAGGCCATCGCCAACGCCACGTACAAGGCGCTGTCCTGCCAGATCGAACCGCCCTGCCCGGCCTCCACCGCGCGCGAGGTGATCATGCCGAAACTCATCGCCACCGCCTTGAGCTGCAGTGCGATATACGGAATCAAGCCGAGCACGGTCACCAGCGTCACCGTTGCCGCCAGCCAGGCATCGCGACCCAAGCGCGCAGCGATCAGGTCGGCCAGCGAGGTCGCGTTGGTTTCGCGCGCCAGCCGCACCAGCCGCATCATCACGCCGATGGCCAGCGCATAGAACAGGATCGCACCCACGAAGGTCGGCGGCAGCGGCCAGCCATGGCGCGCGGCCTGGGTAACGGTGCCGTAGAAAGTCCACGAGGTGCAGTGCACCGCCAGTGACAGCGCATAGATGTGCCGCCAATGGCGGGCAAACGCGGTGGGCCGGCGTTCGCCGTACAGGGCCACGCCGAACATCAAGGCCAGCCAGGCCAGGCCCGCCAAGGCCACTGTTACCAGACTCAACATGGAAAGCGTTTCCCGGAAGCTGCTCGGCAGGATACGGAGTTAAGGGCTGGGGATGAAGCGGTGCAGGCTCAAAGCCCCTCGCCCTCCGGGGCGAGAAGATGCGTTTGCGAACCATAGGTTCGCGCTTCGTCGAGCGCCCTCGCGCTGGCGCGGGGGCCGGGGCGCGGAGCGGGGGTTGGGGTGAGGGTGCGGTTCGCTGGCAATTTGCTTCTTCCTTTGCATCAAAAGCCAGAGCTCTAAAGCCAACAGCAAAAGCTCCCCTCACCCCAACCCCTCTCCCGCAGGCGGGAGAGGGGCTTAAAGCAACAGCAACAGCCAAAACCAAAACCAAAACCAAAGCCAAAGCCAAAGCCAAAACCAAAACCAAAACCAAAGCCAAAGCCAAAGCCAAAGCAGCAGCACCTGCTCCGGCAACCGCCGCCGCAGCTACAACCAGAGCACCAACAAGAAACGCAAAAGCCCTCCCCCGCCATGCGGGAGAGGGCTACCTTGCATTCCAATCAGCCAGCCGTCAGCGGCTGCGTCATCAGAAGTTGTAACGCACCGACACATACCAGTTGCGCGGCAGACCGTAGTACGCGGTCTGGATGTTGCCAACGCTGGCGAACTCCTGGCCTTCGGTCTTGTACTGCTTGTCGGTCAGGTTGCGCACGCCCGCACGTACCTGCCAGGTCAGCTGCGACGAATCCCATACGCCGTAGGCGCCCAGCAGCGTGTAAGCGTCCTGGCTCAGCACCTTGCGGTTGTCCACCGACAACCAGGTTTCGCTGCGATACGACACGTCGCCGCCAAAGGTCAGGCTGCCGTTGTCACCCAGCGAGAACACATGCTGCAGGGCCACGCGGGCGGTCACGTCCGGCGAGAACGGCACGTGGTCGTGGTTCACGGTCGGATCGTAGCCGGCGTACGACGGATCGAGACGGAAGTCCTCGAAGCTGTCGTACTTGGCGTCCATCCAGCCCAGCTGCGCGCTCAAGGTGGTGGACTCGCCCAGCAGCGCGCTGCCTTCCAGCTCGATGCCCTTGATGTTGAGCTTGGCCGCGTTCAACACCGGGAAAGTACCCACGTCCTGCGATACGCGTGCCTGGAAGTCGCTGTAGTTGCTGTAGAACGCAGTGGCGGTACCGCGCAGGCGGTGATCCGCCGAGCTGCCCTTCAGGCCCAGCTCGTAGGTCCACACGTATTCCGGGTCGAACTTGGCGTGCTGGGTGTCGTACACGGTGTTGGCGCGGCCGTTGAAGCCACCGGACTTGAAGCCACGGTTGGCCGACACATAGCCCATCAGGTTGTCGCTGAATTCCTTCTGCAGGCTGATCGACGGCGTCACTGCCGTCCACGAGGCCTTCGCATCGAACGCAACCGTGCCGTTCAAGCTGGCGAACGGGGCGCCCCAGAACGTGCTGGTGGAACGGTCGTAGTCCTTCTTGTCCTTGGTCCAGCGCACACCGGCGGCGACGGTCCAGGTCGGTACGAACTCCCAGTTCACATGCGCGAATGCCGCTGTGGACGTGGTGGTCAGGTCATCGTCGATGGTACGCAGGAACGGCACCTTGGCGCCCAGGAACGAGAACAGGTCGTCTGCATAGGCTTCCTGGTAGGACGGCACGTTCTCCTTCATGTAGTACGCACCAAAGGTGGCGTGCAGGTTGGAGCCGTTGTCGTAATGCAGCTGGAATTCCTGGCTCTTCTGGTTCTGGTCCAGCGCCACCAGTACATCGCCCAGCTCGTACTCGGAGGCGTCGATGTCGATATACGACTTGGTCTTGAGCTTGCGGTAGGAGCTGATGCTCTTCAGCGTGAACTGCTCGTTGATGTCCCAGTTCATCGACAGCGAGGCACCGGAGTGCTTCAGGTACTGGCCTTCGCCGTTCTGGAACGAGGTCTGCGCACGACGATTCCATTCACCGGTTTCTCCCGGCTGCAGCACGATGACACCCGCTGGAGCCAGGCTGGTCTGCAGCAATGGTGCCATCGGACGGCCCAGCGTCAGCGCCGCATCCTGCTTGGTGGTGTCCAGCGACAGCACCGCGCTGAAGTTGTCGGTCGGCTGGAAGGCCAGCTTCGCGCGCAACGCTTCGGTGTCGTCGTCGTTGTAACGCTTGCCCGTCACCGCATCCTTGACGTAGCCATCATTGGTGATCTTGGCACCGGCAATGCTGGCAGCCACGGTGTCGCTCAACTTGCCCGAAACGTAGAAGCGACCTTCCAGGCGACCATAGTCACCAGCAGTCACTTCCACCGCGCCGCCTTCATTGTCGAAGGGGTTCTTGGTGGTCAGCTTGATCGCACCGCCGGTGGAGTTCTTGCCGTACAGCGTGCCCTGCGGGCCACGCAGCACTTCCAGCTGCTGGATGTCGAACAGCGAGAACAGCGCGCCATTGATGCGCGAGTAGTAGACGTCATCCACGTACATGCCCACGCCCGGGTCGAAGGTCTGCAGCGCATCGGGCTGGCCGATGCCGCGGATGAAGACGTTGACGCTGTTGGCCGAACCGCGGCCCTGGGCGATGTTCATGTTGGGCACGGCGCCCTGCAGGCCTTCCACGGTCGAGGCCTGCAGATCCTTGATCTGTTCCTCGCCGAAGGCACTGACCGCCACCGGCACGTCCTGGATGGACTCGCTGCGACGACGCGCGGTCACGGTCACTTCGTCCAGCTGCGTCGCCTTGGTGCCTGCCGGCACCGCCTGCTGCTCCTGCGCCTGCACGAATGCGGCCGGTGCCAGCAGAATGCCACCGATGGCGATACTCAGATACTTGCGCTTCATTGGTCTCCCTCCTCCCGGGTATGACGTTGCGACACACGAATGTCGCCATGGAGCGCACGTTAATGGAGCGTTAGCCGGCCGCGTATCGTCCCTTCGTACAGTGGGCCGGGCCGCCCCCGATCCTGATACTCGCCGGCAATGTATTGGCCGGGGAGCTGTGAATGTCGTTTCTGATCGTATTGGCGGCCCTGTGCTTCCTGATGTTTGTCGCCTACCGCGGCTACAGCGTGATCCTGTTCGCGCCGGTGGCGGCGCTGGGTGCGGTGCTGCTGACTGATCCCAGCCTGGTGCAGCCGATGTTCACCGGCTTGTTCATGGACAAGATGGTCGGCTTCCTCAAGCTGTACTTTCCGGTGTTCGTACTGGGCGCGGTGTTCGGCAAGCTGATCGAGGTCTCGGGTTTCTCCAAGTCCATCGTCAGCGCCACCATCAAGCTGGTCGGGGCCAAGCGCGCGATGCTGTCCATCGTGCTGGTCTGTGCACTGCTCACCTACGGCGGTGTGTCGCTGTTCGTGGTGGTGTTCGCGGTCTACCCGTTCGCCGCCGAGCTGTTCCGCCAGAGCGACATTCCAAAGCGCCTGATTCCCGGCACGATCGCGCTGGGTGCCTTCACCTTCACCATGGATGCGCTGCCAGGCACGCCGCAGATCCAGAACATCATTCCCTCGGCGTTCTTCGGCACCAACAGCTGGGCCGCACCGTGGCTGGGCGTGATCGGCACCGTGGTGATCCTGATCCTGGGCATGAGCTACCTGGAATGGCGCCGTCGCGTCGCCGTGCGCAATGGCGAAGGTTATGCGGGCGCCAACGACGAGCTGCGCAATGAGCCAGAACCCTTCCACGGCCAGAATCTGGCACATCCACTGGTGGCGATCACCCCGCTGATCCTGGTCGGCGTGGCCAATTTCCTGTTCACCCGCTGGATTCCCGGCTTTTACGGTGAAACCCAATCCTTCATCCCGGCGGTGATCGGCAATCCGGCACCGGTGGTGCAGGAAGTCTCCAAGCTGGGGGCGATCTGGGCCGTGCAGGGCGCGTTGTTGCTGGGCATCCTCAGCGTCATCGCCTTTGCCTGGAAGCCGGTGATCGCCTCGTTTGCCGAGGGCACCAAATCGGCCATCGGCGGTGCCATGCTGGCATCGATGAACACCGCCTCCGAATATGGTTTCGGTGCGGTGATTGCCGCCCTGCCCGGCTTCCTGGTGGTGGCCAACGCACTGGGCTCGATCCCGAACCCGCTGGTCAATGAAGCGGTTTCGGTCACCGCCATGGCCGGCATCACCGGCTCGGCGTCAGGCGGCATGAGCATCGCGCTGGCGGCAATGGCCGACAGCTTCATCGCCAATGCGCAGGCGGCCGGCATTCCGATGGAAGTGCTGCACCGCGTGGCGGCGATGGCCTCCGGCGGCATGGACACGCTGCCGCACAACGGCGCGGTGATCACCGTGCTGGCCGTCACCGGCCTCACCCACCGCCAGTCCTACAAGGACATCTTCGCCATCACCATCATCAAGACGCTGGCGGTGTTCGCGATCATCAGCGTGTACTACGCGACTGGCTTGGTTTAAGAAGCCACCTGACCTGGTCTGGGCCAAGGCGGCTATTGGCAACACGCAGATTGCAAGGCATGCACCGCCCTTGTAGCCCGGGTAAGCGCAGCGAACCCGGGGTTCTTGCGGAAAGCCCCGGGTGCGCTGCGCTTACCCGGGCTACATGCGCACCAGGCCAATGGCGCCGCGTGCGCAAACCCGACGCTCGTATCGGCTCTTGCGAATCCCCAATCCCCAATCCCCAATCGCGAACCCCGAATCGCAAATCCCCAGAAAAGAACAAGGCCCGGGAAGACCCGGGCCTTGTTCTTTGGAGCAGAGACAGAAAAATCGCCCGGCTGCACGTCACTGTGCACCACCGGACGACCTCACATCCTTGTTGGCATCCTGCCAGCCCCCAGCGTCCTGCCCTTTTCGGGTTCCTGGTGATCCGTCATCCTGACGGTTCACTATTCGATTCCTTCCGCTCAGCGCCTCTCAACCGGCTGCGCAGCTACCGTCCCGGTAGCGTTCTTGGCAGGGGCAGCTCCGGCCCTTGCCTCGATCAGGTCACGATTCCGTTCGACCGTCTTCAATCCGATTCCTTTCACCAGTGCCAGTTCCTCGACACTTTTGAAGGGCCCGTTGGCCTGTCTGTGTTCGATGATCGCCTGCGCCTTGGAAGGGCCGACATTCACCAACACCTGATTCAGCTCCGCCGCGGAGGCGGTATTGATGTCGACCTTGTCCTTGGCTTGCGCCGTTAGCGTCAACAACAATGCGAGAATCAGAGACTGCAGCGTTACGGTAAAAAGCTTCATCGCTGTACTCCTTGTGGCTTGGTCATTGATCGGCTGGCTATCCCGCCGGTCAGATCAGTGTTCCGCGCCACATGAATCCAGAATATCCGGGGCGGGTTCAGCAAACAGCCAGCCAACCACCCGGGCCTTTGTATGAAAAGTCCTACAAAAATTCACTGATGAAACCGTCGCCAGCCCGATAAACAAGGGAGCGGCGTAGAATGGTTACACCTGACATTGCTATCGGAGATCCAGATGGACAGCGCCAAGATCGGCCAATTTCTCAGCGACAAGTGGGACAACGACATCGTCCCGCAATTGGTCGATTACATCCGCATCCCCAACAAGTCGCCGATGTTCGACGCCAACTGGGTCGCCAACGGCTACATGGAGCAGGCCGTCACCCTGATGGAGAGCTGGGCCAAGGCGCAGACCATCCCCGGCCTGCAGGTCGAGGTGGTTCGCCTGGAGGGCCGCACTCCGCTGCTGTTCCTGGAAATCCCGGCCACCGGCCCGGAAACCGGCGACGACACCGTGCTGCTCTACGGCCACCTGGACAAGCAGCCGGAAATGACCGGCTGGGACGACGACCTCGGCCCGTGGATTCCGGTGCTGCGCGGCGACAAGCTGTACGGCCGCGGCGGCGCTGATGACGGCTACGCCATCTTCGGCTCGCTGGCCGCGGTGCTGGCGCTGCAGGAACAAGGCCTGCCGCACGCCCGCTGCGTGATCCTGATCGAAGCCTGTGAGGAATCCGGCTCCTACGATCTGCCGGCTTATGTTGACCACCTGGCTGAGCGCATCGGCCAGCCGTCGTTGGTGGTCTGCCTGGATTCGGGCTGCGCCAACTACGACCAGCTGTGGTGCACCACCTCGCTGCGCGGCCTGACCGGCGGCAACTTCAC
>QFOV01000123.1 GCA_003248565.1 Stenotrophomonas sp.
AAAAACGCTGGCTGTCAGTGGATTTCCGTGGCTTTCGCTGGAATGAAAAAAGGAGCCGAAGCTCCTCTTTTCAACGACTTACAGACGTCAGTGGAAGTCCGTAGATCATAACTTGGAGCGGGAAACGAGACTCGAACTCGCGACCTCAACCTTGGCAAGGTTGCGCTCTACCAACTGAGCTATTCCCGCGGATTGAATGCAGCACCTGAAACAGAGCACAAACATTCGAGATGTATCGCAAGACTGGAGCGGGAAACGAGACTCGAACTCGCGACCTCAACCTTGGCAAGGTTGCGCTCTACCAACTGAGCTATTCCCGCAGGCTTGCTACATCTATTTACTCACCGAACCACGAATGAACATGACTCGGCGCTTGAAACTGGAGCGGGAAACGAGACTCGAACTCGCGACCTCAACCTTGGCAAGGTTGCGCTCTACCAACTGAGCTATTCCCGCTTGGGAGGCGAAATTCTACATGCATTGGGCGCAGTGTCAACAGCCTGTTCACTTTTTAACTGCACCATTCCTTGCGGCTTTTTCGTCTTCACGCAGGCTCGGCCAGGCAGCTCGCAGGTACTGCAGTGCAGACACCAGAGTCAGCAAAGCGGCGATGGCCAACATCCAGTCACCAATGTGGAAAACCGGCTCGCCCATCCAGATGGTTTTGTACGAGGTATTGGGCGACACCGAGTACAGCAGGCACAGCAGCGCCACCATCTGCGCGGTGGTCTTGACCTTGCCGATCATCGCCACCCGCACCTTGGCGCGCTGGCCGATCTCGGCCATCCACTCACGCAATGCCGACACCGCGATTTCACGGCCGACGATCACCGCCGCCCAGAACGCCATCCACGGCGTCGGGTGCCCCTGCACGATCAGGAACAAAGCCACCGCCACCATCAATTTGTCCGCCACCGGGTCCAGGAACGCGCCGAACGCCGAATGCAGTTCGTACTTGCGCGCCACCCAGCCGTCCAGCCAATCGGTGATCGCCGCCAGGCCGAAGATCGCCGCCGAGGCGAAATTGGTCCAGGCATAAGGCAGGTAGAACACCAGCACCAGCACCGGGATCATCAGGATCCGCAGCAGCGTCAACCAGGTGGGGATGGTCAATTTCATTACAACATTACTCCGCCGCCGGATCGGGTACCGACAGACCATGAAGGTTAGCGTAGATACGCGCAGCGAGGGCGGCATTGATGCCTTCCACGCGGGTGATTTCAGCCTCGCCCGCCGCCTTCAAGCCGGTGATGCCGCCAAAATGCTTGAGCAGGCTGGCGCGCCGACGCGGGCCGATACCGGGAATATCCTCGAGTTTGCTGGTCATGCGCGCCTTCTGGCGACGCCCGCGGTGGCCGGTAATGGCAAAGCGATGGGCTTCGTCACGCACCTGCTGGATGAACTGCAGGGCCGGTGACGCGGCGCCGGGGCGCAACTCGCGGCCATCGGGCAGCACCAGTGCTTCATGGCCGGCACGGCGCTCCACGCCCTTGGCCACGCCCACCAGCATCACCCCTTCCACGCCCATGTCAGCCAGCGCTGCCTGTGCCTGCGCCAACTGTCCGGCACCGCCGTCGATCAGCAACACGTCCGGCAGCACCCCGCCCTCTTCCACCGCGCGGCGGAAACGTCGGTCGATGGCCTGGCGCATGGCGGCGTAATCGTCGCCCGGCTCGATGCCGCTGATGTTGTAGCGCCGGTACTGCGCGCGCACCGGGCCGGCCGCATCAAACACCACGCACGAGGCCACCGTAGCCTCGCCCATGGTGTGGCTGATATCGAAGCACTCCACGCGCTTGACCGGCTCGGCCAGGCCCAGCATCTCGCGCACGGCCTCACTGCGCGCCTGCTGTGCACCGGCACTGTCCATCTCGGCGACCAGGGTGATCTGCGCGTTGCGACTTGCCAGTTCCACGTAGCCGGCGCGTTCGCCGCGCACGTTCCACTTCAAGGCGACCTTGCGCTCGGCCGATGCGCTCAGCGCGGCCTCGATCATCTCCGCATCCGGAATCTGCCGATCCAGCAGTACTTCGGCGGGCGGCTCATGTTCGACGTAATACTGCGAGACAAACGCCGCCAATACTTCTTCGGCACTGTCTTCGCCATTGGTGCGCGGGAAGAACGCGCGCGTGCCCAGATTGCGGCCATCGCGGAAGGCCAGCAGCATCACGCAGGCGCTGGCCCCCTGGGTTGCACAGGCCAGCACGTCCAGATCAGCTGCGCGCCCATCCACGTACTGGCGGTTCTGCATGCTGCGCAACGAGGCCACCAGATCACGCAACCGCGCGGCGCGCTCGAACTCCAGCGTGTCGCTGGCCTGCTGCATCGCCTGCATCAGTTCTTCGGCGAGCTGATCGCTCTTGCCTTCCAGGAACATCGCCGCGCGCCGCACCGATTCGTCATACTCGGCCTGTGGCACCAGCTCCACGCAGGGCGCACTGCAACGACCAATCTGGTACTGCAGGCACGGCCGCGAGCGGTTACGGAACACGCTGTCCTCACAGCTGCGCAGTTTGAACAGCTTGTGCATCAGGTTCAGCGTTTCGCGCACCGCGCCCACGCCCGGATACGGCCCGTAATAGCGGCCCGGTACCGCACGCGGGCCACGATGCAGCGCGATCCGCGGCCACTGCTCGCGGGTCAGCAGCACCTGCGGGTAGGTCTTGTCATCACGCAGCGAGACGTTGTAACGCGGGTTCAGCGACTTGATCAGCTGGTTTTCCAGCAGCAGCGCTTCTGACTCGGTGCGGGTCACGGTGACATCCATCCGTGCCACCTGCGACAGCATCATCATGATGCGCCGGCTCTTCGGCGAGCCGTTGAAGTAGCTGCCTACGCGCTTGCGCAGCGCGCCGGCCTTGCCCACATACAGCAAGGTGTCATCGGCAGCGTACATCCGGTACACACCTGGTGCGGTACTCAGTGCCGCAGCGAAGGCCTTGCCATCGAATTCATTGGCAACTACGTCGGTCATCCTTCAATCGGCACTTCACTCAGTTCGCCGCTGAGTGGATCAAAACGCAACACGGCGTGCGCGTCGGCCTCGGCAATCCAGATGGCACCGGCCGCCACAGCCAACGCGGCAGGGCCATGCAGACGACGCGGCAGATTGACGGTCGAAAGGTCACCACCACCCAGCCGCAAGGTACGCAGCGAGCCATTGCCTGCATCGGCAATCCACAGCAGCGGCGAATCCGGCCCCATCGCCAGCGCCAACGGGTACTGCAGCCGTGCGCGCAGGCGCGGGCCATCGACATTGCCCGACTCCCATGGCCCCTGCCCGACCAGCGTCTGCACCAGATCCCCCCGCAACTGCACCGAACGGATTGCTGAACCCAGCGCGTCGCAGACATACAGCGTCTGCTGGACCGCAACCAGGCTGCTGGGCTGCGCAAATGCCGCCAGGTGACCACTGCCGTCGCGCACTTCCATCACACCGGCACCCGCCCGCCAGCGCAGCTCGCGCGTGCCCAGGTCATAGCTCCAGATGTGGTTGTCACCGGCCATCGCGATGTGGACCTGGTTGTCCGCCACCGCAACTGCCGCAGGGTGATTGAGCGGGCTGTCCCAGGGCTGGGCCAGCACGCCGGCGCGAGGATCACCGGCACGGCCATTGCCACACAAGGTCCCAACCTGCCCGCTGATCAGGTTGATGCTGCGCAGGGCGTGGTTGCCGGTGTCAGCCACGTACAGGATCTCGCGCACCAGGGCCAAGCCCTGCGGGCGATTGAACGCCGCCTCGCCGGTATCGCCATTGATCAGGTCGGCGCTGCCCAGGCCGAACTGACGCAGAACGCGGCCGTCATGATTGCATTCGAGAATTCGATGGTGGCCGGTGTCGGCCACATACAGGCGATCTGCCGTGGCTACCAGTCCGCCCGGGAACAACAGCGGCAGACGAGGCTCGGCGTTGATCTCACGGATGCCGTAGGCATCGTCGTCCAGCGGACGCATCATGCCCTCGCACAAGCTGTTCAATGCCCGCTCCAGATCACCAGTCGCGCCCACCAGCCGCTCCTGCTCCTGCCCGTAAGCATCGAGCAGCAGCAGGGTTGGCCAGGACTGCACCTCAAACCGGCGCCAGGCATCCCACTGCGCGTCCAGCACGATGGGCGCGCTGATACCCTGCCGGCGCAGCAGCTTCAAGGCTTGCTGCGGTTCGCGTTCGAACTCGAAGCGCGGCACCTGTACCACCAGCAACTGCACCCGACCGGGGTTGCGCGCCTGCCAGCGCATGACCTCGGCCAGCCGCTGCATACACCACACCGAGGCGCCGTTGACGAAGGCCAGTACCAGCGGGCGACCGCGCATGTCCTGCAAGGTCGCCGGCGCTGCATTCAGCCAGATGCCGGAGGTGGGCAGTTCCGTTACACGGTTTTCGTTCATGCCGGGATTATGCCGGAGTCGTCGCGCCGCGACAGGCGGCGCACTGTGGCCTGGGCCGCAGTATCGAGCAGCGCCCAGCTGTGCTCGAAATCTCCCACATCACCGTAATAGGGGTCCGGCACCACATCGGCCCCGTCAATGCCTGCCCACGGCAGCCACAACACCGCACGCGCCTCGAACCCGGCCGGCGCCAGCTCCCGGGCCTCACGCAGATTGTCGGCATCCGCACACAGGATCAGGTCGTACTCCTCGAAATCCCCGGCCAGCAGCTGGCGGGCCCGCTGGGCGGCTATGTCCACCCCATGCTGGCGGGCACAGGCAACAGCACGCGGATCGGGGCTGCGCCCGGCATGCCAATGGCCCGAGGTTCCAGCCGAATCGACCTGCACCCAACTGCCCAGCCCCGCCTCGGCAATCCGCGCGCGCAAAGCCCCTTCACCCATCGGCGAGCGGCAGATATTGCCCAAGCAGACCACCAGCAGCTTCATTGCCCCGCCCTCATCTGCGCCTCGGCGCGATGCAGGTCTTCCGGGGTATCGATACCCGGCGGGAATGGCGCGGGCGACAAACCCACCGCGATACGGAAGCCAGCCTCCAGCACCCGCAGCTGCTCCAGCGATTCGATCTGCTCCAGATTGCCGGGCGGCATGCCGGCAAACTGCTGCAGGAAGCCGGCCCGGTACCCATAGATGCCGATATGCCGCAGCCACTGACCGGCCGGCAGCACATCACGACTGACGGCGAAGCCATCGCGGTGCCACGGAATCGGCGCGCGGCTGAAGTACAGGGCATCGCCCTGCGCAGTCCGCACCAGCTTGACCACGTTGGGATCGAACAAGGTCTGGGCATCCTCCACCAGCGTCGCCAGCGTCGCCATCGGCGCGCCGCTGTCGGCAAGAATTGTCGCCACCGCTTGGATCCCCGCAGCCGGGGCGAACGGTTCATCCCCCTGCAGGTTCACCACGATCACATCGTCGGCCCAACCAGCCTGGCGAGCGCATTCGGCAAGACGGTCGGTACCGGAGGCATGCGCGGGGTCGGTCATCGCCACATGGATGCCGGTCAATCCCGCCACCGCCTCCGCAATCCGCGCGTCATCGGTGGCCACCCACACCTCGCGGGCGCCCGCGTCCAGCGCGCGACGCGCCACGTGCAGCACCATTGGCTCCCCGGCAATCAGCGCCAACGGCTTGCCCGGCAAGCGGGTGGAGGCATAGCGGGCCGGAATGGCCACCACGAATTCGGGAACCCTGCTCATCTCAACTCCTTCCAACACGTACGACAACAGCACGCATCAACCGCGGGACAGCTTACCCAGACGGTCGAGCAGGGCCACCCAGAACGCTGCCGGCAACTCAGCCTGCAGCGGCACAGCGTAGTGCCACGCGGTAGCGAAACCCTGGCATTTGACCGCGTCTTTTTCGGTCATCAATACCGGCAACTCGCTGCCGAAGGACAGGTCTTCCGCCGTGTAGCGATGATGGTCGGCAAAGGCATGCGGCACCACACCGATATCGCGGCTGCGCAGCATCTGGAAAAACCGCTGCGGATTGGCGATGCCTGCCACTGCGTGCACGCGCAGGCCGGCAAATGTCTTCAAGGGTTTGTCGCGACCGCCCTTCAGTGGCCGCGCCGATTCAATGGCCAGACGCATCGCCCACTCACCGAAACCGGAGTCCCCTGCCTGAGTGGGCGCATCACTGGTCTGCCCAAGGTTGACCACGCGGAAGTCACACTGCGCGGCGCGCGAGGCCGGCTCGCGCAGCGGCCCGGCCGGCAGCAACCGTCCGTTGCCATAGCGGCGCACTGCATCCACCACTTCGATTTCGATATCCCGCGCCAAGCGGTAGTGCTGCAGACCGTCATCACAGACCACCACATCGCAACCGGCATCCAGCAGCGCCTTGGCCGCGGCGACCCGGTCCTTGTCTACCCGTACCGGCACGCCGGTCTTCCAGGCGATCAGCACCGGCTCATCCCCGCCCAGGCCCACGTCCATATCGGCGGTGACCCAGCGCGCCGTATCAGCCTCGTCGCGGCCATAACCGCGGCTGGCGACACCGGGTTTCCAGCCCGCTTCACGCAGGCGGTTGACCAGTTCAATCGTCAACGGTGTCTTGCCGGTACCACCGGCAGTGATATTGCCGACCACGATCACCGGCAAAGGCACCTGCCGGGCACGCAGCCAGCCACGGCGGTACAGGCTGCGGCGCAGGCCGGTTATCGCGCCATACAGCGGCGCCACCAGCAGTGCCGCCAGCGGCACCGGTGCATCGCCATACCAGTAGGCCGGCGTTTGCGGTCCTTGCTTGGCCATCATTCCTGCCTATCGCGGAACTGCATGCTGTGCAGGTGTTCGTACACACCGCCCAAGGCCAGCAGCTCGGCATGGGTGCCACGCTCGACGATGCGCCCCTGATCCATCACCAGCACCTGGTCTGCGTGCTCGATGGTGGACAGGCGATGGGCAATGACCAGCGTGGTGCGGTCGGGCATCAGCTTCTGCAGCGCATCCTGCACCAGCCGCTCGGACTCGTTGTCCAGCGCAGCGGTTGCCTCATCGAGGATCAGGATCGGTGCGTCCTTCAGCATTGCGCGGGCAATGGCCAGACGCTGGCGCTGCCCGCCGGACAGGCGACCGCCCTTGGCACCGACCGGCGCATCCACGCCCTGTGGCAACTGCTCGACGAATTCGCTGGCATTGGCACCGTCGATTGCCTGTTGCAGCTGTTCGGCGCTGCGCTCCTGCAACTCACCGTAGGCCACGTTCTGGGCAATGCTGCCATTGAACAAGGTGACCTGCTGGCCAACCAAGGCGATCTGCCGACGGAGATCGGCCAGTTTGTAGTCCTGCAATGGATGACCATCGAGCAGGATTTCGCCAGCCTCGATCTCGTAGAAACGCGGGATCAGCTTGATCAAGGTCGATTTGCCACTGCCCGAGCGACCAACGATGGCGGTTACCGTGCCCGGCTTGGCAATGAAGCTGATGTCTTCCAGCGCCGGCTTGGCCTGCCCCGCATAGCGGGCGGTGACGTGGCGGAATTCCAGCAGGCCATTGGCGCGCTGCAGCGGCAGGTTGCCCGCGTCCACTTCGTCCTTGGAATCAAGTACGTGGAACAGGCGCTGCGCGGAGGCGATGCCCCGCTGTGTCATGTTCTGTACGTTGGTCAGCTGCTTCAGCGCCGGAATGATCGCCAGCATCGCCATCAACAGACCAACGAAGTCGCCCACCGTCAAACGCCCGGCAGCGGCCTCGTGCCCTGCGATGAGCAGCAGCGCAGCCAAGCCGACCGCACCGATCAACTGCACCATGCTGGAAGAAATGCTGCGCGTCGCTTCGACCTTCATCGCCAGCCGCAGGTTGGTGTTGGCCAACCCGGTATAGCGGTCCAGCTCAGCCGGCTGCGCACCGTAGATCTTCACTTCCTGCTGGCTGGACAAGGCCTGATCGGCAGCTTGCAGAAGATCCGCGCCACTTTCCTGGATGCGGTGACTGATGCGCCGGTAGCGCTTGGCCACGATGTTCATCACCCAGGCCAATGGCGGTGCCAGCACGAAGATCGCAAGGGTCACCTGCCAGCTGTAGTACAGCATCACCGCCAACGAACCCAGTGCCTGCAGCGATTGCTGCAATACCACCTTCATCGCATCGATCGCAGCCTGCGCCACCTGATCGCTGTCCGAGCCCAACCGTACCAACATCGATGGCACCGGTTCGGAATCGAAACGCTGCCCAGGCAGCCGCAGGTACTTGCCCAGCACCAGCACCCGGAAATCACGGGCGATGCTGCGTGCGGCCTTGCCCATGCCGATATCGGTCAGATAGCCAGCCACACCACGCAACAGGAACAACCCAATGACAGCCAAAGGCATCCACTGGTTGATGTCTTTCGGGTTCACCAGGCTATTGGTGATCGGGCTCATCAGGACCAGGAAACCACTGCCAGCGGCCGCCTCGATCAACATGCCAAGGCCCGCCATCAACAACAGGGGCCGATAGGGCTTGGCGGAGGCAAGCAAGCGCCTATAGATTTTCCAGGCCGAGTCGTTGTCACTCATTGTTTGGCTTCCGGTGCGGTTGCAATCGCGATCCGACGGAAACCGAGCTGACCGAGGGCATCCTGCGCGGTGACCACAGCTTGGTACGGCGTGCGCGCATCAGCACGCAGCAGCACGCTCTGCTCGCGGTCGGCACCGGCCAATTGCGCGATGATCTGCTTCAACGATTCGATGTCGGTGCGCAGCACTTCCTGGTCGTTGACGAAGTAGCGGCCATCGGCATTGACCAGCACGCTCAGCGAAGTCTGCGGCGCGCTGGTCTTCTGGTCGCTGGCCGTGGGCAACTGCACCTGCAGCGTCGAACGCGCATCAAAGGTGGTGGTGACCACGAAGAAAATGATCAGCACCAGGATCACGTCGATCAAGGGCACCAGATCGATATGCGGTTCATCCTGGGTGCGATTGTTACCAATCCGCATGGGCTCAGGCCTTCTCGGTTGCCGCCGGGCGCGGCGCGGCGGCCTTGCTGGCCGCCATGACCGCCGGGCGACCATCCAGTGCATCCAGCAGCGCGCTGGCTTCCTGCTCCATCTCGATCACGTAGCCATCGATCAGGCCACGGAAGTAACGATGGAACATCAAGGCCGGAATCGCGACCATCATGCCGGTCGCGGTGCACACCAGTGCCTTGCCGATACCGCCAGCAAGCTGGCCGACGTCGCCGACGCCGTGATCGAGAATGCCCAGGAACATCTGGATCATGCCGACCACCGTACCCAACAGGCCGAGCAACGGGCCAGCCGAGGCGATGGTGCCAAGTGCATTGAGGAAGCGCCCCATCCGGTGCACCAGATGGCGGCCGGTGTCTTCGATGCGCTCACGGATCTGGTCACGCGGGCGATTGCGCGCCATCCAGCTTGCCGCGTGCGGCCCAATTACGGACCTCCTGGCCCAGGCCTGGCGGCAGCACCTCGTTACGGCGCAGGCTCCAGAAACGCTCCAGGACGATCGCCAGCGCCAGCACGCCCAACAACAGCAACGGCACCATCGGCCATCCGCCGGCTTTGACCAATTCCCACACGTTTCAACCCTCCGGCGCCGTGGCCGCGTATTTGATGTCAGATAGGATAGC
>QFOV01000124.1 GCA_003248565.1 Stenotrophomonas sp.
AGCGTGTGGTTCCAGTCCACGCAGGGCCGCTGGTGGTCGCGTTGCATTCACACATGATCACGCTTCGCTATCGCTGCCGCCCTTACAAAAGCACGCTCATCCTCAGGAGAATCATCATGGCCAGAAAAACAGATAGCGCACAGGTTACCGAGTTGCTGTTGCAGGCATTGGAGACGGAGCGCGGCGGTCAGAAAATCTATGCAGCCGCCCTGCGCGCCGTGCAGAACGACGATCTGCGTGGAGAATGGAAGGGCTATCTCGAAGAGACACGCGGGCACGAAGAGATACTCACCCGCGTTTTCGAGCAACTCGGCCTCGATACCGAGACGGACAGTCCCGGCCGACAGGTGGTGGCCCATCATGGCAAATCGCTGGTAGCGGCCATCCAGATGGCAATCAAGAACGACACCCCGACCGCTGCGGAACTGGTTGCAGCCGAGTGTGTCGTACTGGCCGAAACCAAGGATCACCAGAACTGGGAGTTGATCGGCAAGGTTGCCGAACAGGGTGGGCCGTCAGCGAAAATACTCAAGCAGGCATATGACGCCGTTGAAAAACAGGAAGACCACCACCTGTATCACACAACAGGTTGGGCCAGGGAACTTTGGCTGCAGAGTCTCGGAATCCCTGCGGTTCTGCCTCCGCCGGAGGAACAGAAGGACGTGGAGACGGCGATCGGTGCCGCGCGCGCCGAGAAAGCACGCAAGGACTATCTCTGAGCCAAGCTTCAGGGGATGAGGTAGATGAATCCCGACGTTCCCCGGTGGAGCTTCTGCCTGAATAGCTAATGGAGGGGCAGCCCGTCGCCATGCCGTGCCCCCGGGACCATGAGCCACGCTGGCGCGGGCCGCAATTCCGGCCCACGCCAGTTCCATCAGTCCGGAGCTTTGGCAGGAACGAAGGGAGACACCGGGTCGCTGGCCGGGAAAGTCTCTTCCAGCGCTTCATCATGATTTGAACTCTCATGTTCTTTGCGCTTGCGACGCTCATGGCTTGATTCAGGGCAGTCACGCTCCTCGGAAGGCTCTGGCGGGTCCTTGCGGTCTCGTATCATTTTGATGGCTCCTGGCATTGAAAGGTGCCTGCAATGACACTGCGTTGCCGGCAACACGGAATCTGAGCCAAGTGCCGCTAGCAGCGCGTGGAGAACTGGCAGGGCGTTGTGAAGAGAGCGCTCATTGACCGCGACCTGCCTTTATTCCGGGTTAGCACCTGCACGGGTAGGGTTGCTGCAAGGTCGAAGAGAGGACAAGGCGATGGCGCGCACGGCACCGCGGGTTCATACCGCACAAGCAGATATAGAACAGCTCAAGGCCCTGCAGTTGCTGCTGGATGCGGAGTTGGTCGTCGAGCTCCGCATGAAGGACGGAAGCGTGTTGAGGGGCACAGTAACGGAACGACCCGCGGTGCAGCAGTTTCGCGACCTCGATGAACAGGAAGGAACGAACGGCCAGGTTCCGCTTGACTTGCCCGGTGAAGGCGTAAAGTTGCTTTGGCTGGATGAGATTGAGTACGTGACGCGCTTGGGAAGCAACTGATCATTGGCAGGCACCGGCGTAGCGCGCTGGCCGAAAACGCCACGCTTGATCTCAACCAAGCTGTCCGTCAGGCCGACGATTGAACTCGAGCGTGTGCATGGAGACTGCCGGAGCATTTGGCGAGGATGTCGCGCCTACCCTGCCTGAGTAGTGTGTCGAGGCCTGGCCCTGATAGACGGGAGCCATCACTGCCCGGTGGATCTGGCGCGCCTGCGCTTGCTGCGTGAGACCCATTGGCCCGCCAGCGCGGTAAGCAACAGACAGCTGTTGGTGACAACGAATATCACGTTCCCTACCAGGGCCGAGTAAATAACAAACGGCGTCGAAGCCGCCGCCCGGCCAACGAACAGCCAGGTAGAGATTGTCTCTGGGTGTTCGGCATTGGCGTGTTTGACGATCTGCCTGATCAAGGTGGCCAGCAGGATCACCGAGGCTGCCCAACCAACGCTTTCCGTCTGCAGCTCTTTGTCCATGATCCGTTTAGACAAAGAGCGCCGTTTCGGTGACGCCGAGCTGCACTGCAAGCCTGGCCAGCTCATTGGCAGCGGCAGCCCCGTCACCTTGCTGCGAGACGGTATCCAGTATGTCGCGATAGGCCTCCCAGAATTCAGGCCCGCTTCCATGCTGTTTGTACGATGCATCCAGACGCATCCACTGCTCGGTTGAAAGTACCTGCGCGCCGAGTCCCATGATCAAACTGCCTGGATGATCGATGCCAATGCTGCGCCGAATACGAAACACAACAGTGCGGTTCTTCGCGGAAGGTTCCGTGCAGCGATCATGGTGCTGGCTCCGTTGGGGTTTAGCAGCATGCTGCCAAGCGCGGAGTTAAGCGATCGTCCCCGACTGCCCCCGTTTTGCGAAGGCTTCTTCACACCTCGCGGCCGCCCCAAAGACGTGGCGAAGACTAACGCTGGAACTTCAGCACAGGCAGTTGACCCATTCCATCTCCCCTGGCGTCGGCTGGTCACGTCGTCCTCAAGGTACACGTAGACGCGGTTGCGCGCGTCTGCGGCCCGATACTGCAGATCTGACCATTCGCGATACGCGATGATCGTTGTGCAGGTCAGGCCGAACAACAGGCCTGCAACCGCCCACGCGGCGGCGGAGAACTAATGCCAAGACTGGGCAAGGCATGCGCGGGTTCTTGTTCTGGCTGGATGAAGTTCACTTGTCCGTCCGGCTCCTGCGCGATGTTGTGCCATGAGGAACATGCGGCTTGCCGTTTCCCGGCCGGCTGCAGAAAAAGTCAAAACAACGCGAACGCCACTGTGACGAAACGCCCGGCCCGTCCGGGCCGAGTATGGATATCGGCACAGGTCCGGTCATCTTGATCGAGCGACGGAGACACGTGCGACAAAGGCGGTGGCGTGAGGTCCGGGAACAAGGCAACGCAATTTGGCTGAAAGGCAGTCATCGTGCAGATACCTGATTTCACACCACCATAGCCCCTCCTAGACTCGACGCTGACATTGAAGGCGTAGATTGACCATCAAAGCATCCATCCAACCTGGATCGGAGACCGTCTGGAGCGCTCCATGAGCGATGACAAAGACCTCTTTGCCCCATCAGCTGGTGGCAGACCCGCCCCAATCAAGTTGGTGGGGTCGAGTCGGGGCGTAGCACCCCGGATCCAGGCTGGAAATGGTTGTGTCGATTTGTGGAGGTACCGAGACCCGGTACTGCTGCAGTGCAGCGTTGCCGGCGCGAAGTGGGCGTCAAGATGAGCTTGATCGACTACCGTCGCAAACGCAGCTTCGAACATACGCGTGAACCTGAACCGGGCAAGTCGTTGCCAAAGGGACGACGTGCAATCTTCGTCGTGCAGCTGCACCACGCGAGTCGACGTCATTACGACTTCCGCCTGCAGGTTGGGGACACGCTGAAGAGCTGGGCGGTGCCCAAGGGGCCCAGCTACGATCCCTCGGTGAAAAGAATGGCGGTCGAGGTGGAAGACCATCCCGTCGCCTATGCAGATTTCGAGGGGGAAATCGCCAAGGGCCAGTATGGCGGCGGGCATGTGGCGCAGTTTGACCATGGCATCTGGGTAACCGAAGGCGACCCAGAGACGCAGTTGGCCAAGGGACATCTGCGGTTTGAACTGTTTGGCAACAAGTTGAAAGGCGGCTGGCACCTTGTGCGCTCGGGCAAGCCTGCGCGTCAACCGCAATGGTTGTTGTTCAAGGATCGTGATGCGTTTGCCGGTGATCTGGAAGCCGACGACCTGCTGGCCGATGTGACACCGGCGCCGGAAGGCGACAAACAACGCGCCGGCCGCGGCAAGACCGAAAAGAAGCGGATGGTGACCGTGCCAGTGAAGTCGGGTCGGCGCAAGGATTGGTCGAAACGTGCATTGTCCTTGGAGGGCGCTCGCAAGGGCAGGGTGCCGACAGGACCTTTCCAACCGCAACTGGCAAAGCTGGGCCAGACTCCGCCCAAGGGGGAGCTGTGGCTGCACGAGCTTAAGTGGGATGGTTATCGCATCCTGGTCACTGTGGCAGACGGCACGGTACGTCTTTGGTCACGCAATGCCCTGGAATGGACAGCTCGACTGCCCGAGATCCGTGAGGCACTGGAAGGACTGCGGCTTGATTCGGCATCACTGGATGGCGAGGTCATCGCAGGACGGGGGGCACAAGAGGATTTCAACCTGCTGCAGGCGACCCTCTCAGGAGAGCGGCAAGGCCGGCTGACCCTGATGCTATTTGATCTACTGCACCTGCAAGGCGTAGATGTCGCCAACGTGCCGCTGATCGAACGCAAAGAACTTTTGCAGGATCTGCTGAAGGGCGCATCGCCGCTTCTCGCGTTCAGCGCGCATGTGGACACGGATGGCGAGACGGCGTTCCGGGTGGCGTCAGAACAGCACTATGAAGGGGTGATATCCAAGCGTTTGGATCAGCCCTATCACCCAGGTCGCAGCGACGATTGGCGCAAGACCAAGCAACTTGCATCGGATGAGTTCGCCGTGGTGGGTTTCACCGCGCCGAAGGGAGCGCGCACTGGTTTTGGCTCCCTGCTGTTGGCCAGCCCGGATGCCAGTCACGGATGGCGTTATGCCGGCAGAGTAGGCACCGGGTTCGACGATGCGCTGCTGAAGCAACTGATGCGCAGACTCCGTGGTGGTGGCAGCAAACCGACTGTCCATATCGGGACCACCGAAACCGACCTGCGCACGGCCCAGTGGTTTGCCCCGCGCTTCGTGGTCGAGGTGTTCTACCGCGGAAGGGGAGGCCAGACCTTGCTGCGGCAACCTTCGTTGAAGGCCCTGCGGCTGGACAAGAACGTGAACGATCTCCTCGACAGTGATCGAATGCCCATGACTCGACAGAAAACGACTGGAGCCAAGCGCAGCAAACCTGCGACGAAGGCTGCGAAAGCCATGCTACCAACGCTGTCCAGCCCCACCAAGCGACTGTTTCCAGCCGACAACATCAGCAAGCAGGACGTCTGGGACTACTATCTGGCAATTGCCGATCATCTGCTGCCGGAAATCGTCGGGCGCCCGTTGTCGGTGATCCGCTGCCCGGCAGGCATTGAACGCCAGTGCTTCTTCCAGAAACACATGACTGCCGGCATCGAGCGTGTATCCAGCGTCAAGCTCAAGGAAGAGTCGGGATCACAGGCCGACTATCTGGTAGTCGAGGATCTTGCCGGCTTGATGGAGCTGGTCCAGTTAAACGCGTTGGAGTTCCACCCCTGGGGAGCGAAGGCCGACACACCGGATATCGCCGACAGAGTGGTGTTCGACCTGGATCCGGGACCCGATGTGCCATTCGCTGAAGTCAAACGCGCTGCCGCGGACATACGAAAGCTGTTGCTTGGCATTGAACTGGAATCCTTTCTGCGCGTATCCGGTGGCAAAGGCCTGCATGTGGTGGTCCCGCTCGCACCGGGGTGTGATTGGGCGTTGACCAAGCGCTTCGCACACAGCTTCGCTGATGCATTGGCCCAGTCACAACCGGACCGGTTCCTAGCCACCGCCACCAAGAGCCGCCGAAATCGTCGCATCTTCATCGACTACCTGCGAAACGGACGAGGTGCAACCGCGGTCGCGTCCTATTCGATGCGGGCGCGTCCCGGTGCGCCGGTGGCATTGCCGCTGGCATGGGGCGACCTGACAAAGCTGCACAGGGCCGATGCATTCACCATCAAGGACGTCCCTGCGAAGCTGAAGCGACGCAGGAAGGATCCATGGGCCGGCATGGATTCGCTGAAACAGAACCTGTCGCGCTGGGCCAATGACACGTAGTCGCAGATCCCTGAGCGAAGGCGTTGACGTTCCCTATCTGTCGCAAAGCGAACGCAGCCGCTGCACACGAAGGCGCAGCATCATCCAATCGAGGAAATCACGATGACGAACAACAAGCCCGCCGCCGTACCGAAAGAGGAAGAGACGCGCGCCGACGGAACCCCGGATACCGACGCAGCACGCGAGCAGGACATGAAGGAGCAGACCGACCAGAACAAACAGGAGGAGAAGCTGCGACAGTCCAACCAGATCGACAAGGGGCCATCGGCATGCAATCCGAGTGGGCGCCGATAGTCGTGCCTGCAATCTTGATAGGTGGGTTCGCGGCTGTGGGGCAGTGCGTCGTCGATGAAACACCCGGAACCGGAAGCTTTGCTCCGGCGTGGCCACATGCACCGAGGTAGTCCAGACTCGGCCGGCTTCACGGAAGGCTGACCTGGCCTGCGTTTAGCTTGTTCAATTCTCAAGTGGGCTACTCCTCATGGTCACGCATTGGAGTCGCAAACGAATGCTCTGGACGATCCTGGTCACCACCCTGGTCACGCTGCTGGCAACCGTGGTGGCGATGAATTTCAAGACATCGGACAAGAAGCTCGAGCGCAGGATCGAACACCTCTATGCAGCGGATACATCGCAGTTCCGCAGGGAGATGGCGGTACTGCTTGGGCCCGGAATGGTGCCAGGCAACCGCGCGACCGGATTGCAGAACGGTGATGCGATATTCCCCGCCATGCTGGAGGCCATCCATTCGGCCAAAAAGACGATCACTTTCGAAACCTACATCTACTGGTCGGGGCAGATTGGCCAGGAATTTGCAGACGCGCTTGCCGAGCGTGCCCGGGCAGGGGTGCAGGTGAAGGTGATGGTGGACTGGATGGGCAGTCTGAAGATGGAGCGCAGCCTGATTGACCAGATCCGGAACGCCGGCGCGGAGGTGCATCAATACCGTCCACTCAAGTGGTACAACCTGGGCCGCCTCAACAATCGCACGCACCGAAAGCTGTTGGTCATCGATGGCCGTGTAGGGTTTACCGGTGGAGTAGGGGTGGCTGACCAATGGAGCGGGCATGCCCAGGACAGCGAGCACTGGCGCGACATGCATTTCAAGATCGAGGGCCCGGTTGTGGCCCAGGTACAGGCAGCCTTCAACGACAACTGGATAAAGACCACCGGTGAGGTACTCAATGGCGTGGAGTACTTCCCGCAAATTGCGCCTGTTGGCGAGATGGATGCTCACATGTTCGTGGCATCACCGTCTGGTGGTAGCGAAAGCATGCATCTGATGTACCTGATGGCCATCGCGGCAGCCGAACGCAGTATCGACCTGCAAGCCGCGTATTTCGTGCCCGACGAGCTCATCATCAAGGCGCTTGTCACTGCAAGGCAGCGTGGGGTCCGGGTTCGCGTTACGGTGCCCGGTAAGCACATCGACTCCGAAACGGTTCGCTTGGCCTCCAAAGCGCATTGGGGGGAGTTGTTGCTGGCTGGCGTTGAGATCTACGAATACCAGCCAACGATGATGCACAACAAGTTGCTGATCGTGGACGGGATAATGAGCTCCGTGGGTTCCACGAACTTCGACGTACGAAGCTTTCGGCTCAACGATGAAGCCAGCCTCAATGTCTACGATGCAGCATTCGCCGCGCAGATGACCGAGGTGTTCGAGGCGGACCTGCAGCCGACGATCAAATACACCCATGCGATGTGGGAGCAGCGGCCTTTGAAGGAGAAGATGATCGAGAAGTTAATTCTTCCGATCAAGTCGCAGCTGTGATGAGTGAACTGCTGCGATTTCTCTTCACATTGCATGACTGCAGGCTAACGTTGACGGACGCAAGGTGGGTACCGCGACATCCCCATCGCGCCGTTACATGAGGTGAGTTGTGAGCACCCCCACGCCAACCGATCCGAATGCGCCTCGTGAGCCGGGAACTCCTGATCCGATGCGGGATCCTAGGAATCCTGATCGCCCGAATCCTGAGCTGCCGGGCAACGACAATCCCGACTTGCCACCCGTTGATCCAGAGAGAGGGCCTCCAATCCCGGATCATTCAGACAAAGACAGCGCAACTTGAACACGCTTCCGAAGCGCTTGCCAACTGATGCCTAAAAGGTCGAACAATGTCTGAATCCAAGAAGTCTGCTGCCAAATCACCTACCGCAACAACGTCCAGAACGCCTACCCAAAGGCAGGCTACGAAGCGTGGCGAGGATGGAGACGCCCAGCGGACGGCGACGAGGCAGCGCAATCTTCAGAGTCGGGCAAAAAAGCTCGATGCCGTCGCCGGCAAGCCAGAAAAGCCTGCGCCGGTCCAGGCAGGAACGCGCAAGCAACCAGCTCGTATGCCCGCCCAGAGCATCCGCAAGCCAGGTGCCGAAAGCGAGCTTGATCTGGCCCCACGCTACATGGCGCCCGACTATGAGGGCAGCGGCAAGTTGCGGGGTCTGCGGGCGATCATCACCGGTGCTGACTCGGGCATAGGCAGAGCAGTAGCGGTTCTTTTTGCGCGAGAGGGCGCCGATGTCGCCGTCTTGTATCTCAGCGAGCATGACGATGCGAAGCTCACCTGCAGCAAGGTAGAGAAGGAGGGCACGCGAAGCCTTGCGATCAGCGGTGACGTGCGTGATCCGTCCTTCTGCAACAAGGCAGTGAAGAAAGTCGTCAAGACGTTCGGTGGCGTTGACATCCTCGTCAACAATGCCGCGTTCCAGCTGCATTGCCATCGCCTGGAAGATCTCCTGGATGAACATCTGCAGGAAACGCTGCAGACCAACATCGCCGGCTACATCCAGATGGCGCGGGCGGTGCTGCCGTACCTGGAGGAAGGTGGCAGCATCATCAATACCGGCTCGGAAACCGGTATCTTCGGCAGCCCATCGCTGATCGACTACTCCACGACAAAGGGTGCGATCCATGCCTTCACGAAGGCGCTGGCGACTCAGCTTCTGCCGCGCGGAATCCGTGTGAACTGCGTTGCGCCAGGCCCGGTGTGGACGCCACTCAACCCCGCGGACAAGGCAGCGGATGATGTTGCTGAATTCGGCGCTGACAGTGACATGAAGCGACCCGCCCACCCCGAGGAGCTGTCACCGGCATACGTGTTCCTGGCCTCTCCGATCACCGCGAGTTATATCAATGGCATCGTTCTGCCCGTAATGGGCGGGCCGCATGGCTGAACCATGCAGTTGCAGCTCGTCGATGATATCGATTCCGCTGGGAAATCTGAGCCAACGCAGCTGCACTGCGTGGCCCAACCCTTCGCGCACAACCGGGAGCACCGACGCTCATGCAGATTCAGCAGTACGAAGAGCGGCTTCGAGTTGCCATGCTGCAAAGCGATGTAGCTGCACTGGACGAACTGATTGACGATGATCTGCTGTTCGTCGGACCTGGAGGCGGAATCCACACGAAGGAAGATGATCTCCAGCTGCATCGTTCGGGTGCGC
>QFOV01000125.1 GCA_003248565.1 Stenotrophomonas sp.
TGCTGCAACAGGGCCGCCAACCACCGCGCCAGATCATCGGCAGTGGTCTGGATGCCACCACCGGCCCACAAGCCCTGTGGCATGTCGTAGAACCAGTGCGAAAGTCGCTTCGGTGCACCGGCAGCATCACTGCTGCGTGGAAAAAAGCTGTACATGGTCGCCGCGTTCGGCAGCAGATCGTAGCTGTCACCGAACCCGACGTGCATCATGCCAACACGCTTGAACTGGTTGTCCGCCAGATAGTCCTCGTAGGTCCTGCCACTGCGCTGAGCGATGATCCTGGCCAGCAAGCCGTAGTTGGTCTGGTTGTAGGCGAACCGCGCGCCCGGCAAGGCCTGCATCGGCTGCTGCTCAACCAGCTGCCATGCCGTTGCTTCGGAGCCACCACCAACCAGGCCCTGCGCATCGACGATATCCGGCAGGCCCGAGGTATGCGCCAGCAGCTGACGTACACGGATCGCCTGCCATGCGGCAGGCAGTTGCTGCAGATAAGCGGAGATTGGCGCATCAAGATCAAGCTGCCCGGCTTCGGCCAGCTGCATTACCGCCACGCCGGTGAATGCCTTGGTCGCCGAGTTGATGGGGAACAGGGTCGCAGGCGTGGCTGCCACCTTGTTCTCGACATTGGCCAGCCCGACCGCCGTCGAAAACACCACGTTGCCGTCCTTGACCACCGCAACCTGCAGTCCCGGGATGCCTCTGTCCTCCATGGTGGCAACAATGAAGCGCCGCGTCGCTTCATTGGCAGCCTCCAGCGTGGTCGCGGCCAACTGAAGAGGCAGCACGCAGAGAAGCACACCCAGGCACAACAGGTTTCGGGAGGTTGCACGTCGCATCGTCTGGCTCCGGTCGTGGCTGGCGGAAATGCGTCGGATCGCGGCTGTCGCGATCACCGACTCCAGACTTTGATGCATGCAACGGGCAAAAGGTTTAAACCGGCGATCACCCGCACCCGGCATTCGCCATTGCCTCGACCGGGCTGAGCCCCGCACCTCAGCGCCCGGGATGCTGCAGCATCCGCTGCATCATCCTCTGCTCGCGGATGACGACGTGCCACGCCGCACTCCCGATGGACAGTTCAACCTCGCGACGCAGCCCTGCATCGTTGAGGATCCATGAGCCGTTGCGGATACGGCGGTGCTGTGGATTCGCGCTCGCCTCGATAGCAAACGCTGGCACCAGGCGCAGCACCAGCGGCAACGCAAGGGCTGTCACGCTACACGTCCGCGGCCGTCGACATCACAGGTCAACGCCGAAGCCAACACCGGCGGACTTCTCACCGCCACCAAAGGCGCCGCCCAGCGAGAACGAAGCGCGCGCCCCCAGCCGCACGCCATAACCAATCGACAGCGCCTGTTCTCCCCCCTGGAAACCGGCGCCCACCGCAACCCGCCCGCGCGCGCTCTGGCCACCGGCCGCGTTGATCGCCATGTTGGTCATCGCCGATGTCATCGCGCCCATCCGGTCGATGCGTCGGTCCTGATTGCGCAGGCGTTGCTCCACGCCGTCATGGAAACGGGTGAAGTCGTCGCTGAACGCGGCCAGCGCGCTATCCGTATAGGCATTGGCACTGGTCAGGGTCTGGGCTGCGGTTGTATCGGTGTACTGGTTTGCAGAAGCCAACGTCGCCGTATCCCCCGCGCTGACCTCACCGCGCACGGTGGCCACCTGGGCATCGGTGTAAACCGTGGACGCGGCCAAGGTCGCGGCGTCACCGGCATCGGCATGCGCGCGCGCGGCCTGCAGCCCCATCGCCTGACTGTTGGCGACCTGCTGGTCGGTGTACTGGTTGGCCGAGTCAAGCGTGGCCGCATCGCCGGCCGCGAGGTCATCACGCAGCGAGATCTCACGCGTATCGGTATATGCATTCGCCGACGCCAGCGTTGCTGCATCCCCCGCTGCCATGTCCGTGCGGATCACCGCCTCGCGCGCATCGGTATGCGCATTGGCCGCATCCAAGGTGGCCGCGCCACCGGCGACGATGTCGTCGCGGATGGCCGCCTCACGCGCATCGGTATAGCTGTTGGCGCTGGCCAGGGTCGACGCGTCCGCATCGGCCATATCGGTGCGGATCGCTGCCTCGCGCGTATCGGTGTGCGCGTTGGCCGCATCCAGCGTGGCGTCCCCTCCGGCGGCGATGTCGTTGCGGATGGCCGCCTCACGCGTATCGGTATAGCTGTTGGCACTGGTCAGCGTCGCCGCGTCCGCGCCGGCCATGTCCGTACGTACCACCGATTCACGCGCATCGGCATGCGCAATCGCGGCATCCAGCGTGGTGTTGGCGCTGGCTGCCATGTCGCTCCGCACGGCGGCCTCACGGCCATCTGTATAGCTGTTGGCGGTGGTCAACATCACTGCGTCCGCGCCCAGCAGATCGGCGCGGGTGCCTGCTTCACGCGTATCGGTGTATTGGTTGGCCGTTGCCAACGCAGCACCCGCTTCGGCGTCGACGTAGTTCTGCAGGTCCGCGCCTTGGTTGGTCAACGCAGTATCCAGCGCACCAAGCGCAGAGCCCACGCTGTGCTGCACCCCTCCCTGGATCGCATAGTTGGGTGCGGTGAACACGCCCCCGCTGTACGCAGCACCGCCGCCCAGCCAAGCCGCCACGCCCGACAAGCCACTGCTGGTGGATGCAGACACCGCGTTCAACTGGGTGAGGTTCACCGCGTCATTGCCAGCGGTGCCGGCGGCAACGTTGGTGATGCGCCGCTTCAATGTAGCCGACCCCACCGACACCACATCGGCAAGACCACCGTCGCTGCTGCCAGAGCCCAGCGCGACCGAACCACCACCGGCAGCTATCGCATTCCTGCCGATGGCGACATTGTTGTCCGTGCCTGCCGTTCCGCTGACACCATGGAAGCCACAGCAGCCTTCGACACCGTCACCGCCATTGCCAGCCTGGCTGCCATTGCCCAACGCGATGTTGTAGTTGCCGCCGGAGCCACCATTGCCGCCTGTGCCACCCGCGCTGCCCTGACCAGCCTTGCCGCCGTTACCAGCACTGCTGTTGCTGCCGAACGCCAGGTTGTAGGCACCGCCATTGCCACCGGTACCACCGGTCCCCCCTGCGGTGCCATTCGAGCCCTGCCCGCCCATGCCGACCGAACTGCCTTGCCCGAAGGCGGTGTTGCCGGTGGAATTTCCCAGCCCGCCCGCAGAACTGCTCCAGCCCGGCTGCGACGGCCCCGGATTGCCATCAGCGCCAACCCGACTGCCTTCCTGGCAGGCAATGGCACCAGTACTGGCGTCTTGCGTGCAGGGCGTGGTCGGCGAGGTACCGCCAACGACTTCAGCAGCCTGCGCTGGCAAAAACGGCAACAGGCCCAGCATGGCAAGCACGACCAGCGGCGCAGCCTTGGCAAGGACAGGACGGTTCATGGAAGGATCCCCCGAATCAGCAAGGGACAAACCTACCGTTGGGCCTACATGTCCCGCATCCACGAAATCAGGTAGTCGGCAGCCAGCCGGACCGTCACCTGATCACGCCATCAGTGGCAGCAACAACGCCAGCCGCGTTCCGCTGCCATTGGCGGCGGCTGATACCTGCAGTTCGCCACCCAGCCTGCGTGCACGCAGGTGCATGCTGGCCAGCCCAGCGCCAGTACCCGATGCCCCCTTGCCACTGGCAGCTTGCACCAGCCCAACACCGTCGTCGTCGATATGCAGTTGCAGCTGGTCACCTTGCCTGCGCAGGTAGACATCCACGCGCTGCGCGCGGCTGTGTTTGAACACGTTGGTCAGGCCTTCCTGCAGCAACCGCAACAGGTCGAGGCTGCGGCTGGCTCCAAGCTCGATGCCATCGATGTCCTGCAGGTGCCAGTGGGCCTGGATGTCCACCGCATCCAGCAAGCCACTGGCTCGGTGCCGCAGCGGCGCCAGCAGCTCGGCCAGATCCGCCTGCTCGCGAGCGGTGCTGTCGATGACCAGGCGCAGGTCGTCACGCATCTCGCGCAGCATGCCGATGACCTTCTGCCGTGGCATGCCATCGGGCGCCTGCTCCAGGCGCGCGATTGCACCCACCAGGGTGCCGCCAAAGCCATCGTGCAGGTCACGCACCAGCTGCAGGCGCTCACCGGCGCGGCTGTGCGACAACTCCAGCGCATGCTGTTGCTGCAAGGTATCCGCCAACTGCGTGGTGGCCTGCTGCACTTCATGGCGCAACTCGGCATTGAAGCCTTCCACCCGCTGCATGGTATTGGCGAAGCGGTACGCCAGCACGAAGCCCATGCCGAGCAGCATCAGCGGCGAGGTGAACGATCCCAGGTAGCTGACACCGCCATACCAGCCCATGTACACGCCCAGATCATGCAGCGATACCGCGATCGGCAGGATGATGCACAGCGCCAGCACCTGGTAGTCGCGCCGGCCGCTGCGCAGCGCATAGCCCATGAAGGTGAACGAGACCAGGTAGAGGAAGGCAATGGTGGGTACCAGATAGACGTTGCGATACGGCCCCATCCATTGCGGCCACAGCAGGGCGCCCGCCATCACCAGCACTGCAATGACCAGCAACACGCGCTCCAGACGCGGCCAGCGCCGCTCGCAGAAACGCAGCAGGAAGACGGTATGGGCAGCAGCACCGGCCACGTAGCAGGCACCAATGAAGGCTTGCCAGCCATCGGTACTGGGGAACGGCCACGGGCTGCTGGCAAAGAAATTGCTGTCGTACAGGCGTCCGAACACCGCGCTCAACGCGTACCAGCCGTACATCGACTCCTTGCGCCGCAGCAGCCAGAACAGACCGATAACCGCAGCCAGCACGAAGCCGATGGCGCTGTCCAGCACCTGCAGGTCGTGGCGGACGAAAACTTCTTTGCGGAAGCGTGCCTGCAGGATCTGCGGGTCGCCTACATCCACCACCCCCAGCGAAGGTTGGTAGGCCGCCAGGCCAGAGACCCGAACCAGCAGTTCATTCTCGCCTTGCTTGAGCAGCGGCGACTGCAACAGGAAATAGCGTGGCACATGCCAACTGCGTGACAGCGGCTCGACCAGCGACGGGTCGCGATCGATCAGGCTGCCGTTGAGGTATACGGCAGCGGCCATGCAGGTGTAATCCAGCAGCAGGCCGGTTGCCTGACTGGCGTCACTCTGTTGCCAACGCAGGCGATACCAGACCACGCCGTCGTGATCGGGCCAGCGCGTCTGCCACTGGTCAGCCAGTGGTACCTGCACCCAACCTTGCGCAGGTGCTGCTGGCGATTGCCAGTCTGCACGTACAGCTTCAGCGTGGGTGATACGGGTGATGTCCCCCGCCCCTGCGTTGGCGCTGGCCATGCAGGCCGACAGCAGCAACAGCAAGAACCAGCGGATCAAGGCAGCAGCCCCATCGCACGCGCTTCGTATACCGCGGCGGTCCGCGAGCCCACCGCCAGCTTGCGGTAGATGTTGCGGGTATGGGCTTCGATGGTGAGCCGCGACAAGCCGAGCAACTCGGCAATCTCGCGGTTGCCGTAGCCCTGCGCAACGTGGTTCAGAATGCCGAGCTCTCGCTCGGACAGCTGCACGGCGGGCGCTGCTGGAGCAGCGACTGGAGGCTGCGCAACCGCTGGCAGCAAGGCCAGAATGCGCCGCGCGATCATCGGGTCGATCGGCGCGCCACCGCGCTGCAGGCTGCGCAGTGCGACCGTCAGCTCGATGTCCTCCCGGTCCTTGAGCAGGTAGCCTGCGGCGCCGGCGCGCAATGCAGCGAAGATGCTTTCTTCCTCGGCAAAGGCGGACACGATCACTGCTTGCAGCTGCGGCACATGCTGCTGCATCCAACCGACAAGTTCGATGCCGGTGCCGTCGGGTAGTTGCATGTCGACCAGGGCGAGGTCGAACTGATGGGCTTGCAGGAGTGCAAGGGCGCTGCCGAGGCTGTCGGCGGTGTGAATCCGTGTCTGTTGGTCCGTCAGTAATTCGGACACGAGCCTGACCAACCTCGCCAGCGAAGCTGTGTCGTCGTCGATGATCAGGATGGAAGACAGCTCCATCGGCCCCCGCCATGGTCCGTGTTGTGGCGGAGTTTAGCGTGCTCTTACGGTTGGGTTGTGAGGGGGCTTTGCGGGGGGCTATTCGCGACCTCGGGACGGCAAAAGCTACCTCCGTTGGGATCAATAGGCTAGGCGGCCCTCACCCCCTGCCCCTCTCCCGCAAGCGGGAGAGGGGAGGAAGCCCAGCTTCGGACAATCTACGAAACAGCCTTGCTCCGGATGGTTTACCAGAAAGCCTTACTGCGGATGAATCCGGGAAGCCTTGGCTCCCGCTCTTACCAGGTACGGCGCAGCGGGTGGGCTTCGGTGTTGAAGACGATGCCGTCAAAGTCCAGGGTCTTGGCCGGGGCGAACAGCAGGTAGTAGTACTTGAACGTCTCGGCGAACAGGAAGCTCTCCATCGAGTCGTCCTTCTCCTTGCTGCGGACATCCTTCAGCGCGGCGAAGCCGTGATCGGTGCGGGTGTAGCGCACGAAGTCGTCGAAGAATTCCTTGCCCATGCCACGGTAGCGCGCGTCACCGGTGTAGTGGTGCAGGTAGTAAGCCGACTCGACGATCTCCGGGCGCAGCGCGTAGCTCGGCGAACGCACTTCCATCTTGGCGTAGTCCAGCGACTCCGGCTCGATGTCATGCAGGCGCCACATCTTCAGGTTGGATTCCTGCAGGCGCTTGGCGCGGTCCAGGTCGCCGCCCAGGGCCAGCAGGCCGGGCATGAACGCGTCCAGCGCACCGTACGTGGTGGAGGTGCGGGCACCGGTGTCCATGTCGGCGTGGCCGTACCACAGCTCGCCTTCGCGCGATTCATCAGCCAGGTACTGGTTGATCGGGCCGATGCTCTCGTCCCACATCTTCTTGCAGTCTTCGTCGCCGAACAGCTTCCAGCACTTGAGCAGGTACTCGTAGTACGAGTCGATGCCACCGGCGATCGAGGCGTCCTTGTTGGTCCACTCGCCGGTCTCGACGTTGATGTTCAGGCCAACCAGGCCGATCTTGGAGCGGCGCTTGTGGGTTTCAACCAGCGCACGCTTGGCCTTGTCGTAGTACGCCTGCTTGCCGGTGAGCTTGGCCAGGGTGCCGAACTCCAGCAGCAGCGTGCCGGTTTCGGCCGGGTTGCTGATCTTGCCGCTGGTCTTGCCGGTGTGCAGGTTGACGTGGGTGTACGGCAGGCCGGTCGGGCTGTCGAAGACCGGCGATAGGCGCGTCCCCAGATCATCGGCGAGCTTGAGCAGGCGCTCGTCGTTGGTCATCTGGTAGGCCGACAGCAGGCCGCCGAGCAGGCGGATGGTGACCTCGAAGTTCTGCACGTCCATGTCCTGGTCGAAGGACAGCTGGGTGACGATCAGCTCGCGTGCTTCGTTGGCTTCCTTGTCCAGGCCGAGCAGCAGCAGCGTGTCCAGCGCGTCGACCGGCGACATCAGCAGCGGCTTGGGATACCAGTCACGCGGCTGGCCACTGAGCGGCTTGAGGTCGTCGTGGCCCTTGGCGTACTGCATGTAACCCTGCCAGGCGTGGCGGGTGGCCTCACGGACCTGCTCGGCCATGCGTGCAGCTTCGGCGTCATCGACGGCCGGAAGCGCGGCATCAGCCGGTGCTGCTGCAGTAGCCGGTGCAGCCGGGGTGGTGGCGGGAGCGGCGGCCTGCTGGCTGCAGGCGGAAAGCGCCAGCATCAGCGCGGCGACCAGGGGGGCGGTACGCAGGGAACGGGTCATCAGTGGATCCTCTCGACGGAAGCGTTGTCTTGCGATGCAACGGGACGGGACTGCAGGGTGTCGCCCAGCGTCTGCAGGTGCAGGGCCGTGCGCAGGGTGGAAAGCGGTGCGGTGCTGCGCACGACCAGCGTGCGGGTCTGGCCGGGCAGCAGATCGAAGGCGTTGTCCTCGATGCTGGCATCGGCGTTGTTGAAGCCGATCCAGATACCACGGACCAGCTTGTCGGCGCGCAGCTGCAGCAGGTAATGATCGCCTTCTGCGCGCAGCTCGCTGTGCAGCTGTGCCGGCTGCAAGGCTTGCTGTTTGGCGGCGACGAAGTAGACCAGGCGCTGTGCCACTACTGCGTCACCGCGCAGCAGTTCGAATACGGCGACGCTGCGGCTGGGGTCTGCGCCCTGCAACAACTCGGCGTCGCTGAAGCGTGCAGCTTCGGTGGCTGACAGTGCGGGCAGGCTGATCGGCCCGCGCTGCTGCTGCAACTCCCGCCCATCGAAATCCAGCACGCGCACACGCCACTGCCCCTGCATTTCTGCACGGCCGTCGTTGAGCAGACTGAAACGGGTGCTTCCTTCATCGCGCAGCGCGGCCACCGCCACGTCGGCGAAGAAGCGACGGGCATGGAAGTTCAGTGCCTTCCAGTTGCCGTAGTAGTCCACGCTGGACCAGGATGCGCCCGGCCACACGTCGTTGAGCTGCCAGTAAAGCGAACCCATCGTGTACGGCCGCGAGGCGCGATGGTGCAACGCGGCCAGTTCGATGCCCTCGGCCTGCATCATCTGGCTCAGGTAGACGAAATCAGGGAACGAGCGCGGCGTGCCGAATTCCATCTCGATGTAGTGCAGCAGACGCTCATTGCCTTTGCCGGCCAGGAACTTCTGGTGCGCCTCGATCACCGGCCCATCCACCTGCTGTTCTTCCGGCGTGGCGAAGGCGTTGATGGTCGACAGCTGCGGCCAGGCCTGCAGGCCATACTCGGACATGAAGCGCGGGGTTTCCTTCAGGTAGGCCGTCGGCGGCAACGCCGGGTTGCCCCAGACTTCCCAGTAGTGCTTGTCACCGCGACGCGAGTCATTGGCCTTGGTGTCCAGGTCATTGCTCGGCGAACTGGCCCAGTACGGCACGCCCAGGCCTTCCTCGGCGACGACGCTGCGCAGGTCCTTGCCGAACAGGTCCACATAGCCCTGCCAGACTTTCGCGGCAAACACCGGATCGGCCTCTTTCAAGGTCTTGCCGTGGCCCCAATCCTTCCACGCGGTCTCTTCTTCGTTGTTGCCACACCACAGCACGATGCTGGGGTGGTGGCGCAAACGACGGATATTGTCGCGCGCTTCGGCAACGACATTTTCCCGGAACGCCGGGTCATAACCTGGCTGCATGCCGCCGCCGAACATGAAGTCCTGCCACACCAGCAAACCGAGCTCATCGGCGATGTCGAAAAAGGCATCGTCTTCGTAGTAGCCGCCGCCCCAGTTGCGCAGCATGTTCATGTTGGCATCGCGCGCGGCCTGCAGGTCGCGGCGCAGGCGCTCGCGCGTC
>QFOV01000126.1 GCA_003248565.1 Stenotrophomonas sp.
GGCGTGTTGGCGATCACGGCACTGTCATCGCGCTGGTGGCGCAGCGAACGCGCCGAGCAGGGCGAGGGCAGCTTCGCCCTGCCGCGTGGCGTGGTGATCATGATTGGTGCGGTGTGCTTCATCAGCTTCCTGGCCGAAGGCTCGATGCTGGATTGGAGCGCGGTGTTCCTGCATGAGGTGCGCGGTGTGGAACTTGCCCATGCAGGCTGGGGCTTTGTTGCCTTCAATATCGCCATGACAGCCACACGCCTGTTCGGCGACCGGCTGGTGAACCAGCTTGGGCCGAGCATGGCGGTGCTGCTGGGTGGTCTGCTTGCGTGTGGCGGGTTTGTACTTGCGACGCTGGTGCCGAGCTTCGGCGTGGCCTTGCTTGGCTACGCGCTGGTCGGCATTGGCTGCGCCAACATCGTGCCGGTGATGTTCAGCCTTGCAGGGCGGCAGACCCGCATGCCCGAGAGCGTTGCCATTCCCGCAGTCACCACCATGGGCTATGCAGGCGTGCTGCTGGGCCCGGCGGCAATCGGCTTCATTGCCCAGCAGTGGTCGCTGCCGGCTGCGTTCCTGATGGCAGCAGCGGCACTTGCGCTTGTCGCGGTGATTGGTTCGCTGCTGCGGGTGCGTTGAGGGCGGCTATCCCGCTGGCTCGATGGGAGCGGGCGCGCGCTGTTGAGCCCGGCATTGCAGCCTGCCTGCGCAAGCGATGCTCACGCGACGCTTGGTGGTGGCTCGGTCGAAGCATCCATCGCGGCTTTCGGCAGGCTGCGCACATGCACATCCTGCTGTGGGTAGGGAATGTCGATTCCCGCCTCCTGCAGCGCCGCATGGATACGGGTGATCAGCTCGCTGCGGATGTTGAGCCAATGGTCGTAGTCGCGCGTCCAGGCACGTACGCTGAAGTCCAGTGAGCTGGCACCAAAGCCAACGAACAAGGCGACGACGGCAGGTTCGGTGGCGACACCGGGTGTCTGCCCGGCGCAGCGGGACAGCAGTTCAAGCACCTGTTGTGGATCGCTGCCGTAGGCAACACCGACATTCACTTCCATGCGCCGGTTGCGGTCGAGCAGCGTCCAGTTGACCAGCGGCTCGGACAGCAAGGTGCCATTGGGCACCACCACGTCGGCGCCATCGAAGGTCTTGATGCGGGTGGAGCGCATGCCGATGTCACGGACGCGGCCGTTGATCGGGCCGACCTCGACCACATCGCCGGGCTGGATCGGTCGCTCGAACATGAGGATCAAGCCGGACACGAAGTTGTTGACCACGTTCTGCAGGCCAAATCCGATACCAACGCCCAATGCACCGAACAGCAGCGCCAGCTGGCTGCCCTTGAAGCCGGCCGCCGACAGCGCGATCACCACGCCCAGCATCAGTACCGCATACGAGGCCAGCGAGGCGATGCTGTTGCCAATGCCGCGCGACACGCTGGTGCCATGCTGGAGTATGTCCTGCAGCAGCAGGCGGGTAACCCGGGCAGCCCAGAAGGCGATGGTGATTGCGGCGATGAAGGCCAGCACATGGCCGAGCGACAAGCTGAATTCTCCAAAGGCAAATTCATGCGACAGCACCTTGCCGAGGACTGCATAGGTCGGCCGCAGGATGCGGAAGCTGTCCATCGCATAGACGATCCAGCCAACAACCGCGGCAAAAACGCCCACTCGGGCCAGCAGGGAAAGCAACGGCGGCGCGTGATCGCGGGTAAGCCGGTAGCGCGCCAGGCTGGGCCTGCTGAGCAGCAGGTGCAACAAGCTCAGCAATACTGCGATACCGACATAGAGCAGCAGGCCAAAGTAGGCACTGTCGATGATCGCGCTGGTCAGCATCTCCGCCAGCGTGAGGTTGCCCAGGATATTGGCAAGCAGGGAGACCGCGAACAGGCCCTGCGCGCCCCAGGCCGCTGCACGCAGCAGCTGCCCGGTCCTGCCGGTTGTGCGTGCGTGACCGGCGCGGTAGGCCCGCCATTGCACGAAGCCGGTCAACACCATGGCCACCAGGGTCAGCGCCAGCGTATACACGCGGAAGGCGGTATTGCTCGACAGGAAGAAGAAGCCCAGCCCGGCGAGCAGGTACAGCAATGATGCGACCAGCGGCCAATGGCCAAGCAGGTGCTTGCTTGCGGGCGGCAGCAGGCGAAGTACCGGGACCAAGGCGAACAACATGCCCGCCTGCAGGGTCAGCAATGGCGCATCGGGCTCCAGTACCAGCATGGCGACCGTGGACAGCAGCAACCAGGTTGACCAGGGCCGCGCCAGCACGCGCTGGGTGGCGGCGTCGATGCTGTTGTTGACGTTCGCTCGACGACCATAGCGGCGGGCCCACAATAGCAACGGCAGCAGCAGTACCTGGATTGTGTGGAACAGGATCTGCGTGTGGCGGTGTTCGCTTTGATAGGCGCGGCTGAACTCCAGTTCTATCTGCAGGCCTGAGCTGAGTGCGTCGCTGGCCGCTGCGCGCTGGTCGGGGGAATCCGTATCGATCCGCCAGAGCGGTGGCGAATCCACCTGCAGCAGCTGATGGTCGAGGTAGCTGATGGCATCGGTGACCGCAGCGTGGCCTGATTGCAGCCGCACCTCCATGGCATTGGCGCGCGCGCTGAGTTCCAACTGCCGCGAAAGCGGACCGGCAAGCGCCTGCTCGGCTTCGGTCAGGCGGGTTATCAAGGCATCGATGCGACCGAGCAGCAGTGGCGGAATGCTGCTCGGCTGCTGCCGTGTTGCTTGCCAGCTGGCACGACGTTGCGCGAGTTCGGCGGCATCCTCGGCATAGGGGGCGGTGGCGATCTGCAGCGCGTCGCGCCAGCGCGTGAATCGCTTGCTGTCGAACTGCCAATGTCGATCGAGGCTTTCAAGGCGCATGATCGGCACCCTGCGCAGCTGGGCAGGGGACAAGGCCTGTCGGCGCAGGTCAACCGAGCGGGTGATGTCCTCGAGCGTGGGTGCCAGCGCGATGATGGGGTCTGGTTGGCCAGCCAGCTCGATGGCGGCGATCGCCAGGCGCTCGTCGGTATCAGCGCGGGTCACGATCAGTGCGGTATCGACGGGCTCGGGAGTGCTTGCCGTTGGCGCTGCGGGTGCGGCCGTCGTGCCCGGGTCGAGCGGATGCGTTGCCTGTGCGTGGGCGACATGGCAGCAGACCGAGGCGAAACAGAACACTACTGCGCGCAGCCAAAGCATGGGCGACTCCCGGCAGGTGGATGCTCCGATCCACGTTGCCGGAGTTTGGCACAGCGTGTGTCCGGTGGGCGCTGGCTGGGCCAGCCGGTATTGGGAAACGTGCCTGGTTTTGGCGGCTGGTGGAGGGGCAGGCGTGGAGGTGCTCATACCAGGACGCCGGTTTTCCATTGGCTGGGGAGGGGGCGTTGCGACGCCTGTCGCGAGGTTGTTGCGTGACCTTTGGCCTATCCGTCGATGGCCGTGATCCCCTACGCTCGTCGGTTGTGCCATGCAGTTGCATGGCCTTTTCCCTGTTTGGCCGGAGATGTCCATGTCGTTTTCCAAGCTCGTCCCGTTGTCCCTGACGGTTGCAATCGCTGCCTCGCTCGCCGCCTGTGGCAAGACCGAAGCGCCTGCCGCGCCGGCTGCCGAAGCCAAGGTCGCGTTCGACCAGTCACAGCTCAAGACCCAGCTGATCTCGCTCAACGCCGCCGATCTGGATCCGGCCGTGCAGGCGTGTGCCGACCTCAACGGCTTCGTCAACAGCAAGTGGCTCAAGGCCAACCCGGTGCCGGGCGACCAGACCACCTGGGGCAGCTTCGAGATCCTGCGTGAGCGCTCGCTGGAAGTGCAGCACGCGCTGGTCCAGCAGGCGGCCGCTGGCAAGGCTGCAGCAGGTTCCAACGAAGCCAAGATCGGCGACATCTGGACGACCGGCTCGGACGAGGCGGCCATCGAGGCTGCCGGCATCAAGCCGCTGCAGGCGGAACTGGACAAGATCGCCGCGCTGAATGACAGCGCCGCCATCACCGGCTACCTGCGTGATGCCTATGCGCAGGGCAATGGTTTCCTGTTCTCGCTGTACGCCAGCCCGGACTTCAAGGATTCGGCCAACGTCATCGCCTATGTCGGCCAGGGCGGCCTGGGCTTGCCGGAAAAGGGCTATTACTTCGACGAATCGCAGGCCAAGATCCGCGAGGCCTATGTGGCCTACATCGAACAGCTGCTGACCCTGTCCGGCGTCGATGCCGCGCAGGCCAAGGAGCAGGCCAAGGCGGTGATGGATTTCGAAACCCGCCTGGCCAAGGCGTCGCTGTCGCGCATCGAGCTGCGTGACCCGTCCAAGCGCTACAACCCGGTCAGCGCCGCCGATGCCGACAAGCAGACCCCGAACTTCAGCTGGACCGCGCTGTTCGACACGCTGCAGATCCCGGCCAAAGACAAGTTCTCGCTGGCCCAGCCGGGCTTCTTCAACGAACTGAACACCATGCTGGCCGACGTGCCGGCTGCCACCTGGCAGGCCTACCTGCGCTTCCACACCGTGGACAACGCCGCGCCGTACCTGAGCAAGAACTTCGAGCAGGCCAACTTCGACTTCTTCAGCAAGACCCTGCGCGGCCAGCAGGAAATGCAGCCGCGCTGGAAGCGCGTGCTGGATTCGGTGAATGTCTCGATGGGCGAAGCCCTGGGCCAGCTGTACGTGGACGCGGTGTTCCCGGCCGAATCCAAGGTGGCCATGCAGCATCTGGTGGAGAACCTGTCCGTCGCGCTGAAGGCGCGCCTGGAAGGCCTGCCGTGGATGGGCGAGGACACCAAGAAGAAGGCGTTGGAGAAATGGGCCAGCTTCACCCCGAAGATCGGCTACCCGGACAAGTGGCGTGATTTCTCCGGCCTGACCACCAACAGCGACAGCTACCTGGGCAATATGCAGGCGGCGCAGGCGTTCAACTACCGCTACATGCTCGCCAAGATCGGCAAGCCGGTGGACAAGACCGAGTGGGGCATGACCCCGCAGACGGTGAATGCCTATTACAACGCGACCAAGAACGAAATCGTGTTCCCGGCCGCGATCCTGCAGCCGCCGTTCTTCGACGCCAAGGCCGATCCGGCGCTGAACTATGGCGGCATCGGTGCGGTCATCGGTCATGAAATGATGCACGGCTATGACGACTCGGGCAGCCAGTTCGCCGCCAATGGCAATTTCGACAACTGGTGGACCGATGCTGATCGCAGCGCATTCAACAGCCGCACTGACCAGCTGGTCGCGCAGTTCGACGGTTACGAGTCGCTGCCGGGCGTGAACGTCAAGGGCAAGCTGACCCTGGGCGAGAACATCGGTGATCTCGGTGGCCTGACCGTTGCCTACGACGCGCTGCAGATGGCGCTGAAGGAAGACGCGAAGCTCAACGTGCCGGTTGATGGCTACACCCAGGACCAGCGCTTCTTCATGAACTGGGCCACAGTGTGGCGCCGCAACTTCACCGATGGCGAGCTGCGCGTGCGCTTGAACACCGATCCGCACGCACCGGCCAACTTCCGTGCCAACGGTGCGCCGTCGAACATGCCGTCGTATGCCGCCGCGTTCCAGTGCAAGGCCGGCGATGCGATGGTGCGGGCCGACGACAAGCGGGTTGTGATCTGGTGATTGCGGTTGCTTGATCGTGATCTGTGAATGAAGAAGGCCCGGCAATGCCGGGCCTTCTTTTTGGCTGGTTACATTGGCGGCGAGCTGCCTGCCCTTCTTTTTGTGGGAGCGGCGTAAGCCGCGAAGCAGATAGATCATCAGGTCGCACAGCTGCTGGCAACTTCAGCAGCACCAGCTTCGCGGCTGACGCCGCTCCCACACAAGCGCGTCCTACGCGACGGCGCCCAGCAGCTTCTGTGCGGTGGCCCGCTCCTCATCGCGCAGGGTCAGTACGCGTACGCCGGTTTCCGTTACCTCGACGGTATGTTCGCACTGCGCCGACAGCTTTCCATCGCGCGTGGTCACGGTCCAACCATCGTCGTGGTTGTCGATCGCCGCGCGGCCCTGGTTGATCATCGGCTCGATGGTGAAGGTCATGCCGGCCTGCAGTTCGAGCCCGGCGCCACGATGCCCGTAATGCAGCACCTGCGGCTCTTCGTGCATTTCGCGGCCGATACCGTGGCCGCAGTACTCCTTCACCACCGAATAGCCGGCGTCCTTGGCGTGGCGGTTGATCGCAAAGCCGATGTCGCCCAGGGTTGCGCCGGGGCGCACCGTGGCGATGCCCTTCCACATGGCCTCGTTGGTGACGCGCACCAGACGCTTGGCTTGATGGCTTACCTCGCCGATCAGGAACATGCGGCTGGAATCGGCGATGTAGCCGTTCTTCTCCAGAGTGATGTCCAGATTGACGATGCTGCCGCTGCGGAGAATGTCCTTCGATGACGGCACGCCGTGGCAGACAACGGTATCGATGGAGCTGTTGAGCACATAGGCGAAGCCATACTGGCCCTTGCTGGCCGGGCGCGCCTGCAAGCGGTCGACGATGAAGCGCTCGACCCAGTCGTTCACCTGCAGCGTGCTCATGCCTTCCAGCGGCAGCTGGTTCAGTGCTTCGAACACCGACGCCAGCAGGCGCCCGGATTCGGCCATCAATACCAGTTCATGCGGCTGCTTGATCATGCTTCTGCCGCCCGCATGTTTGCAGGGCTCACCCCGGCGGCGGCGAGTTCGCGGGCGACCAGTTCCTGGAAACTCAGCTGCGGGTTGAGTTCGCAAAGCATGCCGATCCTGATCCAGAACCCGGCTTGGGCGTTGATCGAGCGGCCAGACACGGTGCTGGCCTTGCGCAGGTTGTCGTGCAGTTCGTCGTCGATGTTCACGATGCCCATCGGTTGCCCCTTGAATTGACTATATGATTCATATGCGAATCATATGCCCGGGGTGCTGAACGAGACAGAAGGGGTAGCTCGGCGGGCATGGCCAGGCGTGAAAATCGATGGGGTGCCAACCGGGGTGGCTGCGAAGGACGCACCGACAGCACTGGCGAAAGGTGAGCGCTGAGGCGGGTTCAGGTTCCCGATCAGGGCCGGGGTTGGAATGGAGCGGGGTGGTCGCTATAATCGCCGGCTTACCGCGCCATCCTGGCGACTGGGCAACATAGGAAAACACCACCATGGTCAAGATTCGACTGACCCGCGGCGGCGCCAAGAAGCGTCCGTTCTACCACATCATCGTTTCCGACGTCCGTAGCGCCCGCGACGGCCGCAACATCGAGCGCGTCGGTTACTACAACCCGGTTGCACAGGGTGGCGAGCAGCGCGTTGTGCTGGATATCGCTGCTTGCGACAAGTGGATCGCCAACGGCGCCCAGATGACCGACAAGGTTCGCAACCTGTACAAGGAAGCGTCCAAGTCCCAGGCCGCTGCGGCCTGATCCTGGCGGGCCGCGCGCAAGCGCGGCCCGACTGCTATATGAAGAAAGATATCGAGCGCCGGATCCTGCTGGGCAGGATTGCCGGCGTTTTTGGTGTGCGCGGCGAACTGAAGCTTGAGTCCTGGACCGAGCCACGTTCGGCCATTTTCAAATACCAGCCCTGGATCCTGCGTACCCCAGCGGGGCAGGAATCCGAACTGACTGGCGTGCGTGGTCGTGATTCGGGCAAGACCCTGGTGGCGACCTTCCCGGGCGTGACCGACCGCGACGTGGCCGAAGCCATGCGCGGGACCGAGATCTACGTTGCCCGCAGCGCCTTGCCGCCGCCGAGCGCGGACGAGTATTACTGGGTCGACCTGGAAGGCCTGGACGTGCAGACCGTCGAAGGCGTCAAGCTGGGTATTGCCTCGCATCTGTTCAGTACCGGCTCCAACGACGTGCTGGTTACCCGTGGCGACCGTGAGCGGATGATTCCGTTCGTGATGGGCGATTTCGTCAAATCCGTGGATTTCGACGCCAACCTGATCGTGGTCGACTGGGACCCGGAGTTCTAAAGCCTGTGCGTGTAGACGTCATCAGCCTGTTCCCTGAATTCCTTGCCCAATCGGCCGCGCTGGGCGTGGTCGGGCGTGCGCAGGAGCGGGGGCTGCTGGAACTGCATGGCTGGAACCCGCGCGACTATGCCGAGGGCAATTACCGCCGGGTGGACGACCGTCCCTTCGGTGGCGGCCCGGGCATGGTGATGCTGATCGAGCCCCTGCGTGCCGCCCTGGCGGCAGCGCGTGCGGCCGATCCCACCCCGGCACCGCTGATCTACCTGAGCCCGCAGGGCCGGCCGCTGGACCAGGCCAAGGTGCGCGAGCTGGCGGCCTTGCCGCGGATGATCCTGCTCTGTGGTCGCTACGAGGGCGTGGACGAGCGTTTCCTGGCGGGCGAGGTGGACGAGGAGATCTCCATCGGCGATTACGTGCTGTCCGGCGGTGAGCTGGGTGCGGCGGTGATCATCGACGCGGTCACCCGCCTGCAGGACGGTGCTCTGAACGACGCCGAATCGGCGGTTCAGGACAGTTTTGAGGGCGATGGCCTGCTGGACTGCCCGCACTACAGCCATCCGGCCAGCCACGCGCTGGGGGATGTGCCGGACGTGCTGCGTTCCGGCAACCACGCCGCCATTGCTGCCTGGCGCCGCCAGCAATCCTTGCTGCGCACGGCGTTGCGGCGCCCGGACCTGCTGGACGAGGCCGGCCTGAACAAGGCCGACCGCAAGCTGTTGGCCGAAGCCCGGCAGGCGCTTGCAGATTCGTTCAAACAAGCTACTGGCGCCGAGGGCGAACAGTAAGCTAGAATTACGAGTTCCCGTCGGCTGAATGGCTTGACGAGGAGCCAGAACAATAACGTGCAGCGCAATCCGGCGACTGTATGAGCCTAAGCTGTCGATACCGACACGCCCACCCCGAACAATCGGTGTAACCCAATGAGCAAGCTGAACAAGTCCATCGTCGCGGAATTCGAATCCGCCCAGATCACCCGCGAACTGCCGAAGTTCAGCCAGGGCGACACCGTCGTGGTGAACGTGAAGGTCAAGGAAGGCAACCGTGAGCGCGTGCAGGCATACGAAGGCGTCGTCATCGGCACCAAGAATGCTGGCCTGAACTCCGCTTTCACCGTGCGCAAGATCTCGCACGGCTACGGCGTCGAGCGCGTCTTCCAGACCCACAGCGCCATCATCGACTCGGTCGAAGTGAAGCGTCGCGGTAAGGTTCGCGCCGGTAAGCTGTACTACCTGCGTGGCCTGGAAGGCAAGGCTGCCCGCATCAAGGAAGATCTGGCTGCTGCCCAGCAGGCCAAGGCTGCTCGCCTGGCTGCCAAGGCTTCCGCCGAGTAATCC
>QFOV01000127.1 GCA_003248565.1 Stenotrophomonas sp.
TGGCAAGTGGAGTTTCACGCCAGGCGTTGGTTTGAATGAAGGTCCGCATAGCCTGACTGCTACCGTAACGACGGCGGCCAATGGCGAGAGCGCAAGGAGTGACGTCTTCGACTTCACTATTGATGTGACCAGCCCCAGTACACCGACCATTAAGCAGATACATGATGGTACAGGTGCGGTGCAAGGTGCGCTTCAACAGGGCCAGAGTACGGACGACACCGCGCCGACCCTGTCCGGTAAGGCCGAGGCTGGCAGCCTCGTGAGCATCTACGACAAGGGCGTTCTGCTGGGTAGTGTCACTGCAGGCGACAACGGCGACTGGAGCTATACGCCGAATCCTGCCCTGCTCGATGGTCCGCACGAGTTCACCGTGAAGGCTGAAGACAAGGCGGGCAATGCCAGTCCCCCATCGGAGGTGTTCGATATCGTCGTCGACACGGTTGCGCCTGACAAGCCGGTAATCGACCAGGTGTATGACGATCAGGGGGCGCGTACGGGAAGCATTGCCGCGGGAGGGATCACCGACGATGCCCGGCCGACCATCACCGGTACGGCCGAAGCTGGCTGCACCGTGATCGTCAGGAATGGCGAGCTCGAGCTTGGGGCTGCTGTGGCTGATGCCGATGGCAGGTGGACGCTCGAGCTGCCAACAGACCTGGCCGATGGCGGTCACGTGCTGAGCGTTGCCGCGCTGGATGTAGCCGGTAACCTGAGCGCGCCGTCCGACAGCTTCGAGCTGATTGTCGATACCTCGATTCCGACAGTTCCGAAAATAACCAACGTCAGGGATGATGTGGGTGTGTACACGGGAATTCTTCAGAATGGTGGCAGTACCGATGACGCAAGGCCGACCATCAACGGAAATGGGAAGGCGGGCGAGCTGATCGAGATCAGATCCGGCGACACGCTGCTCGGAAGCACGGTGGTTGGTGAGAACGGTCGCTGGAGTTTCACTCCGGAGATCGCGCTGACCGAAGGTGTGCACGGATTCTCTGCAGTCGCAGTGAGTGCTGGAGGTGCTGAGAGTGAGGTCAGCAATATCTATGCTGTTCGTGTCGACACCGTGGCGCCCGATCATCCGATCATCGACGCCGTGCAGGATAACGCTGGTGCGTGGATGGGCGACCTTGAGAACGGTCAGACCACCGATGACCGGACACCTACGTTTGTTGGCAGGGCGGAGCCGAACTCGACCATCATTGTTTTCAAGGGAGGCGAAGAGGTTGGCTTCGCAGCAGTCAATGAAAGCGGCAGCTGGACTTATGCTGCCGATCGCCTGGCGTACGGCGAACACCGCTTTACCTTCCAATCGTTCGATGTGGCGGGAAACATGAGCGATGCCTCCGAGGAATGGGTGGTTGTTGTTGCGATGGCGATCAGATCTGCCCCGGAAGATGCACACGCTGATGCGTCTTCGCTGCCGCAAGAGCTGCTTGTCGATGCGCAGTTTGAGCTCTTCAACCAGGATGCTGTGCAGTGCGAGGCGGTATCCGATCCAGTTCCACTTATCGGCCTGTACGTATCCACCGAGGGCGATAGACAAGAGAGTTGGGTGACGGGAAGCAGCTCAGCTTGCGAGAGCAATGAACGGCATTCGGCAGGCGATATTGAGCTAACCAACCTGTTCGAGGAGCAGCTGGTCGCCTGATCAAAGAGCGCCCGGAGAGTATAAGCAGAACTCTCCGGGTGTCTCTCTTCGCTGCACATCGGATGCGCGAGCTCTGCCCGGTTGGAGATGGGCGGCGAAACCGGTTCATTGCCGGCTACCGCGACCGAACCCTGCCCCGCAGAAAACTGGTGACGAGTCGATTCAATCCGGGGCAAGCCGGAGCACGCCAGCCGTTCTGAATCTACAGTGCTACGTGCTGTGGGTGTGAGTACTACTTTGAGGTTGCGGATGAGCAATTTTGACAAAGGCTTGGCCTTCCCTGTAACAGGCGCGGTTCGGAAGCTGTCGGTCATGTACCTGGGCGCTGCCTTGGCTACGGCGGTGCCCTCTAGCGCGCTTGCGCGAGCTGGGAATGAGCTTCTGCAGTTCGAGCAGGCTTCTCCCGATGGTCGTATAGCCGACATCGGTACTCAAGCGCAGCGCTCTTCGCCACAATGCGACGGGCTGGCAAATGGTGTGACGAAGGAAATTCCAACTCCAACCATCGTGTGGCCGGTCCGCGATAGCCAGGCCACTCCATCGTCGGTCGGTTTGGTGGAGGATGTGCTTGTATACGAGCATGTCCCGTACGCAAGCCAGGATGTTCCTGGCATTCCAGAAGAGGCGGCTCCAGCAGGCAAGGATGATCAGATTGCCGCAAGCGCGGAGCTCGGCATCTCTGCGCCCCTGCAGGGTGTCTCTACGACGGAGGCACTGGCTACAGGACCAGGCTTGGTTCCCGAGGCCGAGCTGCGCAGTTTGTTCCTGGGCATGGTTGGTGCCGCGGCAACCCGCAGCCCGGCGGTGGCAGGTGCATTGGCGCAGTACGCAGCGTCCAAGGCTGATGTCTCCGAAGCCAAAGGACAGCGTTATCCGCAATTGAATATCAGTGCTAGCGGGCTTTCCCGTGCGTTTGGCTCCGGTGCCGTTATCCGTGGTCGGGACCCGTCACTAAGTTTGGGCATCACCACCACGCTATTCGATTGGGGGCGCGTGCGCAGGACCATCGAGAGTCGCGGGTATCTGCTCGACGCTGCTGATTCCGCGGTGCAGGGACAGTTGGAGTCCTCAGCGTACGATGTGACCTCGAATCTGATTGAGCTCGGAAAGCAGCGGGTCATTGTCGCAGCCAGTCAGCGCTATGTTGACCGCATGATTGAGCTGGTAAAAATGCTTGAAGGTATCGTCGCGGTTGATGCCGGTAGGGTAAGTGAGTTGACCCAGGCGCGGGCACGGCTGCTGCAGGCTGAAGCAGCGCGTAGCACCGCGGACTCAAGATCACGTGATATCGAGATCAGTCTGCGCAGGATGGTTGGTGACCGCCCGCTGTCTGGTTTGCCGGGCTCCCAATACTGGGATATACGGTTGCCTGAGCTGGCCTGGCTGCTGGTCGCATCGCAACACCATCCAACAGTGTTGCAGGCCAGGGCGTCGGCCCGTTCGGCGCATGTGCAAGCCGATGCAGTGCACTCTGCGCGTCTGCCTCAGCTCAACTGGGTGGTCAGCAAGGATACGGGCGATGATATCTATGGCCGCGACGCTGCATGGCAGACGGGATTGACGTTGTCCTGGTCCGCGTACCGTGGTGGATCGGGTCGTGCATCGGAAGCAGCTGCGCGGCAGCGAGCGCAGGCAGCTTGGATGGCGGCAGAGCAGCAGGTCCAGGACCTGGAATACCGGATTCGCGCAGCCAACCAGGACGCCCGTTCGCTCGTTGATCGTGCCGATCTCTATCGCGACCTGTCGTTGGAGTCGAACAAGATTCGCGTCGCATTCTATGAGCAGTGGTATCACCTGGGGCGGCGCACGTTGCTCGATGTCCTGTCTTCAGAGAGTGAACATTACAACAACCAGGTCGCTGAAATATCGAGCCGATTTGATGGCTATCAGGCCGTAGTCCGCCAATACGCAAGCGCCGGGGTGCTGCTTGACTGGCTGAGGGTTGGTTCATAAACCACTGATTTAAAATCAGTTTTCTTGACATTGGCTTGGTTTTTTGTTGTGAAGCCAGTTCGCGGCGGCTTTGCGTTGCATGCTGCGGCGATGCACGTTTTGAGACTTTCCCTATGTATGGGGTCTTTCCGGAAAAACATACTGGCAGCAACGAAGCGGTGGATCGTGGCTTGTCGGTGCGATGTGGGTGTAGAGCTGAGGGTCATGGTCGAGAATCTGGGCGAGGGTAATCCTTCCCATTGAGCGCGCATCAATGGCTTTCACTCCGGTCTGCGAAATGCAAATACGTTACTGAGGAATGTGGCATGTCTATTGATGAAACGATGAAACGCGCGGCATCGGTTTTTACTGCGGCAACGGTCTGCGCGCTTGTGTATACGGGGGCTCATGCGGCAATTCCCGGGTCTGCGTTTGCCGAAACCTACCAGCCGGTACCAGCGGTGGTGGCCAATCAGAGTCAGGTGGTTTACTACCGCGCCGGAACCGCTGGTCAGCAGGCCAGTGCGGCGAATGTGTACGTGGATAGTGAGTTTCATGCCAGCCTCCTGCCTGGTGCCTTTACCGTGTTGTGCATCGCGCCGGGCGTTCACGAGCTGAATGCCTCGGTGAACGATGCCCCGCGCTATGACGGCAAGCGCGCGCAGTCGCAAACTAGCCTTGAAGGGGGCAAAACCTATTTCCTGAAGGTAAGCGAGAACGGCGCGTTGCTGCCAAAGGAGGTCAACCGTGTGGATGCCGAGAGGGAGCTTACCAACAGCCAGCGCCAGGTTCACCTGCTGTCGCGTGCGTCTGCGGCGATGGAGTGCAACTACACGGCGACGGTGATGGCGCAGGCGTACACCTTGTACGGCAACGCAGCGTCAGCATTGGGCGAGACCGGACACCCCGCGCGCAGCGCACAGGGACGTGGCACGGTAGCAGTGGTTTCCAGTCAATCGACGAAGGATGGCGTTGGCCTCGACCTGATGGATGCAGTCGGTCGCATCAATGTAGTTGACCAAGACGCTGGCAATGGAGCGGCGGGAACGTCGCGCACAGGTGGAGTGGAAGATGCAAGTTGATAGCGGTTCGACAGTTGGACCCGTGGATGCGTTCTCCAACAGAAATGGCAAGCTTCTGGTTGCCAATTGCATGGATGGTCGAACACGTGCGACCGGCTGCAGTTCGCAGTACCTCCGAACGGTCATTCGGGAGTATACGTATCGTCAGTAACAGGCGGAGTCTGGGCAGCTTCGTTTCCCCTATTCGTGGCGTTCCTATCGTCGGGGTAGGCACCGCAGCCCAAACGTAGTCATGCACAAAGGAGGTACGTCCTCTCGTCTCAGGGTGCTGCAAGGATCTGGAACTCATAAGTCAATTGTTACCTGTTCGCGAGGCGGAAGCATCCGCAGCGCTGACCGTGAAGAGCAGTCAGAACAACAGTTTTCCAGAATCTCCATGGTTGTTCTTGTCAGCAATTCGGCTGCTTCGATGCAACGCTGTCGACTGCCTGTGAAGGCCTTCCTGCCAGGTATCTATCGCTCGGAAGTCCCGACGGAGGGCGCCCGCCAGGCACTAGCAAGCTTCGATCGTGTCTTGAAGATGTGTGTCACAAAAGTGGGCAGAGCGCGCATCGAGGCAGCAGGGAGTACCGGCCATGCTGCCTCCTTTGGAAGCGAGTCTGACTCCAGTCGAGTGCTGGGTCGACGCTGTTTGCAGATCGGTTGTCAATCGCGGCGCTCCGCACGTCCTAGGCGTTTGGGAGTGCCGCTAGGCAAACAGTGGGAAGTCAATCTTGCTGCGGACGTGCTGGGTAGCAGCGAACCCGCCGCATCCTACCTCGACGGGTGCGATTGGCTGAGGGCATCTGGGGAAGCTACGAAGGCCAGGAGGCGGTTGGCTCTGATGGTTGGGTCCGTCGTAACGTCCTTGTTGGATAAAAGAGTGATCGCTCTGGCTGCTTGCCAGGGTGGATGGGGAGCGCCGACCAGCATGCTGACCGGTATCTACTTGGTGTTACTGGCATTTGCAGTGTAGAGGAGTTGATTCATTGAAATGGTCAATCATGGCGCCACTCCGCGTTGCGGTGTTGGATGACCACTATTTAATTCAGATGGCTTTGGAGCTACGACTCTCGCGCGAAGCAGACATGAAAGTTGTTGGCGTCTATGCAAACAGTCGGGATCTGCTTGCTTCCTTGAGTGAGACTCCGGCGGATCTGCTGATACTTGACTATGCGCTTGGTGCAAGTGAGCTCGATGGACTACATCTGATTGGATTGATCCGCCGTAGGTTTCCTACGTTATGCATACTCATTTCCTCGTCGACTGAGACGCCATCGGTCGTGAACCTTTCGCTCAGTGTCGGCGCGAATGGCTTCTTTGGAAAGTCCGAGAGCGCGGAACTGTTGGTTGAAGCAATACGCAAGGTGGCCTCGGGCGAAACCTATGTGTCGCCGGGACTGGCTTACCGACTGGGGCGACAGCCGACTGCGGGGCGCTCAATGCCCGATGTGAAAGGCGCGCAGCGCCTGCTGAATGATCCAACGCTGTCACCCAAAGAGCGAGAGGTGCTGCGCTGTTGTCTGGACGGGATGTCGGTTTCGCAGATATCACGGAAGTTCATGCGCAGCATGAAAACCATTAGTGGGCAGAAGCAAGCCGCATTTCGAAAGCTTGGGGTTCGTACCGATGCAGAGCTTTTCAAGCTGCAGCACAGCCTCGCCACCAACTGATTGAATCTGAGTATTGCTACCGTGCCGCACAACATGTTGAGGCGCCGCTTCATCCGTGCGGCATGGCCTCTTGTGGTCCTTCTATTGCTGGTCACCAGGTCGACCATGGCTGCCGACGCGGCCAGGGAGCTGACGTTGTTGGCGCGTACCAGTACTCAAAACGTCGCACTTGAGCTTGGTAAGGAGGACGAAGGCTGGGTGCGCGCCAAAGGCACGCTGGTGCTTGGCGTTGCATCGCCAAGCTTCACGCCACTTGAAGTGTTGTCTGGTAACGACTGCTTCGAGGGAATCACTGCCGATGCGTTTGGTGCGATTGGGAAGATGCTGGGCGTGGAGCTCCGGGTGCTTCGCTACACGAACAGGGCAGCAGCCTTGCGTGCATTGCAGAATGGTGCTGTTGACATGGTGGGGAGCGCCAATAACTATGAGCTGTCAGCGCATCCGGTTCGCTTGACGCAGCGCTACGTCGAAGATGCGCCAGTAATCTACGTTCGCAAGGCCGAACGTCGACGCATGCCCCCGACGCTGGCGGGAATGCGCATCGCGGTGGCGGAGGATTATCTTCCGCAGTCCCAGATTCGTGATCTGTATCCAGCTGCAATCATATCCAATTACCGATCACGTGAGCAGGCGCTCGCCTCGTTGGCCTTTGGTAGTGCGGATCTCTACCTTGGGGACAGGGTCTCCAGCAACTACCTGGTAAATCTGAGCTACTTCAACTACGTGCGCACGATGGAGGTCCCGGCCATCGAAACGGGTGGATTTGCTTTCGCCGTGCGGGAGGATGCAGTGAGGTTGGAACGCGTGGTCAATCTTGCGATTGCGCAGGTTCAGCAGACGCATGGGGGCGACATTCTGAAGCGCTGGTCTGGCGGTGGTGGCATCGTGCCATCGGCGATGATTGAGCTCACTTCCGAAGAGCAGCGCTGGATAAGCGAGAATCCGGTGGTGCGATTCGTTGCCAGCAACGATACAGCGCCTCTTTCCTACTTTGATACCGATGGCCGCTTCAGTGGCTTGAGTGCAGACATCATGCGCGCAATAACACAGCGGACCGGCGTTGAGTTCGAGCCGGTTCGGGTGTCCCGGCTTGATCAGCAGATGGCTGCGCTTGAGGCTGGAACGGCAGAAGTGACCATGTTGGTACCGACCGCATCACGCACCCAGCGATTCAACTTCTCGCGGCCGTTCGTCCAGACTTCCTTCGGCATCATTACGCGCGAAGATGGCGGAAGTCCATTGTCATTGAGTGACCTCCGTGGCAAGCGCATTGCCTTGCCATCGCACCACGCATTGAACGAAATCTTGTTGCCGGCATCGGACTACCAGCTGATGGAGACCGATACCCTGGCCGCGGCCATGGACCTGGTGAAGGAGGGCGAGGCAGACGCCACCATTGCGTTCCTTCCGATGGCGCTCTATTACACATCGGTCCTGCATGACGAGAAACTTCGCGTGTCTGACGTAGTGGAAGATACACCCGCGTGGTTGGCCATCGCCACGCGCAAGGACCTGCCCGAGCTGGCCAGCATCATCGACAAGGCGATGATGCAGATTCCGCCAGACGAAGTGGACATCTTCCAGAACCGCTGGCGGCCTCGCCCCGATGCGTCGCCCGCAGCGTGGACGGACTTCCGTGCATTGATCTACAAGATCACCGCGGGAACCTTGCTGCTTGTTCTTGTGTCGCTGATATGGAATGTACATATCCGCTCGCAGTACCGTCGTCGGCAGGTAGCCGAGGATGCGCTGGGTGAGCAGTTGAGCTTCATGCGTTCGTTGATCAACGGGACGCCGCACCCCATCTATGTTCGCGACGAGCAGGGCAGGTTGGTTACCTGCAATACAAATTATCTGGACATGTTGGCGGTGACGGGGGAGAAAGTGCTTGGGAAAACTTCGATGGAAGGCGCCAAGCTGGACCCGCTCGAAGCACAGAGTTTCCATGAGGACTATCTATGGGTGATGGCCAACGGAAAGCCGCTCGAAGTGGATCGCACGCTGCACCTGCCTGGGCGCGTACTGAGTATCTACCACTGGATCTACCCGTACTTCGACTCGCAGGGGCAGGCCAAAGGCGTGGTCTGCGGGTGGATCGATGTGAGTGACCGTCTGCACCTGATGGAAGAGCTGCGCCGTGCGCTTGCCGCCGCGGATCAGTCGAGCCGGGCCAAGACGACCTTCCTGGCCACCATGAGCCATGAAATACGTACGCCAATGAGTGCAATCATCGGCATGCTCGAGCTGGCGCAGATGCATGCTGACCAAGGTCGTCTTGATAGGCAGGCCATCGCGGTTGCATACGACTCGGCGCATGGCCTGCTGGAGTTGATCGGCGACATCCTGGATGTGGTCCGCATCGAATCAGGCCACGTCAGCCTGAGCCCGAAGCACGCCAATCTGCGCGAGATGATCGAATCGGTGGCGCGGGTTTTCAACGGTCTGGCACGGCAGAAGGCACTGCACCTGATGCTGGAGCTTGACCCGAGTGTGGACTGCGACGTGTCCATCGATCCGATGCGTTTCAAGCAGGTGCTGTCAAACCTCGTCGGCAATGCCATCAAGTTTACCGATCGAGGGCAGGTGACGATTCGGGTCAGGACGGTTTCAGTGGCAGAGGCGAAGTTGTGTCTGCAACTGGAAGTTGCCGATACCGGTATAGGTATCGCCGATGCGGATGTCGCCCGCCTGTTTGATCCGTTCGCACAGGCCGACCATGGCCACAGTACGCGAGGTGGAACCGGTCTGGGTTTGCCGATCTGCAAGTTTCTTTGTGAGTTGATGGGAGGCGACATCTCCATCCGGAGCTCGCTGGGCGAGGGGACGTCGGTGATGCTGAATTTGCCGTTGGAGGTT
>QFOV01000128.1 GCA_003248565.1 Stenotrophomonas sp.
TTGACTTACCGGGCCCCTTCCGCAGCGACGGAGCTGGCAGACAAGACCCCGCACGGGGCGACGTGCAGGACGCACGTCGTTTTTCGACGATACAAGGATGTATCGTCGAAAAATCCTGCCAGCGGAGTGAACCCGCGTCGCGCAGCGGCGTGGGCGCGGAGGCAGGGTGTGTTTCTCTTGGTTATCTTCTCTTTGCACAAGCAAAGAGAAGTAACTCGCTCCCCGCAGGGGAGTGAAAGCTCTGTTTTTGGTTGTTGCTGCCGCATTGGCCTTTCACAAAAACAGAGCAACAGCCAAACCCAAAGCTCCCTCATCCGCCCCCCGCCTTCGCGGGGGCAGGCTCTCCGGGCACCTTCTCCCGCAAGCGGGAGAAGGAAGTGTCATTCGGCCCGGTGTGCGCCTGCTGCCCGCCTTCGCGGGGCCGGCTCCTCAAGCATCCCGCCTTTGCGGCAGAAAGCCCCGCGCTCCTCCCGAACGCGAGAGAAGGGAGCACGTGCGCAACATGGCGAGAACTCGGCACCCCTCACTCCCACCACCCATAAACCACGAGACGTTCCACCGGCAACACCACAAACCACGAACGACCATCTTGAGCGACGGCGGAGTATCCAGCGCCATGCGTCGTCGGCAGCGCACCCAAGCCCTCAGCTCCACACGCAAAACCACCGGCATCCGACGAATGAGCCTCGGCAAACGCTGAATAAACCCAATCGCCCGCTTCGAAGTACCGCAGCCCCTTGCGCCGGATCGCCAACGCCGTCGACAACGACAAGCGCAGCGCCACAACCCCTTGCGCCTGCCCACCAGCAAACACACTGCCAAGCAACGCCCGCTCCACCTGCCCCGGCGCCAAGCCGAAGTGCAACAAGCCGCAGGTCTCGATACCCGCCGGCAACAAGCGCTGCGCACGGCGATGGATCAATGCTCGATTCATGTCATTCCTCCTTACGAAAGAGGCGGGATGGCCACTGCCACCCCGCCCCGTCATCGCAACTGCCAGATCAAGCCTGCTTGCTCACCGCGCGATTGCTCAGCTCGTACCAATCGACCTTGCGGGTGATCCACATGATCGCCGCGAGGATGCCGAACAGCAGCAGCGAGCCCATCAGCAGCGCGTTGTTCTCCGAGACCAGCAGCACGTACAGCACGCCATACAACATCGTCAGCATCGTTGCGAAACCGACACCGCGCTTCCAGCTGTGCAGCACCCCGCTCAGATAGAAGCCCTGCAAGCCGATACACGCCGCCGCGGCGATCAGATAGGCCTGCCAGAACGCAATCTGCTCGGACAGGCTCAGCAGCAGCAGGAAGAAGATCGCCAATGCCAGGCCAACCAGCAGGTACTGCAGCGGGTGGATCTTCAGCTGCTTGATCAGCTCGAACAATGCAAAGCCAACGAAGGTCAGCAGCACGAACAGGATGCCGTACTTGCTGGCACGGTCCACCTGCGTATAGGTGTCCACCGGGTCCACCAAGGCCACGTTCAATGCCTCCACGCTGCCACCGTCGCTGCGGATCGCCCTGACCAGCTGCGCCTGTGCCGCCGAGGCCAGCGATGACACCGCCCACTCCGCCTTGAAGCCGCTGGCATCGATGCTGCGCTCGTTGGGCAGGAAGCTGCCGCCGAACAGCGGATGCTGCCAGGTTGATGAGAGCGAGACGCGGGTGTCGTCACCCACCGGCGCAACCGCCAGCGAACGGGTGCCGCCCAGTACGAACTCCAGCTCGACCTTGCCCCCCTCGCGCAGCACGCCCTGCACCGAATCCGGCAATACCGACAGCGGCGCATGCAAGCCCTTGGAGGTCCCCTCCAGAGCGCCGGAGCCCGGTTGCAGCTGGATCGCACGGCCGTCGACGCGCAGGTTCGGCGTGCCTACCAGACCGCGCACATCGGACACGCCCATCGCCAGATAGGGACGGCCGTAGGTGCGCCCCGGCACCGCCACATAGCTGCTCTCGGCGAACTCGGCCTGCAGTTTGGCCTGCCAGTTGTAGACCGGCACCTTGAACAGGCCCACGGTGCGCTCGTCGGTGCGCATATTGCCCTGCACATTCAAGCGCGTCGGCATCTGCAGGTCGTAGCCGTTTTCAACGCGCATTTCTGTCTTGCGCGGATTGTTGCCTTCGGCCGGAATCTCGACTTCGCGCTGCTGGGTCCACGGCAGCACCCGCACCGGGCCGATCAGCGACTGCTCACCGGCCCAGCTCTGCGATACCCGTTCGACCGCCTCGTCGCGGTAACGCTCACGCTCATTGATGGTGCTGCGGATCAGCAGCAGGGGAATCAGCAGCAACAACACCAGCCCGCCGACAATGGCGAAGCGCAACAGCAGTTTCAGGGAAGTCATGTCCCGTCCTCGTGTGGAAACAGGGACAGGTTGAACGCGGCTGGTGAACAGGGTTTGTGCCGAGTTTGAAGCGAATGTGAAGTCAGCCGGCAGGCAGCAGCAGGCGCGCTTCGGCGCCACCTTCAGGATGGTTGCCCAGTTCCGCAACGCCGCCGTGCAGGCGCGCCACTTCGGCCACGAATGGCAGGCCGAGGCCGGAACTGCGCTGCCCCGTGCCCGGCCGCGCCAGCGAGTAGAAGCGCTCGAACACCCGCTCCTGCGCGTACTCCGGCACACCAGGGCCGTTGTCGCGCACGACGATGCGCCAGTTCTGCTGCTGGCGTTGCACGCTCAGCACGATGCGACCGCCCGGCGCGGAAAACGCGATCGCGTTGTCCAGCAGGTTCGAAAGCGCCTGCCGCAGCAGGAAGGCATCGCCCTGCACCGCTGCGCGCTCCGGCAGTTGCACATCCAGTTGGATCTGCCCGGCCTGCAGGCGTGGCGCCGCATCCTCGGCCAGCGCGTGGCAGACCGCGACCAGATCCACCTCGGTGCGCCGCTGCAGCCAACCGTGCTGTTCAACCTCGGCAAGCCGCAGCAACTGGTCGATGGTTTCGGTCAGGCGCCGCTCCTGCTGCACGATGTTGGCGGCGAAACGCTGCCGGTCAGCTTCCGGCAAGGGCTCCTGCAGGAGTTCGGCAGCGCCGCGTATCGCCGCCAGCGGGCTCTTCATCTCGTGGGTCAGCGACTGCACGTACTGTTCGACATAGGCCTTGCCTTCGAGCTTGCGGCGCATGATTTCCAGCGCCTGGCCGAGGTCGCCGATCTCGTCGCGGCGCCGCTTCGGCGGCGGCACCGGCTCACCGGCGCTGACGGCCTTGGCATAACGACTCAGCCCGCTGATGCCGCGCGACAACCACCACGTCATCAGCAAACCGATCAAGGCCGACAAACCGATCAACCAGGCACCGCGCGCGATGATGGCGCGCTGGCTGGCAACGATGAAGGGATCGATGGTGTCGTTAGGCTGCGACAGCGTCAGCACGCCGATCAGGGTGCGTCCGTCAGCCGGGTCGTACATCGGCGCGGCCACGTGCATTACGGTGTTGGTTTCGTCGCCCGGTATCTCCGGACTGGAACGCGCGCCGTACTCACCGCGCAGGGTTCTGTAGACATCATTCCAGCGCGAGTTGTCGCGGCCCACGTCCTGCCCGCGTGAGTCGTAGACCACGATGCCCTGCGCATTGGTCACCGTCACCCGGTAATCGATGCTCCGCTTGGGGAAACGCCACACCATCGCCTTGGGATCGCGGCGCTGGGCAGTGGCCAGGCGCGCGGCGAAGTCACCGTCGCCGATGTGGCCGGCCTTCAGATCCGGCGCAGCCATCACCGCCAGCACATTGGCCGCGTCCACCAGGGTGGACTCCATCGCCTGGCGCACCCCGGGCTTCACTTCGTTGACGAACACGCGCATCACGAAGAACGCGGCGATGCCGACAATCAGGAAGAACCCCAGGAACAGCTTCAACCCGATACGCATCAGTCAGACATCCAGGGCGTAGCCGACGCCACGGTGGGTGCGTATCGGCTCGCCCTGCGCGCCGGCCGCACGCAGCTTTGCGCGCAGGGTTTTGACGTGGGTATCCACGGTACGGTCGGTGCTGTCGCTGGCGTGGTCCCAGCCACGCTCCATCAACTGCGCCCGGCTCAGGATCGCCCCGGGCCGCTGCAGCAGTGCCGCCAGCAAGGCGTATTCGTAGCGGGTCAGGTCCAGCAGCGCCTCGTCGTAACGGATGCGGCGGCCGTCGTGGTCAATTGCGAACCGCCCCAGCTGCTTCCAGCCACCCTCCTCGGCTGCAACTGGTGCAGCAGGCGCGGTCCGGCGCAGTCGCGCGCGCACCCGGGCCACCATCTCGCGTGGCGAGAACGGCTTGGTCACATAGTCGTCGGCGCCCAGCTCCAGCCCCAATACGCGGTCGAACTCGTCGTTGCGGGCGGTCAGGAAAATCACCGGCACCTGGCTGAAAGTGCGCAGTTCACGGCAGACCTCGAAGCCGCCCAGGTCGGGCAGGCCGACGTCCAGCACCACCACATCGGCGCCATGCTGGCGCAGCAAGGCCAGCGCTTCGCGGCCCAGCGTGCAGTGACTGGCGGCATAGCCTTCGCTGCGCAGCGCATAAAGAAGGGTGTCGGCGATGGCGGCCTCGTCTTCGACGACGAGTACCCGGGCAGTTTGGCTGGACATTGCATCAGGATAGCTGGCCTTGCTGCAGACGCCAGCGGCCGGCAGCAATCGGGACGTATTGGCCCCCTTCGGATCGGCCCACAGCACCGCCGCGCACACAGGCGCCCAGCCGGCTCCCTCCAATGAAAACGCCCACACTACGCCGCAAGCCGTAAACTTCGCCCATGAATTATCGCCACGCCTTCCACGCCGGTAACCACGCCGACGTCCTCAAGCACATCGTCATGCTGGCGATGATCGACGCACTCAAGCGCAAAGACTCGCCCTTCTTCGTGCTGGACACGCATGCCGGCCGCGGCCGTTACCTGCTGTCCGCCGAGGAAAGCCGCAAAACCGCCGAGATCGACGAAGGCGTGCTGCGGCTGATGACTACCCCGTCGCTGCCCGAGGTGGTGGAGCAGTACCTGCGCGCGGTGCAGGCCGACAACCCGGTCGGTGCCTTGATCTCCTACCCCGGCTCGCCGCTGCTGGCCGCGCGCGCCCTGCGCGAACAGGACCGCATGGCCGCCTGCGAGCTGCAGAAGGACGAGGTCACCGCGCTCAAGGAGCTGTTTGCCCATGACCGCCGGGTACAGGTGCACGCTGGCAACGGCTATGAAGCCATCCGCGCTTTCCTGCCGCCCAAGAGCGGCGCGATCAAGATCGGGCGGGCGCTGGTGCTGATCGATCCGCCGTATGAGGTGCAGGACGCCGAATACCCTCTAATTATCTCAACCCTGCGTGAGATTCTTACCCGGATGCCGCAGGCGCAATGCGCGGTCTGGTACCCGATCAAGCAGCGCCGCACCCTGCAACCGTTCTTCCGCAAGGCGGCCGCGCTGCCGGCCAAGTCCATCCTGGTTGCCGAATTCATGGTGAGGGCCGACGACTCTCCGCTGCGTCTGAATGGTAGCGGGATGCTGTTGCTGAACCCGCCATGGCAGTTCGAGCAGGTATTGGCTCCGGCCTTGCCGGTCCTGAAGCAGTATCTGGGTGAAACCGGCACCTCGACCCGGCTGGAGTGGCTGAAGACGCCCGAATGACGGGCGGCGCCGGCAATCTGCAGCCGCTTTGGACCGCGTTCACAGAACGTAGCAGCCGCGGTGACAGAATCAGGCGACTTTGGAGGAAACGTAGTCATGGCCACACGCAACCGCATGCCCCCGTGGCATGAAAATTTCAAGGCTCCCAGCGGCCGTGAGCTGCTGATACGACCCATCCGCCCTGAAGACGGTGCCCCGCTGCAGGGCGCATTTGCCCTGTTCGGGCCGGAAGAAGTGCGCGACAAGTTCCTGCAGTCGGTTGAATCACTGTCGGATGAGACCGCCCAGCGCCTGACCCACCCGAACCCGAAAACCGAGATCGCACTGGTCGCAGCCGAGCCGCTGCCACCCGGCGAAGCGGTTGTCGGCGCGGTCGCGCGTGCCTCCATCATCCCGGGTACCCGCGATGCCGAGTACGCCATCCTGGTCAGCGGCTTCCTTGCCGGTCAGGGTTTGGGCCGGCAGTTGATGCGCAAACTGGTCAAATGGGCGCGCGGCAAATACCTGGACCGCCTGTATGGCGACATCGCCCAGGACAACGAGCCAATGCTGCAGCTGGCCGCTTCGCTGGGCTTCAAGCAGGTGCCGCACCCTTCCGCCGCGCCCGGGCTGGTGCGGATGGTGCTGGAACTGGCCAACTAAGCGCCGGTTCTCCATTCAGCCCACGACAGGCGCCGGCAAGGCGCCTGTCACGTTATCGGCCCTGCAACGCCCGCACTTGCAACCCGGATCAGGCCCAAACGGGCGACCGGGACGCATCTGGTAAAATTCGCGGTTCATGTCGCCTATTACCTACCCCATTCCGCCGCTGCCCCGTTCGGGCCAGCTCCGCGCCTGGTGGCGCGCTCCGGCTTCCAGCAGTGCGCTGGCCTGGCATGTCGCCTGCGCCGCGCAGGCGCACGCCAAACCGCTGCTGCTGATCACCCGCGACAACCACAGCGCGCATCAGCTGGTCGCTGACCTGCAGACCCTGTTGGGTGCGAACAGCCCGTTGCCGGTGGTGCCGTTCCCGGATTGGGAAACCCTGCCCTACGACCAGTTCAGCCCGCACCCGGACATCATTTCGCAGCGCCTGGCCGCATTGCACCGCCTGCCGACGCTGAAGCAAGGCATCGTCGTGGTGCCGGTGCAGACCCTGCTGCAGCGGCTGGCGCCATTGAGCTACATCGTCGGCGGCAGCTTCGACCTGAAGGTCGGCCAGCGCCTGGACATGGACGCGGAGAAGCGCCGGCTGGAAAGCGCCGGTTACCGCAATGTCGTGCAGGTGATGGACCCGGGTGATTTTGCCGTGCGTGGCGGCCTGCTCGATGTCTATCCGATGGGCGCCGACGCGCCGCTGCGCATCGAGCTGCTGGACGAGGACATCGATTCCATCCGCGAGTTCGACCCGGAATCGCAGCGTTCGCTGGACAAGGTGACGGCAGTGAGAATGCTGCCCGGCCGCGAAGTGCCGATGGATGACGCCAGCCTCAACAAGGTGCTGGCATCGCTGCGCGAACGCTTCGACGTGGATACCCGGCGCAGCCCGCTGTACCAGGACCTGAAGGCGGGTCTGGCACCTTCAGGCATCGAATACATGCTGCCGCTGTTCTTCAACCAGACCGCGACCCTGTTCGACTACCTGCCGGATGGTTTCATGACCGTGCTCGGCAGCGGCGTCAGCGAAGCATCCGACGCGTTCTGGCTGCAGACCAACAGCCGTTACGAGCAGCGTCGCCACGATATCGAACGGCCACTGCTGCCGCCGGACGAGATCTACCAATCACCGGACAAGCTGCGCGAGCAGTTCAACAAACTGCCGCGCGTGGAAGTCTGCGCGGCCGATCATCCGCGCGCCGCCGAGGCGCAGCCGCTGGGTGACCAGCCGCTGCCGCCGTTGCCGGTCGCAGCCAAGGATGCGCCGGCGGGACAGGCACTGAAGTCTTTCATCGCGCACTACCCGGGCCGGGTGCTGATCGCGGCGGATTCGCCGGGACGGCGTGAGGCTTTGTTGGAGGTGTTGCAGGCTGCTGAATTGCGGCCTGAGGTTGTTGGGAGCTTCAATGAGTTCCTTCCTTCCCCCATCGGGGGAAGGTGGCTCGAAGGGTCGGATGGCGAGAAACAAAGCAAGAACAAGAGCGCCCTCACCCCAACCCCCGCTCCGCGCCCCGGCCCTCGCGCTGGCGCGAGTGCGCTCGAAGAGTCGCGAACCAGTGGTTCGCAAACGCCTCTTCTCGCCCCGCAGACGGGAGAGGGGCTTGAGAGCAAAGCTGGGCTCAAGTTCGCCATTACCGTTGCGCCGCTGGATGACGGTTTTGCGCTCAGCGAGCCGGCCTTGGCGGTGCTTACCGAGCGTCAGCTGTTCCCCGAGCGCGCCGGCCAGGCGCGGCGTACGCGGCGGGCCGGGCGTGAGCCCGAATCCATCATCCGTGACCTTGGCGAGCTGACCGAAGGCGCGCCCATCGTCCATGAGGATCATGGTGTTGGCCGCTACCGTGGTTTGATCGCGATGGATGTCGGCGGCATGCCCGGCGAATTCCTCGAGATCGAGTACGCCAAGGGCGACCGCCTGTACGTGCCGGTCGCGCAACTGCACCTGATCAGCCGCTACTCCGGCGCGTCGCCGGAAACCGCGCCGCTGCATTCGCTCGGTGGCGAACAGTGGGCCAAGGCCAAGCGCAAGGCTGCGGAGAAAGTCCGCGACGTTGCCGCCGAGCTGCTGGAAATCCAGGCCCGTCGCCGCGCCCGCGCTGGCTTGGCACTGGATGTCGACCGTTCGATGTACGAGCCGTTCGCGGCAGGCTTCCCGTTCGAGGAGACCCCCGATCAGCAGGCGGCCATCGAGGCCACCCTGCGTGACCTGCAATCCAGCCAGCCGATGGACCGCGTGGTCTGCGGCGACGTCGGCTTCGGCAAGACCGAGGTCGCCGTACGTGCTGCGTTCGCCGCGGCAAGCGGCGGCAAGCAGGTTGCGGTACTGGTGCCGACCACGCTGCTGGCCGAACAGCACTACCGCAACTTCCGCGACCGTTTCGCCGATTACCCGCTGCGGGTGGAAGTGCTGTCGCGCTTCAAGACCAGCAAGGAAATCAAGGCCGAGCTCGACAAGGTCGCCGAAGGCACCATCGATGTGATCATCGGCACGCACCGGCTGTTGCAGCCGGACGTGAAGTTCAAGGACCTGGGCCTGGTCATCGTCGACGAAGAACAGCGCTTTGGCGTGCGCCAGAAGGAAGCGCTGAAGGCGATGCGCGCCAACGTGCACCTGCTGACCCTGACCGCGACGCCTATCCCGCGTACCTTGAACATGGCCATGGCCGGCCTGCGCGACCTGTCCATCATCGCCACCCCGCCGCCGAACCGCCTGGCGGTGAAGACCTTTGTCACCGCATGGGACAACGCACAGCTGCGCGAAGCCTTCCAGCGCGAATTGTCGCGTGGCGGCCAGCTGTACTTCCTGCACAACGATGTGGAAAGCATGGGACGGATGCAGCGCGAGCTG
>QFOV01000129.1 GCA_003248565.1 Stenotrophomonas sp.
AATCCTGACGGACGAGATTGTTGGTCCGCAGGCCAGTGATCTGTTCGCCGATGCGCAGGCGATGCTGAAGCGGATCGTGGATGAGAAGTGGCTGACAGCGCGGGCCGTGTTTGGAATCTGGCCGGCGAATAGCGATGGCGACGATGTCGTGCTTTCCCTTCTCCCGCATGCGGGAGAACAAAGGGCCTGCCCCCGCGAAGGCGGGTGTGCCCGAAGGGCGGATGAGGGCAAGCTTCTCGCTCCATCGCTTGTACCGTCTACCCTCACCCCAACCCCTCTCCCGGAGGGAGAGGGGCTTGAGCAACGCACCCTGCACTTCCTCCGCCAGCAGGTCGACAAGCCTGCGGAGCGGCCCGACTTCTGCCTGGCCGACTTCATCGCGCCAGCAGACAGCGGCAAGCAGGACTGGATTGGCGCGTTCGCGGTTACCGCCGGTATCGGCATCGATGAACACGTTGCCCGTTTCGAGGCCGACCACGACGACTACAACGCCATCCTGCTCAAGGCCCTTGCCGACCGCCTGGCCGAGGCCATGGCCGAGCGCCTGCACCAGCGCGTGCGCACCGAATTCTGGGGCTACGCCGAGGATGAGCAGCTCGACAACGAGGCGCTGATCGCCGAAAAGTACAGCGGCATCCGCCCAGCGCCCGGTTATCCGGCCTGCCCCGAACACAGTGAAAAGCAGACCATCTTCCAGCTGCTGGACGCGCAAGGCATCGGCATGTCGCTGACCGAGAGCTTCGCCATGCTGCCAACCGCGGCGGTGTCCGGTTACTACTTCAGCCACCCGCAAAGCCAGTACTTCGTGGTTGGCCGGGTGTCGCGCGAACAGGTCACCGACTACGCCAAGCGCAAGGGCGTGGATCGGGCGCAGGTGGAACGCTGGCTGGCCTCCAACCTCGATTACGATCCGGAGTAACCAGCAACTGCTGGCGGCGACAACCGCGCCGCCAGCGCCTATCCTGCCAGCTGCCCTCCAAGCCAAGACCCCATGCAAAGCCGCAATGCAGAGCTGATCCGCAAGCACGCCGCGCCCGGCCGCATCGGCCTGTGCGGCACGGATGACTGGGTCGGCAAGGCGATCCGCAAAGCGCAGGCGCCGCTGACCCAGGACGGTCACCGCAGCCTGTGGTCGCACGCATTCCTGTTCAGTGAGCAGCGGCTGGATGGACACTGGTGGGTGTTGGAATCGGACCTGGACCTGCGCAATCGCCAGCTGCGGCTGGGCGCGCAGGAAAACCGCGCCGATCGTTACTTCGACGACGAAGCCTTCCCGAACCTGGCCATCCTCGACTTCGGCCTGGATGCCGCCCAGACCCACAAGGTACAGATTGCCGCATTGGACCTGCTGTCAGGGCTGTCCAGCTATTCGCTGAGCGAACTGGTCGGCACCTTGTTTGCGATGCACAGCACCCGCCTGCGTCGGCGCAGCAACCTGCTGTCCAAGGAAGGCGCCCTCTACTGCTCGGCGATGGTGCAGCACTGCTATGCCGCGGCCGGCATCGATCTGCTGCCAGGCGTTCACGGCAAGAACGTCGCACCGCAGGACATCTACGACGCCGCCCTGCCCCACACCACCCACTCGTTGATCCGCGACCTGGGCATTTCCAGCCTGCGCCGCTTCACCCATGGCGCCAAAGAGCTACTGGATACGCCGGTCGAAGACCTGTTCTGACGTAGTTGGTGGTTGGCAGTCGGCGGCTACCCGGCTGCCGCAAACCTCACCCCATTTCCTGCTCAAGCATCTGGATCAGCAACGCGGCCAAGGCCTTGGCTTCCGGGTCAGCCGACGGGCGGTGCAGGACCGCCAGCTCGACGCTGTCGATACGCGGCAAGCCGGACTCCACCCCCAACACCACGTGCCCGGCTGTCATCGCCCGCGCCGGCAACAGGCTGATGCCCAAACCATCGGCAACCGCTGACTGGATGCCGCCAAGGCTGGAACTGGTGAAGCTGATGCGCCACCGCCGGCCCAGGCGTTCAATCGCGTCGATCATGTCTTCGCGGTACATGCCACGCGGCGGGAATGCCACCAGCTGCACCGGCTCCATTCCGAACGAGGGACTGCTGGCACTGTCCACCCAGCACATCGGTTCCGGCCAGCACGCCACGCCCTCACGGCTCCCGCGACGTTGCTTGACCAGGATCAGGTCGAGCTCGCCGCGGTCGTAGCCCTCGGCCAAGGCACGGCTCAAGCCGCTGCTGACCTCCAGCTTCACCCGCGGATAGGCCCTGGTGAATTCAGCCAACACCGGCGTGGTACGCCCCGCAGCAAAGTCTTCCGGCACACCCAGCCTGATCACCACCGCCGCACCATCGCCAGACAGGGCTTCCGCCAGCTGCTCGTTCAGCGACAACATGCGCCGGGCGTAACCCAGCACGGTCTCACCGATGTCCGTCGGCCGCACATCGCGCACCCCGCGATCCAGCAGGCGGTGCCCGGCAAGGTCCTCCAACCGCCGCACTTTCTGGCTGATGGTCGACTGGGTGGAATGCAGACGCGCTGCGGCGGCAGTGAAACTGCCGCAATCGGCCACCATCACCAGCGCCCGCAGCAGATCCAGGTCGAAATAGGCCCTATTTGTTTTTGAACTGGACTCGACCACGACATTTAATTTCACGATAGCTCGTCGCACTTGTAGCATCGCCTGCAGGTTTGGGCAAACGTCCTCTCCCCCGCGGCAGGCACACAGCAACCCGGACAGAGGCAGGCAATGAGCATGGAGAACTGGATCGCCGCCCCGGCATTGGCTGCCGCGCTGCTCACCTCCAGCGGCGTCGGCACCAGCACGGCCATCGCAGTGCAGTTGCAACGCGCGGCTGAAATCGGCGACAGCCAGCGCATCGCGGCATTGCTCAGCCAGGGCACCGGCATCGACAGCCGCGATGCCGACGGACGCACGCCCTTGCTGACCGCCATCCGTGCGCGGCAGATCGAGGCGGCGCGCGTCCTGATCGCTGCAGGGGCCGATGTCAACGCGAAAGACCAGCTCCAGGACAGTCCTTATCTGTACGCCGGTGCCAGCGGGCAAACCGAAATCCTGCAGATGACCCTCGCGCACGGCGCCGACCTGCGCAGCATCAACCGTTATGGCGGCACCGCCTTGATACCGGCGGCCGAACGCGGCCATGTCAGTACGGTGCAGCTGCTGATCAAGGCCGGTGTCGACGTCGACCATGTCAACAACCTGGGTTGGACCGCGTTGCTGGAGACCGTCATCCTGGGTGACGGCAGCCAACGCTACGCGCAGATCACCCAGTTGCTCATTGCCGCCGGTGCCGACGTCAACCTTGCCGATGAGCACGGCGTCACGCCCCTGGTGCATGCACGCCAACGTCGGCAAACCGTTATCGAGCAGCTGCTGCGTGCAGCAGGTGCTCGTTGAAGCACTCCACGCATCCGCATTGCCCGGCAATCGCCTACCACTGGAACCACCGATGAAGACCACCCTCGGCCTGCTGCTGACCACACTCGCAGCAACCATCTCGCCCGCAATCGCCGCCCAATCCCAGGCCGACGTAGTGATACGCCATGCAACCGTGATCGATGTCGAACACGGTCGCGCGATACCCGACCAGACCGTCGCCATCCGTGACGGCAGCATTGTCGCCGTCGGCAATGATGCACAGCTGGGCACCCAATGGCGCGCGACCACCGCCATCGATGGCCGCGGCCGCTATCTGATTCCCGGGCTGTGGGACATGCACGTCCACTTTGGCGGCGGCCCGGCGCTGATCGAAGAGAACAAGGCCCTGCTGCCGCTGTACGTCGCCCATGGCATCACCACCGTGCGTGATGCATCGGGCGACCTGGCCGAGCAGGTGTTGTCATGGCGCGGGCAGATCGCCAGCGGCCAGTTGTTCGGACCGCAGCTGTTCACCTCCGGTGCCAAGATCGAAGGTCTGGCGCCGGTGTGGAAAGGCACGATCGAGGCCGGTGACAAGACCGGTGTGGATGCGGCACTGGACCGCGAGCAGCGCGACCAGGTCGACTTCGTCAAGATCACCGACAGTACGCTGAAGCCGGAGCTGTTCCTGTACGCCGTCAGCCAGGCCAAGGCGCGCGGCATGCGCAGTTCCGGCCATGTCCCGATGGCCTTGACCGTGGGCCAGGCCATCGAGGCCGGCATGAGTTCGATCGAGCACCTGGACTACGCCTTCAAGGCCGGGGTCAAGGATGAGGCTGCGATCGCTGCCGATTTCGCCGCCGGCAACATCGACCGCGCCGAGGCCAACCGCAGGCTGCATGCCGGCTTCGACCGCACCACCGCGATGGCGGCGTATCGCCGCTTTGCCGAACTCGGCGTCGCCGTGACCCCGACACTGGACGGCGGCCGCATCATCGACTTCCTCGACGTCGAACCGCGTGACAACGACCCCTACCTGACTTACATCGGCCCAGGACTGCGCGATACCTACACGTGGCGCGTCGAGCGTGCAGCCAAGGCCACACCCGCTCAGATCGAAGCCCGTCACGCCCACTACGCCCAGGTGGCAGCGGTGCTGCCGATGCTGCAGGAAGCCGGCGTGCGCATCATGGCCGGCACCGATGCGGGCTTTCTGAACTCCTACAATTTCCCCGGTATCGGCCTGCACAACGAGCTGGCACTGTATGTTCGCGAAGGGCTGACGCCGGCGCAGGTGCTGCAGTCGGCCACCCGTGCCGGCCCCGCCTGGTTCGGGAAACTCGATCGCTACGGCGCGGTCGCCGAAGGCAAGGCAGCGGACCTGGTGTTGCTGGACCGCAATCCGCTGCAGGACATCGCAGCCACCCGCGCGATCAATACCGTGGTGATGCGCGGCAAGGTCTACGACCGTGCCGCACTGGACGCGATGCTGGCCGAAACCAAGGCGCAGGTCGCCGAATGGAATGCCAAGGCCAAGCCCTGACCTCTGTTCGCGGGCATAGACCGGCAAAGCCACTCAAACAGCTCGGTAGCCCGGCTGTTTGCAGGAGCGGCGTAAGCCGCGAAGCAAATGATTTGTCAGCTGGCATGTATCTCGAGAACTGCAGCAGCGCCAGCTTCGCGACTGGCGCCGCTCCTACAAACGGATACCCAACCTGTCTCCCGGATGCGCTGCGCCAACCCGGGCTAACTGCAGGACGCACAGACCTGCACCGTTTTTGTGGGAGCGGCGGAAGCCGCGAAACAAGCGCATTGTCAGCCAGCACAGGCCTCAAGCACTGCAACAACACCAGCTTCGCGGCTTACGCCGCTCCTACAATCCAAAGCCCGCAAAAGGCACAATAGGGGCCGCGGCACATGCCGCCGCCCCCTTGCCTGCCCAGCGCGTCCAGCGCCTTCCCATGACGTCCGTTGCCCTGCCAACGCAGACCGTGCCGACCGCACGCCTGTCGAGCTTCTATTTCTTCTACTACGCCGCGCTGGGCGCGTTCACGCCGTATTGGAGCCTGTACCTGCAGTCGCGCGGCATGACCGTCACCGCCATCAGCGTGATGATGAGCCTGTGGTACGCCACGCGGGTGATCGCTCCCAGCACCTGGACCTCGCTGGCGGCCGTCTCGCCGCACCCGATCCGCTGGCTGCGCGTGGGCTGTGTATTGACCATCGCCTGCTTCGCCGGCTTCCTGGTGCCCGCGCCGCCGTGGACGCTGTACGCGGTGATGATCGCGTTCTGTTTCTTCTACAACGCGGTCATGCCGCAGTTCGAATCGATCACCCTCACCCACCTGGGTGCGGACAGCCATCGCTACGGCATGATCCGGGTCTGGGGCTCGCTGGGCTTCATCATCGTCGTCACCCTGTTCGGCTGGCTGATCGAGAAACACGGTGCCGGCAAGCTGCCATGGCTGATGCTGCCACTGTTCGCGCTGCTGACCGGTTCGGCCTTCCTCAACCGTTATGCGCGCAATATCAGCGCGCGCAGCCAGCACGAAGCAGGCTTCGGGAGCATCGTGCGGCAGAAGCCGGTCCTGGCCTTCTTCATCGCCGCCTTCCTCGAACAGCTGTCGTTCGGCCCCTACTACACCTTCTTCTCGCTCTACATGGACCAGCACGGCTACAGCACCTCGCTGCTTGGGCTGATGTGGACCGTCGGCGTGGTGTTCGAAGTGGCGGTGTTCTTCCTGATCGCGCGCTTCTTCCGCCGCTGGGATGCCAGCTGGCTGCTGATCATTTCCATGGGCAGCGCCGTGTTGCGCTGGTGGGCAACCGCGCTGTGGCCAGAGAACCTGCCGGTGATGCTGGTCGCACAGACCACCCATTGCCTGGGCTTCGCCGCGTTCTTCGCCTCGGCCATGCAGCTGCTGGCACGCTACTTCCCGGGCAACCTCAATGGACACGGCCAAGGGCTGTTCTATGGCTTCTCGTCGGGACTGGGCGGCGTGCTCGGCGCCCTGATCGCGGGCCAGCTCTGGCAGTTCGGCGACGGCAAGCTCGCCTTCATCGTCGGCGGCTGTTTCGCCCTGCTCGGCACCCTGATCGCCTGGTACTGGCTGCCGCCTTCGCGCCAGGCCCGGCGCATGCGCTGAATCCTGCAGGCAGGCCAAACCCCTGCTATAACTGCGCCATCTCACGGCACAGGGGGCTCTGTCATGAAATCCGGTTCCAGCCTGTACACCTTGCTGGCGGCGATACCGCTGCTTGCAAGCAGTACTGCCCACGCCAGCGACGACTCGCTCGCGCCGATCGGCATGTTCGCCGGCGTCTGCCTCGATCTGCTCGACAAGCCCGATACCTTTGCCGAGGTGATGAGCAACCGCGGCGACCGCGTGCAGGATGCGGAGGCAAGAGAGTTCCTGGGCCACAAACCCGGCAAGGCCTGGTATGTCAGCCACGAAGGCATCCCTTACGGCTTCTCCTGGGCCGATGATGGAACCTGCCGGATAACCATCTTCAGCGGCGATGCCAAGGGGCTCGCCAAGGAGTTCGGTGACCTTGGTCGGATGGCCCCTGCAGGCTATGCCTCGACAGCGGAACTCACCTCGATCGACGAAAGGGGCTGGACGGTCCACACCTACACCTGGCACAGCGACGGCGAAGACCGCGCCATCCAGATGCGCCTGTCACTCAATCCCGAACCCGGAACGGGTTTACGCGGCAACGCCAGCGCCCGTTACGTTGCAGCCCCCCGTTGAGCCAGTCAGCCAACAGGCCGTTGAAACGGCGCAGCTGACGGCCGATCCCACCAATTCGCTTCCCGCGCTTGCCACGTGGTCGTTCCGCGCTGGCAAGCGCGGAACGTTCAGCACACGATTCCATGGCAGGAGAGCAACCGCACTCCCCACGCAGTACGCAGGACGCGCACGACTCAATGCACTTCCGCCGCCAGATGACTGCGGAATGAGGGCAGCAGCACGCGATTGCCGTGACCACTCAAATGGTCACCATCGAAGTAGAGCGGCTTGCCCGCTTGCCCGGGCTGGCAGCTCACCCCTGTGCACAGCACCGGCAGCGGGTCCCAGACACTTGCGCCAGGCAATGCCTGCGCGACCTGCTGCAAGCTGGACAATGCAGGTGCGCGCAGCGCCTCCATTCGTTCGCGCGTAACCACCATGCCATTCACGCAGATCGGATTGCCGCGGTTGAACGGATCCGAGCAACGGAACGGCGGTGCAGGCAGCACCGGCTTCGGCGCTTCCAGTACGATCCGCACGCCGCGATCCGCCAGGGGTTTCAGCGCAGCAATTGCGCCGTACACCTCCGCCTTTCGCGCTGCAGCAGCCTCCTCACTGCGCACCGCGGCAAGTACGTGCTGCTGATCCAGCAACTCATACTGTTCTACCAGCCTTGGCACTCGAAGACCGGGCAGGAAGAGCACGTCGCCAGCGCGGGCCTGCGTGGCCACATCTGCGAGGGAGTGCCTCACGTAAGCAGCACAGCCCGGATCGCCCGGTTGTCGCCCTTGCAGCCCAATCAGTGCACAGCCAGCGCTCGCGTACACACGGACCTGCCCTCCGTCCAACAAAACCAAACGACGCAGCATCTCCCTGTAAGCCAGCACGTGCGAATCACCGGCCACGAACAAACGCCGCTCAACGCCCCTCCCCGCAGCGCAGCTGCCACGCTCGAACTGCTGCACCTGACCGCCCGTGACGGGCAGGCGCGACACCACCAGTTCGCAATCAGGGAATTCCTTCTGCAAGCCCTTCGCATACGGATACCAGTCCAGCGGATGACGACTGACCGTACTCAAGGAGATGTGCTTAGCAGCGCGCTCCAGTTGTTTCTGCAGCCCCATCCCCAGCAGCAACACCACCACGCCGCCGGCCACCCAACGCAGGTCCGAGCCGCGCCAGCGCCTGCCAAAGCGCAGCGGCTGTTCGACCCAGCGCCATGACACCCAGGCCAACACCGCAGTGCTTACCAACGCCAAGGCTCCGGCAAGCAACGAGTCCAGGCCAAACGTCCAGCGGAACAGCACGAATACCGGCCAATGCCATAGGTAAAGCGAATACGACATCCGCCCTATCACCAGCATCGGTTGCGCCGACAGACTGCTGCCGACCCAGCCAACAGCGGAGCGATGCAACAGCGCCAGCAAGCCCAGCGTTCCGAGCACCGGCCACAAACCATCGATCCACGGCGAGTGGCCGGGACGCGCAGCCCACAACCCGTACGCCAGTACGCTGGCACTGCCCAACTGCAACAACCCAGGCCAAGGCCCCGTCAGGCGCGACTCCCCGATCACATGCCTGCGCATGTCGAGCATCTGGAACAGCAGTACGCCCGCGCCCAATTGCCAGAACCGCGTAGTGGTCTGGTAGAAGGACGCGATCTCCTGCCCGCCCTGCAGCGCGCGGCTGATCGCAAACAGCAGCGACCCGGCCGTGGCCAAGCCAAACAGCAGCATCGACAAGCCCCGGCCCCGACCGCCTTTGGACCAGGTCATGAACAACAGGGGGAACAGCAGATAGAACTGTTCCTCCACGCCGAGTGACCAGGTATGGGTGTAAGGATTGAACTCACTACG
>QFOV01000130.1 GCA_003248565.1 Stenotrophomonas sp.
CATGGTGCCCAGGAGAGGACTCGAACCTCCACGGAGTTGCCCCCGCTAGCACCTGAAGCTAGTGCGTCTACCAATTCCGCCACCTGGGCGACTCAGGAGCGAGATTATGTAGGACGTTTCTGGTGGCGTCAACAGGTTTGTGACGAAAAAGCGCGGTCAGTGTAGCCCGGGTAAGCGCAGCGCACCCGGGGGTAGTCACGGGTGCCTTCGAGCGCTGGGGGAAACCCGGCTGCGCTGCGCTTACCCGGGCTACCGTGGCCTGTTTTTTCGAACCGCAGAAACGAAAAAACCCGCTTTCGCGGGTTTGATCTTGAAACGTGGTGCCCAGGAGAGGACTCGAACCTCCACGGAGTTGCCCCCGCTAGCACCTGAAGCTAGTGCGTCTACCAATTCCGCCACCTGGGCACTTCAGGCCGCGCAGTTTGAAGAGGATGTGGATCTTTGTCAACGTTTTTTCACAAACATCTGCAGTGATGCTGTGCGCACCCTGTACACCTTGGTCCATGTACCATGGAGGCTGATGAAAAACAAAAAGACCACTGGGGCCGACAAGGCCCGCAAGTCCGCCACCGGCAGCAAGCCGGGCAAGGCGCCGGGCAAAGCCCCCAAAGCAAAAACCGCCAAGCTGCCGCCATGGATGCCGGAGAGTTTGTCCGCGCCGGCGAAGTCGGGCGCAGCAAAACCAGGCAAGGCCGGCCCACGCGCCGCCGCCAAGCCGGGCAAACGCAAGTTCACCGACGATGCCGCCCCGCAGAGTTTCGTGCGCGGCCGTCGCAAGTCCGGTCCACCGGCTGCTGCGTTCGATGATCCTTACGCATCGCGTGAGGCCGAGCGCTACGCCCAGCCGATCGCCAGCCGCGAGGCCATCCTGCAGTTGCTGGACCGCTGCGAAGGCCCGCAGAACGCCGAGGAAATCGGTGCTGCGCTGGGCCTGACCGAGCCCGATCGTGCCGACGCGCTGTCCAAGCGCCTTGGTGCGATGGTGCGCGATGGCCAGTTGGTGCAGAACCGTCGCGGCGGCTTCGCACCGGTCAGCCAGTTGAGCCTGATCCCCGGCGTGGTCATCGCCAACCCGGAAGGCTTTGGTTTCCTGCGCCCGGACGAGGGCGGCGACGATCTGTTCCTGTCGCCATACGAGATGCGCAAGGTCATGCACGGTGACCGTGCCTTGGCCAATGTCACCGGCATCGATCGCCGTGGCCGCCGCGAAGGCGCCATCGCCCGCGTGCTGGAACGTGGTGTAAACCGCCTGATCGGGCATTTCAGCATCGAGGCTGGCATCAGCTACGTGGTGCCGGATGACAAGCGCATCCAGCGCAACATCCAGATCCCGGGCGACCTCACGGGTGGCGCCAAGGACGGGCAGCTGGTGGTCTGCGAACTGACCCATGCGCCGGATTCGCGGCGTCCGCCGATCGGCAAGATCATTGCCGTGCTCGGCGACAAGCTGACCCCGTCGCTGGTGGTGGAAACCGCCATCCACGGCCATGAGCTGCCCTACGAGTTCCCGCCGGAAGTGCTGGACGAGGCCACTGCCGTGCCGTTGACGGTGGAAGCCTCGATGATCGGCAAGCGCGTGGACCTGCGTTCGATGCCGCTGGTCACCATCGATGGCGAGGACGCCAAGGATTTCGACGACGCGGTGTACTGCGAGCCGAACCGCGACGGTTTCCGGCTGGTGGTCGCCATCGCCGACGTCTCCAACTACGTGCGTCCCGGCACGCCGCTGGATGACGAAGCCCAGCGCCGCGCGACCTCGGTGTACTTCCCGGGGTTCGTGGTGCCGATGCTGCCGGAAACGCTGTCCAACGGCATCTGCTCGCTGCGGCCGAAGGAAGACCGCATGTGCTTCGTCTGCGACATGCAGATCGGGCGCGATGGCCAGGTCAGCGGCTCGCAGTTCTACGAAGCGGTGATGAACTCGCATGCACGCCTGACCTACACGCAGGTGTGGGCGGCGGTGGGCGAGGACGATGCAGATGCCAAGGCCTTCATCGGCCCGCTGCTGCCGCAGATCCAGAACCTGCACCAGCTGTACCGCATCCTGTCCAAGGCGCGCGAGCGTCGCGGCGCCATCGAGTTTGAATCCTCGGAAGTGCGCTTCGTGCTGGACAACCGTGGCGAAGTCACCCAGGCCGGCATGATGGTGCGCAACGACGCCCACAAGCTGATCGAGGAATGCATGATCGCCGCCAACGTGGAGGCCGCGCGCTACCTGCTGTCCAAGCATGTGCCGGCACCGTTCCGCGTGCATGAGCGGCCACCGGAATCCAAGTTCGCCGACCTGCTTGAGTTCCTCAAGGAGTTCAAGCTGAGTCTGCCACCGTGGAGCAAGGTGCAGCCGGGTGATTACACCAAGCTGCTGAAGAAGGTGCGCGAGCGCCCGGATGCGGCACTGCTGGAATCGGTGCTGCTGCGCAGCCAGTCGCTGGCGGTGTATTCGCCGGACAACAACGGCCACTTCGGCCTGGCGCTGGAGGCCTACGCGCACTTCACCTCGCCGATCCGTCGTTACCCCGACCTGCTGGTGCACCGTGCCATCAAGTACGCGCTGGGCGGCGGTCCACTCGACAAGTACACCTATACCCCGCGCGAGATGGCGGCCTTGTCACTGCAGTGTTCCGAGCGTGAGCGCCGTGCCGATGAGGCCGAGCGCGAGGTCGACGAGCGTTTCCGTGCCGCATGGATGGAAAAGCACGTCGGCAGCCAGTTCGATGGCGTGATCAGCGGCGTGACCAGCTTCGGCCTGTTCGTCGAGCTGGACGAGTCCAAGGTCAATGGCCTGGTCCACGTGACCCAGCTGCCGCACGACTATTACCAGTTCGACCCGATCCGCAAGACGCTCAGCGGCGACCGCCGTGGCAACGAGTTCCGGCTCGGTGACCGGGTCCGCATCCTGGTGCTCAAGGCCAGCATGGAAGAGCGCAAGATCGACTTCCGGCTGGTCGAGAAGCTGGATGGCGAACCGCTGGAGGAAGGCCTGCCGCCGCTGCCCGAACGCGGCAAGCCAGCCAAGCGCACCAAGCAGAAGTATTGATGCCGGAAGCGGCCCTCGCAGCAGCGGAGGCCGCCATTCCCGCACCCCGCAGGCCGGTGGCAGCTGCGGGCCGCGCCGAATCGGCCTACCATTGCCACCCCCAGAAGTCCCCATGTGACGCCCATGAGCAAGCAGAACCAGTGGATCGTCGGCGTCAATGCCGTTGCTTCGTCGATCGAGAAAGACCCCGAAAACGTCCGCGAGGTCCTGATCGAGGCCGGCGCCAAGAACCCGCGCCTGGTTGAAATCGAGGAAGAGGCCCTGCGCAAGGGCATCGACGTGCGCAAGGTCAACGCCCAGGCGCTGGGCGGCGTGGCCGGCCAGGTCCGCCACCAGGGCGTGGTGGCGCGCTATGCCGCGCCCAAGCTGTGGGACGAGAACGAACTGAAGGGCCTGATCGAAGCGGCCGAAGGCAAGGCGCTGGTGCTGGTGCTGGACGAGGTGCAGGACCCGCACAACCTCGGCGCCTGCCTGCGCAGTGCCGCCGCCGCTGGCGTCACTGCGGTGGTGATCCCCAAGGACAAGAGTGCCCCGGTCAATGCGACCGTGCGCAAGGTCAGCGCCGGTGCCGCGGACAGCATTCCGGTGGTATCGGTGACCAATCTGGTCCGTTGCATCAAGGACATGCAGAAGCTGGGCGTGTGGGTGTATGGGCTGGCCGGCGAATCCGAAACCACCATCCACAAGCTCGACCTGCGTGGCAACGTGGCGTTGGTGATGGGCGGCGAAGCCGATGGCATGCGCCGCCTGACCCGCGAAACCTGCGACCAGCTGGTGCGCATCCCGATGCCGGGCGACGTCGAGAGCCTCAATGTATCCGTGGCGACGGGTGTGGCATTGTTCGAGGCAGTCCGCCAACGCCTGTAAGGAACACCATGCCCCGTACGCCGCCTCGTCTCTTCCTCCGATTGACCGTGGCGCTGGCGGGGCTTTGCGTCCTGGGCGCCGCCGCGCAGGACGCACCGCGCCAACGCGCGCGTGAGCTGGGCGTCGCGCCCGGCATCTTCAGCCCAGGCAGCAACAACGCGATCACCGACGTAGCCGGCGTGCGCGTTGGCCAGGTGACGCTGAGTACCGGCAACACGGTACGCACCGGCGTTACCGCGATCCTGCCGCATCCCGGCAATGCCTACCGCTCGCGGGTGCCGGCGGCGCTGCATGTTGGCAACGGTTTCGGCAAATTTGTCGGCAGCACCCAGGTCAACGAACTGGGCGAACTGGAAACCCCGATCCTGCTGACCTGCACGCTATGCGTGTGGAAGGCGGCCGATGCGATGGCCGAGTGGATGCTGGCGCAGCCGGACATGCAGCAGGTGCGCTCGTTGAACGTGGTTGTTGGCGAAACCAACGATGGCGGCCTCAATGACATCCGCGCACGGCCGGTTACCGCGGACGCGGTGCGCCGGGCATTGGAGAGCGCGAAGGGCGGGCCGGTGCAGGAAGGCAGTGTCGGTGCCGGCACCGGCACGGTGGCATTCGGCTGGAAGGGCGGTATTGGCACCTCCTCGCGCAAGCTGCCCGAGAGTCTTGGCGGCTGGACCGTGGGCGTGCTGGTGCAGGCCAATTTCGGCGGTGTCCTGCAGGTGGAAGGTGCACCGGTCGGGCGCGAGCTGGACCGTTATGCATTCCAGAATGCAGTGGCCGCGCAGGACAATGTGCGCGGGCTGGCCGATGATCGCGGCGATGGCTCGGTGATCATCGTGGTGGCAACCGATGCGCCCTTGTCGGACCGCAACCTGCGGCGTCTGGCCTCGCGCGGAATGATGGGTTTGGGGCGCACCGGCAGCTCCGCCTCCAACGGCAGCGGCGATTATGTGCTGGCATTTTCAACGGCGGCGTCGGTGCGGCGTGGGTTTGATGCTGCGCAGCTGCAGACCACCGAACTGGCCAACGAGCAGATGAGCGCGGTGTTCCAGGCCAGCGTCGATGCGGTGGAAGAGTCGGTCTACAACGCCTTGTTCATGGCGACCACGGTCAGTGGCAATGGGCAGACGGTGGAGGCGATTCCGCTGGATAAGGTGCGGGAGGTTCTGCAGCGGCATGGGGTGAGCGCGCCGGGACAGTAGGGTGCCTGGAATGCTGCGGAACCAAGCCATGTTTGGCCAAGTCCCTTCTCCCGCTTGCGGGGTTAAGAACAGGCGTTCACGAGCCAAAGGCTCGTGACTGTTCGTGCGCTCCGCGTGCTACGCAGGGCCGGGGCGCGGAGCGAGGTGCCCGAAGAGCCTGCCCCCGCGAAGGCGGGGGGCGGATGAGGGGAGCGCTTCAGCTTCTCGGCCTTTCAGCTTTTGCTTCTCCGCTCGGCCCTCTCCCCAACCCCTCTCCCGGAGGGAGAGGGGCTCAAGTCGCCCCGCCACCCAGCGCCTTGTACAGCGTCACATCATTGACCAGCTGGCTGCGCTTGGTCTGCGCCAGCGACAGCTCGGCGTTACGGCGGGTCTGCTCCGCTTCAAGCCAGGTACGCAGATCCGTAGCACCCGCGCGATAACGCACCTCGTACAAGCGCGCGATCTCCACAGCCTCGTCATACGAGGCCTGCGCCGCAGCGACCTGCTCCGCGAGGCGGGTGCGTGCCGACAAGGCGTTGTCCACTTCCGACAGCGCGGTATACAGCGTGCTCCGGAAATCATTGGCGGCGATCTGGTAGGAAAGATCGGCCGATTTGATGTCCAGCTGCATCTGCCGGAATTTCAGGAATGGAAGGCTCAAGCCCGCGCCCAGCGTCGCCACCGGATTGGTCAGTACATCCCCCAACGAGCTGCTGGAGCTGCCAACCGAACCGCTCAGGCTCAGGCTGGGGTAGTAGCTGGTGGCGGTCACCTTGATGCTCTTCAGCGACTGCCGCAGACGCAGCTCGGCAGCGCGCAGGTCCGGCCGGCGTGCCAGCAACTCGGCCGGCATGCCTTCGACCAGGGCCGGGCTCTGCGCGACATCAAGGTTCTGCGGCTCGTTCGCCAGCGGCCAGGGCTGGCCATCGAGCAGCACGGTCAGCGCATTGCGGGTTTCCACCCGTTGCTGTTCCAGCTGCGACTGTGCGGCCTTCTGGCTCTCGATGTTCTGCTGCGCCTGGCGCACTTCCAGCCGCGATACGCCGCCGGCATCGAACTGTGCCTGTACCAGGGAAGCGGTGCGCTGCAGGCGCTCAAGATTGGCCTGGCCGGTGGCAATCGCCTGGTTGAGGTAACCCAGCTGCCAGTACAACTCGGTGCTCTGGCCGACCAGGCTCAGCGTGGTGCTCTGCAGGTCCTGCGCGGTGGCCTGCGCTTCCCACTGGGCGATATCGCGCTGGCCGCGCAGCTTGCCCCACAGGTCCAGCTCCCAGCCCAGCGACACGCTGGCGCTGTGGTTGCGCGACCAGTCGTCGCTGCTGTCGGTACTGCGGCTGCCGCTGGCGCTGACCGAGCCGCTGGCCTGTGGCCACAGGTCGGCGGAGGCCAGTCCGGCCTGGGCGCGGGCACGTTCCAGCTTCAAGCCGGCCGAGGCCATGTCGGTGTTGCTGGCCAGTACGCGTTCGATCAGCTGGTCCAGGTTCGGATCGGCGAAGCCCTGCCACCAGGCATCTGCATGCACATCGGCAACCGGTGCGGTCACTTCGTGCTGGATGGCCTGCACCGGCGCATTGGCAGCAGCGTTGCCGCGTCCATAGACGTTGGGCACGCGCAGGTCGGCAGCAGGGTCGGCGCTGGGCGTGGTGGCGCAGCCGGCCAAGGCAGCGGTCAGGGCGGCGGAGAGCAGCAGGGGACGGAGTGCTTTCATGGTCATCTTCATTCGCGGGCCAAGGCCTCGACCGGGTCGAGCTGGGCGGCGTTGCGGGCCGGCAGGAAACCGAACGCCACGCCGATCAGGGTCGAGCAGGCGAAGGCGGCAATGATCGAGCCGGTGGAGAACAGCAGGGTGAAGCTCGCGCCAAAGGTCTGGAAGGCCCAGCCGATCGACAGCGCCAGCGCGATGCCCAGCACGCCGCCGAGCAGGCAGACCAATACCGCCTCGATCAGGAACTGCTGGCGGATGTCGCTTTGCCGCGCACCCACGGCCATGCGCACGCCGATCTCGCGGGTACGTTCGGTCACCGACACCAGCATGATGTTCATCACGCCGATGCCGCCGACCACCAGTGCAATCGCGGCGATCGCACCGATCAACAAGGTCATGGTCTTGGTGGTGGACTCGATGGTCTCGCGGATCTCGGCGGTATTGCTGAGGAAGAAGTCCTCGGTGCCGTGGCGCAGGGTCAACAGTTTGGTGATGGCCGACTGCGCGGCATCCATCGGCGTGTCGTCCTTGACCCGCAAGGTGATGCTGCTCAGGTAGGTCTGCCCCAGCATGCGTGCCATCACCGTGGTGTAGGGCACCCAGACGCTGAGATTGGTGCTGCCACCAAAGCCCATCGACTGGCGCTTGGCCACGCCGATCACCCGTGCGGGCACATTGCCCAGCAGCACCACTTTGCCCAGCGGATCATCACTGCCGAACAGCTGGGTACGTGTGTTCTCGTCGATCACCACGACCTGTGCCAGGCCCTTTACCTCGCTTTCGTCGAAGTAGCGACCGCTGACCAGGGTCATGCCCTTTACGCGGAAGTACTGGTCGCCGATGCCGGCGACCTGCGCCGAGGCGGCCTTGTTGCCAACCCGCGCGGTCACCGAACTGGACACGCTGGGGGTGACGCTGTCGATGTAACTCTGCGTGGCCAGTGCTTCGGCATCGCTGCTTTTCAACGTCTGCACGCGGGCCGAGCGCATGTCGCCGAAGCCACGGCCCGGGTAGACGTCGATGGTATTGGTGCCCAGCGAGGAAATGTTCTGCAGGATCTGCTGCTGCGAGCCATTGCCCATCGCCACCACCGACACCACCGAGGCGATGCCGATGATGATGCCGAGCATGGTCAGGAAGGTACGCAGGCGGTGCGCGTTCATTGCCAGCAAGGCCATGCGGAAGGCTTCGACGAAGCGATCACGTGCGGCCTGGAAGGCGCTGCCACCGGCGCGCACGGGCTCGGTGCGCTGCTGCGTCTGCAGTGCCGGCACCTTGTCGTTGCGGCGGTCGGCGATGATCTCGCCATCGCGGATCTCGATGATGCGCTGGGCGTGCTCGGCCACGTGCATGTCGTGGGTGACGATGATGATGGTCTGGCCTTCGGCATGCAGCTCGCCGAGGATGTTCATCACTTCCTCGCCCGAAGCGCTGTCCAGCGCGCCGGTGGGTTCGTCGGCCAAGATCACCTCGCCACCGTTCATCAGCGCACGCGCGATGGACACGCGCTGCTGTTGGCCACCAGACAACTGGCCTGGCTTGTGGCCCATGCGGTCGCTCAGGCCAAGGCGGGTGAGCAGGGCCTCGGCCCGTTCGCGCCGTGCCTCGTGCGGGGTGCCGGCGTAGATTGCCGGCACTTCCACGTTGCCACGTGCGTCCAGATCTCCCAATAGGTGATAGCGCTGGAAGATGAAACCGAAATGCTCGCGGCGCAGCTCGGCCAGTTCGTCCGGTTGCATGCGGCCGGTTTCGCGTCCAGCCACTTTGTAGGAGCCCACGGTGGGGCGGTCCAGGCAGCCGAGGATGTTCATCAAGGTCGACTTGCCCGAACCGGACTGACCAACGATGGCGACCATCTCGCCGGCATGGATGTCGAGGTTGACGTCCTTGAGCACGGCGATGGTTTCCTCGCCGGCCGGGAACTCGCGACGCAGGTCGCGCAGTTGCAGCAGTGGCTGGCTCATCGGCGCGGGCCACCCATCATCGGGCCCATCGGGCCGCGCTGGTTGCTGCTGCTGGATTTCTCGCCGGCGGTGACTTCGCCGACCACGACCAGCTCGCCTTCCTTCAGGCCTTCCAGTACTTCGACGTTGGAGCCGTTGTTGAGGCCGACCTTGATCGTACGCGGCTC
>QFOV01000131.1 GCA_003248565.1 Stenotrophomonas sp.
AGATAGGTCATGCCGGTATTGAGCCGCTGCCCCATCCGGTTGTTCATCGGGTAAGGACCAACACCGAACGGTTGCTCGCCGTTGAAGTCGGTCACCCTGGCAAACCCGGCCTGCACGGCGGAGGCCACGAAGGCGCGTTGCATGTCCGAGACTTCGTCATCCTGCAGGTAGTGGATAGGCCAGGGTCCACCTCGTCCATGCATGGCATCGTCACCGTGCACGGTGCGCTCGCTGCGCTGGAAGAACGGCAATACCTCCTGTGCAGTCCAATGCTCAAGACCGGCCGCGGTCCAACGCTCGAAGTCACCAGCGGGTGCGCGCATCGCCACACCCGCATTGACCGCTGAACACCCACCCAACACCTTGCCGCGCGGCACCGGCATCGTCGCGCCATAGATGTTGGGTTCGGCCGAGTAGCCCCAGTCGTGCGCGGAATCGCCACCGATGATGTGCTGCAACCGCACCGCATCAGGATAGGCATCCGGCGCATAAGCCTGCCCAGCTTCGATCAACAGCACGCGCCGGAATGGATCCTCGCTGAGCCGGCTCGCCATCACCGCGCCGGCCGAGCCGCCGCCGACAATGACGACGTCGTAGTACGAGTGACCCGAAACCGCCACTGCATGCGCACTGTCACCATGCACCTGCATGCCTGTACCCGCGTATTTTTGCCGAGTAACCATGGCGAACACCTCCTCGCAACCCGTCCTTCCTGCCACCGCCCGTCGCCTGCGAACGTTGATGCAAGCACTGCTGGTACCGGGAACATGGTGGCCATCCTCGACCCCAGCCGGCGCAGGCGGAATCCCTGCACACGTCATGACACTCAGGAACAAATGTCCTCAGTCCTCTCATCGCTGGAATCATTGAATGGCTTGATCGCGTTCGCATCTGCCGTGCAGACGGGTGGCTTCTCGGCCGCAGGCCGGCAATTGGGCCTATCCGCTTCGGCAGTGGGAAAGGCAGTGGAGCGCCTCGAGTTCCGCCTGGGCACGCGCCTGCTGAACCGCACTACCCGTTCGCTGGCCCTCACCGGCGAAGGCGAGGTGCTGTACCACTACGTCGACAAGGTATTGAAGGACCTACAGGAGGCAGAGCGCGAGTTGAACACGCGCCAAGGCACGCCACGCGGCCGCCTGCGGATCACCGCCACTCCCGTTCTGGGCCGCAGGTTCCTGGTGCCCGCATTGCACGACTTCCATGCGCTCTACCCGGAGGTCAAGGTTGCCCTCAGTTTCGATCTTCCTCGACCCGATATCATCGAGGAAGGTTTTGATCTGGCGTTGTGGGCCGGCGAGCTCGAAGATTCCAGCCTGCAGGCGCGGCGCGTGGGATCGTATGCACTGATCACCTGCGCCTCGCCGGGCTATCTTGCCGAGAACGGCACGCCGACCTCGATCGCCGACCTGGGCAGCCACTGCTGTCTTCACTACCGCCACCGCGGCAATCAGCGGCTGGAACCTTGGCGGTTCCAGAACCACACCATCTCCAAGCCTCCGATCCCCGCCCCGGACTGCCACCTCAACGATGCCGGCGCGTTGGTAGAAGCAGCCGTGGCCGGACTCTGCATCGTGCAACTACCGGACTTTGTGGTGCGCGAGGAAATCGCCACTGGCCGACTTCAGGAAGTGCTCCAAAGCAACGCTGTCGCGCCGCTCGGCGTCTTCCTCGTATGGCCACCGATGTCCGCACAGGCACTGCGCGTGCGCGTCTTCATCGAGTTCATCTCGAAGCGTGCAGGCGACCAGCTCAACATCACCGGCACTGCAGCGTCAGGGCAGCCCTGAACGAACAAAGCCGACCCTACGGCCGGCTTCATCAGCTGCGATACCATGCGAAAACTCAGTCCACCAGGCGCAGGCGCAGCTCCTTGGGCAACGCAAACACCATGGTCTCGGGCTCGCCGCCGGTTTCGCGGACGCTGCCAGCGCCGAGCTCGCGCAGCCGTGCAATCACGCCATCCACCAGCACCTGCGGTGCCGATGCGCCAGCGGTCAGGCCGATGTGCTGCTTGCCAACCACCCACTGCGGATCGATCTCGTCCGCCCCATCAATCAGGTACGACTCCACGCCCTCACGACGTGCAAGTTCGCTGAGCCGGTTGGAGTTGGAGCTGTTCGGCGAACCAACCACCAGCACCAGATCGCACTGCGTAGCCAGGTCACGCACCGCATCCTGGCGGTTCTGCGTGGCATAACAGATGTCGTCGTTCTTCGGCCCCTGCACCATCGGGAAATGCTTGCGCAGTGCTTCGATCACCGCACGGGTGTCATCCACCGACAAGGTGGTCTGGGTGGTGAATGCGAAGTTTTCCGGCTGCGAGACCTGCAGCGCTTCCACGTCTTCCACGCTCTCGACCAGGTAGATGTTGCCCTTGCCGTTCTCGCGGTTCCACTGGCCCATCGTGCCTTCCACTTCGGGATGACCTTCGTGGCCAATCAGCACCACATCGCGGCCAGCACGGCAGTGGCGTGCAACTTCCAGATGCACCTTGGTCACCAGCGGACAGGTGGCGTCAAATACCTTCAGGCCGCGGCGATCGGCCTCGATACGCACCGCCTGCGATACACCATGCGCACTGAAGATGACGGTATTGCCGTCCGGCACTTCGTCGAGCTCTTCAACGAAGATAGCGCCGCGTGCCTTCAGGTCATCGACCACGAAACGGTTATGCACCACTTCGTGGCGCACATAGATCGGCGCGCCCAGGGTTTCGATGGCGCGTTTGACGATCTCGATGGCGCGGTCTACACCGGCACAGAAACCACGGGGATTGGCGAGCAATACGTCCATCTTCAACGACTCCGACCGCTGACGGTCGCTAATGCGGGAACAGATGCCGGCATCATCCGGCTTTTTTCTCGGCCTTGCCATCAAGCAGGCCCATCAAGGCGATGCCGATGGCGCCACCCACGATCGCCGCATCGGCGATGTTGAACGACGGCCAGTAGTGGTCCCCGACATACCATTGGATGAAATCAACCACGTGACCATGAATCTGGCGGTCGATGACGTTGCCGATGGCACCACCGATCACCAGCGCATACGGCAGCGCACTGCGCCAGTTGGCGCGCGGCGTGCGCGACAGCCAGAACGCCATCAGGCCACTGATCGCGATGGCCAGAAAGGTGAAGAACCACAGCTGCCAGCCACCAGCATCACTGAGGAAGCTGAATGCCGCGCCGGTGTTGTAGGTGCGGTACCAGTTCCAGAAGCCGTCGATCACCGGCACCGGGGTGAACTCAGGCAGGCTGGACAGCACCCAGGCCTTGCTCCACTGGTCCAGCCCGATCACGGCCACGGACACCAGCAGGTAGATCAACGCATTGGGTTTAACAGCCTTTGCTTGCATGTAGTACGCCTGTAGTTGACTGCGATGAAACGGATGGAGCGCTGCTCGCTACCCCACCCGCTTCGGGTGACGGATTGCTTAGAACCAGCGACGGTTTTCGCCAGCGCCGTCGATATTGCTCACGCAACGGCCACACAGCTCCGGATGCGCCTCGACCGAGCCGACATCGGCGCGGTAATGCCAGCAACGCACGCACTTGGCCTTGTCGGTCGGCTGCGCACTGACAAACACCTCGTCGGTGGTGGCCGGACGCACGCTGACATCGCCACTGATGAACAGGAAGCGCAGCTCTTCGGCCAGCGGCTGCCAGCGTGCGGCCTGCTCTTCGTTGGCAGCAACGGTGATCTCGGCTTCCAGCGCGGCACCGATGGCGCCATTGGCACGCATCGGCTCCAGCACCTTGGAGACCTGCTCACGCAGTGCCAGCAGCTGGTCGAAATCGGCAGCGGTCAACTGTGCATCGGCCGGCAACGGCGCCAGGCCGTCATACCAGGTGGAGAACAACACGTTGTCGACGCGCTTGCCCGGCAGGTAGCCCCACAGCTCTTCGGCGGTGAAGGTCAGGATCGGCGCAACCCAACGCACGAACGCTTCGGCGATGTGGAACATCGCCGTCTGCGCCGAACGACGCCCGCGCGAATCTTCCTGCATCGTGTACAGGCGGTCCTTGGTCACGTCCAGGTACAACGAACCCAGGTCGACACTGCAGAAATTCAGCAGCAACTGCACGATCTCGGCCATGTTGTAGTTGGCGTAGGCAGCCTTGATCTTCTCCTGCAACTCGAACGCGCGATGCACGATCCAGCGGTCCAGGGCGACCATGTCCGGCAACGCAACCAGGTGCTGGGCCGGATCGAAACCGTCCAGGTTGCCGAGCAGGAAGCGCGCGGTATTACGCAGGCGGCGGTAGGCGTCGGCATTGCGCTTGAGGATTTCCTGCGACAGCGACATCTCGTTGCTGTAATCGGCAGAAGCAATCCACAGGCGCAGGATGTCCGCGCCCAGGGTGCGCATGATTTCCTGCGGCTCGATGCCGTTGCCCAGCGACTTGGACATCTTGCGGCCGTGCTCGTCCACGGTGAAACCGTGGGTCAGGCACTGCTTGTACGGCGCGTGCTTGTCGATAGCCACGCCGGTCAGCAGCGAGGACTGGAACCAGCCGCGGTGCTGGTCGGAACCTTCCAGGTACAGGTCGGCCGGCTTGCCATAGCCACGTGCCAGCAGCACGCCTTCATGGGTCACGCCGGAGTCGAACCAGACATCGAGGATGTCGGTGACCTTTTCGTACTGGGCGGCTTCGTCGCCAAGCAGTTCGGTGGCGTCCAGCGAATACCAGACGTCGATGCCGCCCTGCTCCACGCGGTCGGCCACCTGCTGCATCAACTCGACGCTGCGCGGATGCGGCTCGCCGGTTTCGCGGTGGGTGAACAAGGCAATCGGCACGCCCCAGGTGCGCTGGCGGCTGATGCACCAGTCCGGGCGGCCGTCGACCATGCTGCTGATACGCGCCTTGCCCCAGCTCGGGAACCAGCCCACGTTGTCGATGGCAGCCATCGCGTCGTCGCGCAGGTTGGCCTTGTCCATCGAAATGAACCACTGCGGGGTGGCGCGGAACACCACCGGTGTCTTGTGGCGCCAGCAATGCGGGTAGCTGTGCTGGATCTCGAAGAACGCCAGCAGTGCGCCGCTCTCGCGCAGCACATCGACGATCAGCGGCTGTGCCTTCCACAGGTGCTGGCCAGCCAGCTCAACCGTGCCAGCCGGCGGCGTCGACGACAGGTAGACGCCACGGCCATCGACCGGATTGATCTGGCCGGCGTTGTACTTGTCCATCAAGCCGTACTGCTGGCTGACCGCGAAGTCTTCCTGGCCGTGGCCAGGCGCGGTGTGCACTGCACCGGTACCGTCGGCATCGGACACGTGCTCGCCATTGAGCAGCGGGATGTCGCGATTGGCATAGAACGGGTGAGAAAGCAGCTGGTTCTCCAGCGCCGAACCCTTGGCGTGGCCATGCACGACCACCTCGGCAACGCCGTAGCGGCCCAGCGAGCGCTCGGCCAAGGCCGACGCCAGCACCAGCCAGCGCGGCTGGCCGTTGTGGGCGGGGCCTTCAACCAGCGCGTATTCGATATCCGCACCCAGCGACACCGCCAGCGATGCCGGCAGCGTCCACGGCGTGGTGGTCCAGATCGGCACCGCCACTTCCACACCGGCCGGCAGATCGACACCGAAGCTGGCGGCCAGCGCCTTGGAATCACGCGCGGCATACGCCACGTCGATGGCCGGCGAGGTCTTGTCCTGGTATTCGATTTCAGCTTCAGCCAGTGCCGAGCCGCAATCGAAGCACCAATGCACCGGCTTGGCGCCGCGCACCAGGTGGCCGTTGGCGACGATCTTGGCCAACGCACGGATTTCATTGGCCTCGAAGTCGAAGCTCAGCGTCTTGTACGGGTTCTCCCAGTCGCCGATCACACCCAGGCGCTTGAAGTCTGCGCGCTGCAGGTTGATCTGCTCTTCGGCGTACTCACGGCACTTCTGGCGGAACTGTTCGGCATCAAGCTTGACGCCAACCTTGCCCCACTTCTTCTCGACCGCGATCTCGATCGGCAGGCCATGGCAGTCCCAGCCCGGGATATAGGGCGCATCGAAGCCGTCGAGGTAACGCGACTTGACGATGATGTCCTTGAGGATCTTGTTGACCGCATGACCCAGGTGGATCTGGCCATTGGCATACGGTGGGCCGTCGTGCAGCACGAACAGCGGGCGGCCCTTCGCATTCTCGCGAAGCTGCGCGTAAATGCCCTGCTCTTCCCAACGTGCCAGGATGCCCGGCTCACGCTTGGGCAGGTCGCCACGCATCGGGAATTCCGTTGCTGGCAGATGGAGGGTGGCTTTGTAATCCTGGCTCACGCGGTAGCTCGCAATCTGTGTTCGTTGAGGATGCGACGCGCCTGTTCTGCGTCGCGGTGCATCTGCTCGGTCAATGCCGGCAGACCGTTGAACTTCTCTTCATCCCGCAGCTTGGCCACGAACTCCACTTCGATGTGACGACCGTACAGGTCGCCATTGAAGTCGAACAGATGTGCCTCAAGCAGCGGCTCCACACCTTCAACCGTGGGGCGCGTGCCGAAGCTCGACACAGACGGCCATGGCTGCTCGAACACGCCGTGCACCCACGTAGCGTAGATACCAGAAAGTGCGGGTGTTTTCGGGAAACGCAAGTTGGCCGTGGGGAAGCCCAGGGTGCGGCCGAGCTGGCGTCCGCGCACGACCCGGCCACCAATCGAGTACGGCCGGCCGAGCAATTCGCCGGCATGGGCGAACTCGCCAGCCACGATCAGCTCGCGGATACGGGTACTGGAAATGCGCTCACCGTTCAGGTGCACCGGCTCGATCTCGCCGGCGACGAAGCCCAATTCGGCGCCCATCGCCTGCAGCAGCGCGATATCGCCGCCACGGCGGTTGCCGAAATGGAACTTGGGGCCGATCCAGACTTCACGCGCACCGAGCCGGCGCACCAGCATGTCGCGGACGAAGTCCTCGGCGGTGATCGCCGCCATCTTGGCGTCAAAGCGCAGCAGGCCGACGCTGTCGACCCCCAGCTCACGCAGGGTGGCGACCTTGTCACGGGCCAGCATCAGCCGCGGCGGCGGGTTGTCTTTGGCAAAGAACTCACGTGGCAGCGGCTCGAAGCCCAAGGCTACGGCCGGCACACCCATGGCGCGGGCACGGGCAACCGCGTGGCGCACCAGCGCCCGATGGCCCAGGTGCAGGCCATCGAAGGCACCAATGCAGACCACGCTTCCCTGCGGGAACAACACCCCGCCTTCGACGTCTCTAAAAAGCCTGCTCATTCCATCCGGATCCGGCCCATACGGGCCGGTTCTGTCGTGTGTAGCCCTGAAGTATAACGGGCGGCTCAGTGGCCGCGCAGGTCGCGCGGACGGAAGCCCATCGCAACCATCGCCAGCAGATAACTCGCACCGCCGGCGCCGACCAGCAGCGCCAAGGCACTGGCACGCTGCCACTTATCCATCGGCGTGAACGCCGGCAGCCAGTGCAGCAGGCCCAGCAGCACCGCCACCATCACCGCACAGGCCAACGCCAGACGCAGCAGATAGCCCCCCCAGCCCGGCCGGCGCTGATAGACGCCCGTCTTGCCCAGCCAATGCCAAAGCAGGATCAGGTTCAGGTAGCTGGACAACGCACTGGCAATACCCAGCGCCAGATGCAGGCCCGGCTGCTTGCCCAGCGCCACCATCACGCCCTGCGCCTTCAGCTCCGGCGGCACCATGAGGTGGAAAACCACTGCCAGCAGGATGAAGTTGAAGACCATGTTGGCGACCAGCGCGACCAGACCGGCACGCACCGGGGTCTTGGTGTCCTGACGCGAGTAGAACGCGGGCAGCACCACTTTCAGCAAGGCGAACGCCGGCAGACCGAAGCTCAGGCCGTAGACCGCCAGTGCGGTCATCTGGGTGTCGAATTCGGTGAACTTCTTGTACTGGAACAGCGTGGCGATCAGTGGCTCGGCCAACAGCAGCAGTGCCAGCATCGCCGGCACTGCGATCAGCAAGGTCATGCGCAGGCCCCAATCCAGCGCATTGGAGAAGCCCTCGCCGTCGGTTTTGACGTGATGACGGGCCAACGCTGGCAGGATCACCGTACCCAAAGCCACACCAAACACGCCAAGCGGCAGCTCCAGGAAGCGGTCAGCCAACGACAGCCAGGACTGCGAGCCGTCAGTCAGATGCGCGGCGATCACGGTGTCCAGCAGCAGGTTGATCTGCGCCACCGAAGAGCCGAACAGGGTCGGCACCATCAAGGTCAGCACCTTGCGCACATCTGGATGGTTCCAACCCCAACGCGGCAGGGTCAGCAGATTGATGCCCTTCAGCCCGGGTAACTGGAACAACAGCTGCAGCACACCTGCCGCCAGCACCGCCCAGCCCAATGCCAGAATCTGCTTCTCCGGCGTGCCACCCAGCCGCGGCGCCAACCACAGCGCGCCGGCGATCATGCACAGGTTGAGGATCACCGGCGTCAGCGCTGGCATGGCAAATCGCTGGAAACTGTTGAGCGCACCGCCAGCCAAGGCGGTCAGTGAGACAAACAGCAGGAACGGGAAGGTCAGCCGGAACAGGTCGATCAGCAAGCCCTGCTTGGCCGGATCCGTCGCACCACTGCTGAACAGGAAGGCCAGCTGCGGCGTGAAGATTAGCGCCAATGCGGTGACCACCAGCAGCGCGCCACCCAAGGTACCCGACACCCGCGACATCAGCTCGCGCAGGTCGGCATGCGGACGGGTTTCCTTAACCTCGGTGAAGACCGGCACGAACGCCGTGGCGAAGGAGCCTTCGGCGAACAGGCGACGCAGGAAATTGGGCACACGGAACGCCACCCAGAAGGCGTCGGTGACCGCGTTACTACCGAAGGTGGTAGTGATAACCTGATCACGAACCAGGCCAAGAACCCGGGAAATCATCGTCATGCTGCTGAACGACAGCAGCCCCCGCAACATGCGCGGTGAACTCACCCACGGCCCCCTTGACAAC
>QFOV01000132.1 GCA_003248565.1 Stenotrophomonas sp.
ACGCGGGTGGCCTGGGCCTTCACCAACAGCTATATCGACACCGCGGACTACACCACCCTGCCCGCCAACACGCCGCTGCGCAGCTACAACGAGGCCATTGCCGTTGCCGGTGCCAACCCGGAAATGCTGCTGGTGCGGGAGAGCGATTGGGGCCCGGTCCTGCACGACGAACCCGACGGTCAACTGCTCGCACTGCGCTGGGTTGGTCAACAAGCCGGTGCGGTCCGCCTGGATTTCGCTGACATGGCCAAGGCCGCCGACCTGGATTCCGCATTTGCGGTAGCCGACCGCTCGGGCATCCCTGCTCAGAACCTGCTGGTCGCTGACCGCACTGGCCGTATCGCCTGGCGCCTCATCGGCGCGCGCCCTGCGCGTGACCCGAGTTGCCATGCCGACGCAGCGGCGCAGGCCAGCTGCTCGCCGTGGCCGATCCGCTCCGACCACGCACCGGCACTGGTCGACCCACCGGACCATCGCTTGTGGACGGCCAATGGCCGCGTCCTCGACGGTGCCGCCCTGGCCGAAGCCGGCGATGGCGGTTATGACTTCGGTGCGCGCGCCAAGCAGATCCGCGACGGTCTGTTTGCCCACGAGAGCTTCAATGAAAGCGACCTGCTGGCGATCCAGCTGGACGACCGCGCCCTGCTGATGGAACGCTGGTGGAAGCTGCTGCGGCAGACCATCGAGCATAGCGATGATCCTGCACTGAAGCGTCTGGAAGTCGCCAGCCGCCAATGGCAGGGCCGCGCCTCCCCCGACTCGGTCAGTTACCGGATGGCACGCGGGTTCCGCGGCATCCTGATGGACAACATGGAAGGCGCGCTGCTGGCGACGGCCAAGCAACGCCTTGGCGAGCGCTACATTCCACCCAAGCTTGCCCAGTTCGAAGGCGTGCTGTGGCCCCTGCTCAAGGAGCGTCCTCCGCATCTGCTGCCGCCACCCTATGAGAGCTGGGATGCCCTGCTCGCCGACAGCGCCCGCCAACTTGAGAAGGATCTGGCCGAACAGGGCCCGGATCTGGCGCAACGCAGCTGGGGCGAGCGCAATACTGCAGCGATCTGCCATCCGGTCTCGGCGGCGCTGCCGGGTCTGTTCAAGCGCTGGCTGTGCATGCCGGCCCAGCCCTTGGCCGGCGATGACAACATGCCGCGCGTGGTCGGGCCCAAGTTCGGTGCCTCCGAACGCATGGTGGTGTCACCCGGTCACGAAGCCGACGGCATCGTGCACATGCCCGGCGGCCAGAGCGGCCATCCGCTGTCGCCGTTCTGGGGCGCAGGCCACGACGACTGGGTGGAAGGCCGAGCAACGCCGTTCCTGCCAGGCAAGCCGGCGCACACCCTGAGCTTGAGTCCAAGATAGGAGACATCACCGCCCACGCAACCCCGGCTGGCATCCAGGTGTGGGAGCGGCACAAGCTGCGAAGCTGGATTTACTGGAACCCTCGATGCATATGCAATCTGATGGTGTCCCTGCTTCGCGGCTGACGCCGCTCCCACAAACAGCTGACCGGCTCGCCGTCACCAATGCACTACGCGCTTACTTCAAGCGCACCGTCCACTCCACCTCGAGCTTGGCCTCGGCGTCGAACAGGCGGCTGATCTGCACCCAGCTCGCGGCTGGATACTTGCCGTCGGGGAAGAAGGTCTTGCGATCGGGAATCGCCTTGATCAAGCCATCCATATCCGTGGTGAACACCGTTTCCTTGACCATCTGACTGCTGTCAGCATCGAACTGCTGCAGGATTTCCGTCAGCTTTCCGTAGCAATCGCGTACCGCGACATGCATGTCCGCACCTCGGCAGGGGACGCCGGAGATATGCAACATGTCGCCATCGCGCACCACGCCGGTGTAACCAATATCTGTTTCCCAGCTGCCCAGCTGATGCCGCTCCAACGGCACCTCGGCAGCGTGGGCGAAGGAACTGCACAACAGGCCAAGCATCACCAACGCACAAGCACGCATCGAAAGTCCTTTTTTTTGGTTGTGGAGGGAAGAACTGCAATTTCCTGATCGCGCGCATTGGATTGTGCGGCATGAAACGTGACCCCTCTCCCGATCCCTCTCCTGTACCGGGAGAGGGATTTCGGAGCCAATGCAGGCCAATGCGTCAAATGACCACCGGGTCGATTGACTACTTATCCAGCCAAGGCCTGTTCGTGCACACCGGCCACGGCGCGACCGGACGGATCAGCCATGCTGGCGAAGCTGGCATCCCAGGCAATCGCCGCCGGTGACGAGCAGGCAATCGACTTGCCGCCCGGCACCGTTTCCGACGCCGCATGGCTGGGGAAGAACCGCTCGAAGACGTGGCGGTAGTAGTACGCCTCCTTGGTCTGCGGCGGGTTGTGCGGGAAACGCTTGTCGGCGGCGGCCAGCACGCGGTCGCTGACCTGTGCTTCGGCATGCGCCTTCAAACCGTCGATCCAACCGTAGCCGACGCCGTCGCTGAACTGCTCCTTCTGCCGCCACAGGATTTCCTTGGGCAGGTAACCCTCGAAGGCCTCACGCAACACCGCCTTCTCGATGCGGCCGCTGGCCTTGTCGACCATCTTGTGGCGCGCATCCATCTTCATCGCCACATCGAGAAATTCGCGGTCCAGGAACGGCACGCGTGGCTCCACGCCCCAGGCCATCATCGACTTGTTCGCGCGCAGGCAGTCGTAGTTGTTCAGCGCATCGAGCTTGCGCACCAACTCTTCATGGAACTCACGCGCGTTCGGCGCCTTGTGGAAGTACAGGTAGCCGCCAAAGATCTCGTCACTGCCTTCGCCGGACAGCACCATCTTCACGCCCATTGCCTTGATCCGTCGCGCCAGCAGGAACATCGGCGTGGATGCACGGATGGTGGTGACGTCGTACGTCTCGACGTGACGGATCACCTCCGGCACTGCATCGAGGCCCTCTTCGAAGGTGTACTCGAAGCCGTGGTGCACGGTGCCCAGCATTTCCGCCGCCACCTTGGCCGCGGCCAGGTCGGGCGAACCCTTCAGGCCAATGGCGAAGCTGTGCAGGCGCGGCCACCAGGCCTCGCTCTGACCGCCGTCTTCGATGCGGTTACGCGCATAGCGCGCCGCAACCGCGGCGACCAGCGAAGAATCCAGGCCACCGGACAGCAGCACGCCATAGGGCACGTCGGTCATCAGTTGGCGGTGCACGGCGCGCTCGAAGGCCTCGCGCAGTTCGGTCAGCGATACATCCACACCTTCCACCGCCTCGTACTCGCGCCACGGGCGTTCGTAGTACTTGCTCAGCGTATCGGTGCTGCTGTCATACCAATGGCCTGGCGGAAACTGCGCCACGTCGGCACAGGTATCGGACAGCGACTTCATTTCCGAGGCCACGCACAGCCGGCCCTGCTTGTCGTGACCCCAGTACAGCGGCACCACGCCGATCGGGTCGCGGGCGATGATCACGCGCTGCTTGGCACGATCCCACAACGCAAAGGCGAAGATGCCGTTGAGCCTGTTCAAGTAGGACGCAGGTTCATCTTCACGGTACAACGCGTTGATCACTTCGCAGTCCGAACCGGTCTGGAAGGCGTAGGGCTGGGTGAGTTCCTTCTTCAGTTCCTGATGGTTGTAGATCTCACCGTTCACCGCCAGCGCCAGCTGGCCGTCGTCGGACAGCAGCGGCTGCGAGCCGCCGGCCGGGTCGACGATGGCCAGTCGCTCGTGCACCAGGATGGCACCGTCGTCCACGTAGACGCCGCTCCAGTCCGGGCCGCGATGCCGCTGGCGCTGGGATTGTTCTAGCGCCTGCCGACGCAGCGCCTGCAGGTCGTCACCGGATTGCAGGCCAAAAATGCCGAAGATGGAACACATGGGAAAGCTCCTGGGTTGTGTGGGGACAAACATTGGAAGCAACGGCTTGAAGACCTGCAGCCGCTCGGTGTTCCCGCCCGACCACAAAAAAACCCGCATCGGCCGATGCGGGTTTTCTGGTGTCCTGAGCGTGTTGCCTGTTCTAGCTCTGGTCGCAGTCCCGCAGTGGCCGCGCACGATTATTCGCGCGCAGATTATTGCGGTTGTTATTGTTGACGGCGGTGGCCAGGAACGAGGACATGGCGCTGACCGTATCCCGCTTTCGGCGCCCGCGCAACTGTTGCTTTGGCAACCGATTCAGCGGCCGGGCCGGCGCACTCCGCGATAATCCCCCGCCACCTTGCCCGGACCTGCTGGATGCCCCGTCCCACACCCCGCGTGCTGCTGTACGCCCTGCCCCTGTTCATCCTGCTTGGTTGCACGACAAGGCCCAGCACCCGCCCACCCAGCGACACCGAGCGCGATGCGCTCTCCGCCGCCGCCGATGGCCAGTTCGATTCGGCCCTGCGGGTCGCCAGGATGTACCAGGCCTGGAACGACCCGCGTGCACTGGACTGGTACGCGCGCGCAGCAGCGACAACGCCGCGCACGCACCGCAGCACCGGCGCCGAGGAGCAATTGGGCAGGCTCCTTGAGCGCGGCCGCCTGGACAGCAGTGACGAACCGCAGAAGCCAGAGGATGTGCGCTTCAAGCCATCACCACGCAAGGCATTGCGCTGGTACCAGAGTGCCGCCTACCACGGCTCGCCGTATGCCATGTCCGATCTGGCACGTTGGTACGAACGCCAGGGCGACATGGCAGGCGCACTGCGCTGGCGCCTGCGCTCGGCGGTGTACATGCGTGAGTTGTACAAGCTGGACGCACTGCGCCAGGCAACCCATGCCTCAACCGAAGCTGCGCGCCTTGCCCCCGACCAGCCCTCCACCAATGCGACCATCGCCCGCATCCAGCGGCGTGCCGCGCGCGGCGATGCCGAGGCCCAGGTCGATCTTGGCGCCTTGCACGAAGCGGGCATCGGCATGCCAACGGATATGCGCGAGGCTCTGCGCTGGTATCAGCGCGCCGGCGAACAGGGCAATGTCTACGGCCAGTACTTCAGCGGCTTGGCGCTCGGTCGCGGCAGCAAAGGCCTGCCGAAAGATGAGACTGCAGCGGCGGCATGGTTCGCGCGCGCCCAGGCGCAGGAGTTCTATCTGGCCGAGGAGTCGTACTGGCGCCGGGCCATCGCGCCGCCGTTCTTCATCTTCGAATAGATCGAGCAGGTCTGTACACACAACGTCCGCCGCAACAAGACTGCATCAGCACAGCGATGTCGCGCAGAATGACGCGCAAGCACCTGCAGAGTTGGACATGACGAATACCCCGGTTTTCCACGAAGAAACCATCGACCGCGCGCGCATGCAGCAGATCATCCGCGCGCACCCGCGTGCAGCGGTGTTCGAATCCTGCACGCTGGACGAAGGCGATTTCTCGCGCCTGGACATGGATGGCTTCCAGTTCAAGCAGTGCTCGCTGAGCAGGGCGAACTGGCTGGCCGCATCACTGGAGGAAAGCCAGTGGCAGAAATGCCGCGGCAGCCACTGCGACTTCAGTTCCGCGCTGCTCAGTGATTCGCGCTTCGATCACTGCGACCTCAACAACAGCTTCTGGCGACGCGCCACGCTCTCGTCGGTACAGTTCAAGGACTGCAAGCTGACCGGCGCCCACCTGCAGGAAGTAAGCGGCTGGGCGCTGGAGTTCCGCGATTGCCTGCTGGTCAGCGCCGACCTGCGCGGCATGTCATTCCGCAAAGCGCAGCTGGAAGGCATGGATTTCTCCGATGCCGACCTCTCAGGCTGCGACTTCCGCGATGCGGTGTTCAGCGGCGGCAGCCTGCGCAACACACAGACCCGCCTGACCCGCTTCGAAGGTGCCGACCTGCGCGATACCGATATCAGCGGCCTCAACCTGATGGACGCAAAGCACTTCAAGAAGGCGGTGATCTCGCAGCGGCAGGCTGCGGCGGCATTGGCGGCGTTCGGGCTGATCGTCGCCTAGGGAAAACAGGTGCTTCGGATATGCACCAGTACGGGCTTCCCGCTGGCCCAGGTCATGCCCCTCCCGGTCACTCCGCATCCAGCGTTGCGATCTCAACCCGATTCCGCCCCTCGCGCTTGCCGCGATAGAGTGCCAGGTCGGCACAGCGTACGAGCGCCATCGGGTCTTCCCCAGGCACCGGAGTGCAAACCGCCACCCCGACACTGATGGTCACCCGTTGCCCCGCCGCACCGGTCACCTGTTCCACCGCACTGCGCAGACGCTCCCCAAACGCCATCGCCATCTGCGCGTCACAACCCGGCAGAATCAACACGAACTCCTCGCCGCCATAGCGTGCGACCAGCTCTTCGGCACCGGTCACCTGCGCGGCCAGGGTCTGCGCAACGCGGCGCAACTGCAGGTCGCCGATGTGGTGGCCGTGGGTGTCGTTGAACTGTTTGAAGTGATCTACGTCGATCATCATCACCGCCAGCGGCTCCTGCTGTTCGACGCAGCGCTGCCATGCCCGTGGCAAGGCCTTCTCCATCGCGTGGCGGTTGGCGATGCCGGTGAGTCCGTCGGTCACCGCCAGGGCAGAGAGCCTGGAATTGGCGCTCTGCAGCTCGGCTGTGCGCTCGTTGATCTTCTGCTCAAGCAGGCGGTTTTGTGCATTGATGGCACGGGTGCGGAGCCGCACCACCGCGACCACGAACAATAAACCCGCCACGCCAAAGCCCACCCGAACCCAGGGCCGCTGGTACCAGAAGGGTGCAACCTGCAGCGGGTAGTTCATCGCCTCGGTGGGTGCGCCGCCCAGTACCCTCGCCTGCAACTGGAAGATGTAAGCACCCGCTGGCAAGCGCTGGTAGGTCAGCTCACGCCCTGCCGTCCATGGCGACCATTCGTCGTGATAGCCCGGCATCCGGTAACGGAACTCAACCTCCGGCTCCATGCTCTGCACGCCGAAGCGCAGGGCCAAGCCCGCCCCGGCTGGCAAGTGCGGCGTTGTTTTTGGCAACAGCGGCAACAGTACCGGCGGATGATTCGGACCTTGCAGCTCGATGCGATCCAGCCGCGCCTGCGGTGGTGTCGCGACGGCCTCGATCGCAGCAGGATCCAACTGCAACACGCTGTCGCGGGTAACCACGCGCAGTTGGCCATCGCGATGCAGGGCAACCCTATTGAAGCCCGGCACGCGGCTATCACTGACTTGCTGCAGTTGGAATGTGGTCGCACCTGGCTTGCGCCACCATAGCTGCCGTGCGGTCCAGGCAAAGCTGCCCTTGGCGTTGTCCTCGCCTTCCAGCTCCATGGGAGCCTGCAGCCCCGGCAGCACGGGCAAAGCCACGGCAACAAACCGTTCACCCTGCAAACGGTGCACCTGCTGTCCGGATATCGCGTACAAAACGCGATCACTCCGGAACAAACGAGTGCCCTTCCCTGCATCTGCAGGCAAGCCCTGCTTCGACCCAAAATGCTGCTCAGCGAGCAATTGGCCAGTATCCGTAGCGAAGCGCCAGCGCCTCGCGCCACCGCCTGCATCGCCTGCCCACAACTCGCCGGCGACACTTTCATACACCCCAAGCGCAGCGCCGCCGATCTGCCATTGCCCCTGCAGCTGCCAGCGCCCATCGTGTTGACCGAGCACGATGATCTTGGTGTTGGTCAACGCGAACATGCGCCTGGCGTCGAACGCCGAGGGCATCAGCCTGCTGACACTGTCACCCAGCGCCGGCGGCAGCAGCCGTCGTGGTTGCGTTTGCCCGGGATCGAGCACCGCCAGTCCATAGCGATCTCCGATCAGGAGACCGGCGTTTGTTCCCTCCAGCGCAAAAGTCTCCAGATCGCGTCGCGGCCATTGCGAGAGCGCGAATATAGGCGTGCCCGCCGCAGAGGGTTGCGCGCTCCACACCCCCATGCTTGCCACCCACAGGCGGCCGTCATACCACGTGCTGTCGAAGATGCGTCCGTTCAGGCCATGCAGGCGCCCATAGCGCGTCCACGGCAGCGACCAGCGCAGGCGCGCGATACCGTTCTCGCCTGAGATCCACACCGCGCCCTCGCGATCCTCCACCAGGTCGTGCATCTCACCCGCACACGCGGCAAAGCTGTCGAGCAGGTGCAGATCGGGGGAGAAACGCATGATCGTGCCGTCGAAGCTGCCAATCGCAAAGCCACCGTCGGCAAGGGCAATGCCGGTGTACGGCTCGTGCAGGCGGAAGGCCGCATCGGCCTCGGTGTCGAGCTTGCGCACGCGCGTGCCGTCGCTGAAATGGAAGCCATCCGCCGCGGCAAACAGCAAGCCGCCCCGGTACGGCCAGGCGGCGGGGACACGCAGCTTGGCGAGCAACTCCATGCCTTCAACCAGCACCATCGCCGCCTTGTCGACCCGGTAAAGTCCTTGCCCCGGAACCCGGAAGAAGACCTCGTCGCCGGCTACCAGCGGGCGCGTACGTGCGCCAGCGGGCAGCTGCATACGCGTGGTGCTGCCGTCCTTCTCGAGTACAAACAAGGAGCCAGCGCTTACCGCGTGCACGCCACGCGAGGTTTCCCCCAACGAGAAGACCTCGACCGGCCCTTGCACCAGACCCGCACTGGCCAAGCGTGGCAACAGGTCAACGAATTTGTGGGTGCCATCAGGCTGTCGCAGCAAGCGTCCGAAAACCCCTGCGCCGGCGACAACGATGCTGCCGTCGCGCGCCAGCATGATCGAGTACACCGGCGCTTCACCAGACGCCTCCAACAGCTCCCATACCCCGCTACGGAAGACCATCACGCCTTCGCCACTGGCAGCATAGAGGTTGCCCGCGCGGTCGACGACCACGCCGGGATAGGTTGGCGCGGCAGGCAATTGGCTTGCCCCGAACTGACGTAGCAGCGGCAAGCCATGCAGTGTTGTGCTGGCGTGCGCGAATGGCAGCACACACACCAGCAGCAGGGCCATCAGCCCTTTACGGAACCGCATTTGAACACTGTCCATCTCGCCCCCCCGGCAAGATTGTGCACTTGCACCGTAACAGCTTAGTCCAGCAGCTTTTCGATCAGTTTCCTGTA
>QFOV01000133.1 GCA_003248565.1 Stenotrophomonas sp.
CCGGCTGGTGTTCGCGATGGGCGGCAGCGCGATTGATCTGCCCGAAGAGCGCGACCCTGAATTGATCGAAGAAATGTCGCAGATGATCCGCATGATCATTACCGGCGCCCGCGCGCTGGCACGGCGCCCGGTCAAGGCCTGAAGAAGCAAGCCAAACGATATTGCGCGGTTGTGGGAGCGGCGTCAGCCGCGAAGCTGGTGGTCCATCTGATCACGGTTACTCCTGCAATTTCATTGGCGTCGGCTTCGCGGCTTACGCCGCTCCTACAGACTGTGTATCGGTAAAGCCCCTGCCGAGCGTGGCTCGGCACTACAGGCACGTCTATGGCTTTAGCGACCATCTGCATCGGTCCACGGATCCGGATTTGTAGGAGCGGCGTCAGCCGCGAAGCTGGTGGTCCATCTGATCACGGTTACTCCTGCAATTTCATTGGTGCCGGCTTCGCGGCTGACGCCGCTCCTACAATCTGCTTATCGATAACGCCGCTGCCGAGCATGGCTCGGCACTACCTTTGCAGGCATTGGCGGTAACGGCTGTCTACGCGGTTGGCAAACCACTCGGTGGTCAGTTCGCGGGTGATCTTGGGGCTGTCCAGGCGAATGCCGGGAATCAAGGCACGCGGCACGGCCTTCCCGGCACGTGCATCCGCCATGGCGAACACCTGCGAGTGCAGCGCGCTACCACTGAAATCCAGGCGATCCGACTGCGCAAGCGCGCGCCGTATCTCACGCTCATCCATACCCAGTCGCGGCGCCAGCCTGCGCACCGCCAGTTCGGTCTGGCCTGGCTTGTCGATCGGCGCATCCGGCACCAGCAGATCACCATCCAGCGCGAGCGAAACACCGGTCAGACTGCTCACTGCGCTCTGGAACGCCGCATTGCGACTGGCGTAACGGCCCGCGTTGTAATCAGCAAAACGATGCACCTTCTGCATATAGGGCGTCTGATAGTCGAGCAGATGGGCAATACCGAAGTACACGCCGCCGCGCCGGGTGAACACTTCATCGCGGATGCTGCGCGCCACCGGATAGGGGTAGTTCTGCGCATTGGCCTGCGCAAACGGAATGCTTACCTGCATCGCGCCGCCGGTCTGCACGGGATTCTTGCCAGCAAACAAGCGCTGCCCCATCGGCACGCGGCCAATGATCTCCTCGTACAACTCACTCAGGTCCCGTTCGCTGCGCACCCGCGCCAACTGCTCACCGTAGCTGCGCCCGTCGCCACCCTTCACCTTCAGGCCGGCATCCACCAGTAGTTTGGGAATGTGGATGGCAGCGGCACGGCGGTCTATTTCGCCCCGGGCAATCCGCGGCAGATTGGGTACCTCGGGATTGGCGCGATAGCCAGATTCCTGTTCGATCACCGCCAAGGTCGCGCAGATGTTCTCGACCGACGCCTCGATGCGTTGCGCTTCGAAGGCCACGCGGATATCACTTGCCCAGCCCATGCGGTCATCGACGGTCGGCGGAATACGCCGCACGACCTCATCGCGCACCTGCGTTGCCGATGGGCCCGGCGCAGGTGATGGCACGGTACTGCAGGACGCCAGCGCCAACGCCGCAAACAGGCCCAGCACGGCCTTCGTCCCGGCTCCGACGCACCACCAAGCGGAGACCGTGCGCGTGCTGCGCCAACCATCGCATTTCGCCTGCCTGCCCATATACTTCGCACCCTCGCCTGTCCAAATCGTCGAACGTGGCTTGACCCTTGAGCGCCACCGCTGAACAGTACTTCCCGCTTGTAGTCCCCGCCACCTCCCTGCTGCTGGGACTGGCGCTGCTGGCCGGTTGGCGTTCATTGCGCGACCACCGTTACCTGCTGTGGCTGGCGGCCGGCTATATCTGCACCGCGTTTCCGCTGGCCGCGCAGATCCTGATGGACAACACCCGGCTGGCGACCTGGTCGGTGCTGACTGGCGCCTTGTACTGTGCGGGTAGCTGGGCCACGGCGCAGGGTTTCGCGCTCAGATCCGGCAGCAGAGTGCCGGTCCCGGCCGCGCTGGCCATCAGCCTGCTCACCCTGTTCGCATTGTTCTGTTTCTCCAGGCTCAGCGACGTGCTGGGCGCACGCATCGTTTTCCTCAACCTGGGCATGGGGCTGCTGCTCGCCCTGGCACTGCCGGCACTGTTTGGCCGCGAGCAACCGGACACGCTCTTCGAGCGCCTGCTGCGCAGGACCTATCTGCTGCTGGTGGCATACGCGATCCTGCGTCCGCTGTTAGCCTGGTTGCTGGCCGGCTGGTTCACCAGCAGCGGCTTGCCGCGTTCCGGCCTGTGGCTTTGGATGCTGGCCTTCAACCTGCTGCTCAACCTGTGGCTGCTGTTCCTGCTGCTGGGTGGGCTGGCCCAGCAACTGATGGGAGAGCTGCGCCATGAGCGCAACCATGATCCGCTCACCCTGCTGCTCAACCGCCGCGCCTTCTTCGAGATCGCCAACCAGCGCCTGCAACACGGCCCCGCCAACCAGTGGGCATTGCTTGCCTGCGATGTCGATCATTTCAAGCAGGTCAATGACACCTGGGGCCATGCCGCCGGCGACAACGTGTTGCGGCAGGTCGGTGTGCTGCTACAGCAGATGACCCGCCCGGGCGATCTGGTCGCGCGCTTCGGCGGCGAGGAATTCGTGCTGTTGTTGCGCTGCGCTGATCTGGCCACCGCTGCCCGCGTCGCCGAACGCATACGTGCTGGCATCAGCGAGATGCACTGCTCACCGGCGAAGCAGACCATCACCGCCAGCTTTGGCGTCACCATGGTGGCGGCAACGGATGATCTGGAAAGCGCCTTGGAGCGCGCCGACCTGGCCGTGTATCAGGCCAAGCGCGAAGGACGCAACCGGGTGATTGCCAGCCCATCGCAGGGCGGCACTGACAGTATCCACCTGATCCACCGCTCTTCACTTTGACTCACGACTCCACGCCACAGATCGCACAGCCACGCCCTGTCATCCACGGCATGCGTCCAGCGCCGGGGGCAACCAGCAGGCCACCGAACACACCGGCTTTGCGCTAGGCTTGCCTTTCTTTCTGACCGCGTATTCCCGTGAAAACTGTTCACGCCACCCGCTACATCACCCCGCTGCGCGAAGGCGGTTCACTGCCAGCGGTGATCGAAGCCGACGACGATGGTATGTACGTCATCAAGTTCCGCGGCGCCGGCCAAGGCCCCAAGGCGCTGATCGCCGAGCTGGTGGTTGGTCGGCTTGCACAGGCGCTGGGCCTGCCGATGCCGGACATCGTCCTGGTCGAACTGGACCGCGAGTTCGCCCGTACCGAGCCCGACCCAGAGATCCAGGACCTGATCCGCGCCAGCGAGGGTACCAACCTCGGCAGCGACTACCTGCCCGGCGCGATCAACTACGATCCTGCGGCGATGCAACCGGATGCCGAACTGGCCTCGCGCATCGTCTGGTTTGATGCGTACACCAGCAACGTCGACCGCACCGCACGCAACCCCAACCTGATGGTCTGGCACCGCAAGCTCTATCTGATCGATCACGGCGCGGCGCTGTACTTCCACCACGACTGGGAGAACGCCGGCGAGGCCTGCGCCAAGCCTTTCGCGTTGATCAAGGACCACGTGCTGCTGCCGTTCGCCCGCCGCATCGCCGACGCCGACGCGGCGCTGGCTCCCCTGCTGACCGACGCGGTCATCGACGGCATCGTCGCGCAGATTCCAGACAGCTGGCTGCAGAGCGAGCCCGCTTTTGCCGATGCGACCGCCTACCGTTCTGCCTACGCCAGCTATTTGAAGCGCCGCCTGCAATTGCGCGGAGCCTTCGTACAGGAGGCCATCCGTGCCCACGCTGCACACCTATGATTACGCCATCATCCGCGTCGTACCGCGGGTGGAGCGCGAAGAGTTCATCAACGTAGGCGTGATCGTCTCCTGCCCCAGCGCAGGTCACCTGCAGGCCGCCATCGAGATCGACCTGGCGAGATTGCAGGCGTTTGCACCACAACTGGATCTGGCTGGTGTGCAGCCGTGGCTGGATGCCATCGTCGCGATCTGCCGTGGTGAGCCAGGTGCCGGGCCAATCGCACAGTTACCACCGCGCGCCCGCTTCCACTTCCTCACTGCCAAGCGCAGCTCGGTGGTGCAGACCTCGGTCACCCACGTAGGCCGCACCGCCAACCCTGCCGGCATCGTCGAGCACCTGCTCGAGCGCATGGTGCGTACGCCACGCTGAATCACCGTCCGGGACGCGGTGCCAATCGGACCTGCAGAGCCGAGCCATGCTCGGCAGATGCGTTCCCTGTAGTGCCGAGCCATGCTCGGCATGGGCATTACCAGTAAAGCGCCTGCCGAGCATGGCTCGGCACTACGGAACTCGCCTCACCGACAGGCTGGCGCATCACTCGATATCGACCAGCCCCCTGGCCACGTCGCGCAGGCTGAATTTCTGCACCTTGCCCGTCGCCGTGCGCGGCAGCGGACCGAAGACAAAGCGCCGCGGCAGCTTGAAGCTGGCCAGGTGTTGGCGGCAATGCGCCAACGCCTCGGCCGATTCCAGATGCGAGGTTTCCTTCAACTCGACAAAGGCGCAAGGCGTTTCGCCCCACTTCGGATCCGGCCGCGCGACCACCGCAGCCGCCAATACCGCCGGATGCCGGCACAGCACATCCTCCACCTCCAGCGAGGAGATGTTCTCGCCACCAGAAATAATCACATCCTTGGAGCGATCGCGGATCTTCACCGCGCCGTTGGCATACACCACCGCCAGATCACCGGTATGGAACCAACCGCCGGCGAACGCCTCAGCCGTTGCTCGCGGATTCTTCAAATAGCCCTGCATGGTGATATTGCCGCGGAACATGATCTCGCCAACGCTGATGCCATCCCACGGCACCGGCTGCAGGGTCTCCGGGTCCAGTACCTGCATGTCTTCCTGCAGCAGGCAGGCCACGCCCTGGCGGCTGTTGAGCTCGGCACGTTCTGCAATCGGCAGCTGCGCCCACTCTGCCTGCGGGTGGCAGATCGACGCCGGGCCATAGACCTCGGTCAGGCCGTAGACGTGGGTGATCTCCACACCCATGCGCTCCATTTCCTCAAGCACTGCTGCCGGCGGCGCCGCACCCGCGACCTGGCCCTTGATGCCAACCAGGCCCTGCTTGCTCTCCTCCGGCGCAGCGGCGAGTGCGGCATGGATCACCGGCGCGCCGCAGTAGTGGCTGACGCCGTGTTCGCGCATCAGCTCCAGCACACGCTTGCGATCAAACCGGCGCAGGCAGACCTGGGCGCCAGCCACCGCAGCCATGGTCCAGGGGAAACACCAGCCGTTGCAGTGGAACATCGGCAGCGTCCACAGGTACACCGGGTGTTGCGGCATGCCCCAGTCGATGATGTTCGCAACCGCATTCAAGTACGCGCCGCGATGGTGATACACCACGCCCTTGGGATCGCCAGTGGTCCCGGAGGTGTAGTTGAGGGTGATGGCATCCCACTCATCGGCTGGCAGCTCGAACTCAAAGTCCGGATCGCCGCTGGCCAGTAACGCCTCGTACTCGATCTCACCAAGGAACGCACCGCTTTCGATCTCTGCATCATCGACGTCGATGACCTGCGGCGGCTGCTTGCACAGTGCCAACGCCCGTTCCATCAGCGGTGCGAACTCACGGTCGCTGAATACGATTCTGGCCTCGCCATGGTCGAGCATGAAAGCCAGCGTCTGCGCATCCAAGCGGGTGTTGAGCGTGTTCAACACCGCGCCGAGCATCGCCGGCCCGTAATGCAGTTCGATCATCGCTGGAGTGTTGGGCAGCAACGCGGCAACCGTATCGCCTTTGCCGATACCCAGGCGTTGCAGGGCCGAAGCCAGCCGACGGCAGCGCTGGCACACCTGCGCCCAGTCCAGGCGGCGCTCCCCGTGGATGACCGCCACGCGCTGCGGGTGCACGGTTGCCGCCTTGCGCAGGAAGCTCAACGGCGACAGCGCGGTGTAGTTGGCCTGGTTGCGACCGAGATCCTGGTACATCTGGTGCCTCTCCCTCTCCAAGGATGTTGCTGGCAGAGAGTCGGACAGCTGGCACGGAATGTCGCTGCGACATTAGTCGCAGGGATTTGGCTTGGGATTTGAGGCTGCTGGCTGATAAAGCCAGACAAAAGCACAAAAAAAGCGCCGGCATGCCGGCGCTTTTTCCAAACTCAAAGCCCGGAGAATCAGGCCTCCGGCGCTGCCGGTGCCACTGCTTCCACAGTGCCTGCAGCATCCTCTTCCAGTACCTCGTCCTCGGCATCGAGCGAAGCATCCAGGCGTTCAACCGCCTGCAGCTTCTCGCCCTTGGACAGACGGATCAGGGTCACGCCCTGGGCGTTACGGCCGACGCGCGAGATCTCCGAGCCACGGGTACGCACCAGGGTGCCACCGTCGGAAATCAACAGCACTTCATCGCCAGTACCCAGCAACACCGCGCTGACCAACTTGCCGTTGCGCTCACTGGTCTGGATGCCGATCACGCCCTGGGTGCCGCGGCCCTTGCGCGGGTAATCCGCCAGCGGAGTGCGCTTGCCATAGCCGTTCTCGGTCGCGGTCAGGATGTACTGCACGCCGGCATCGTCTGCGGTTTCGACGATCTCGCCGCTGTCCGCTGTCACTTCCTCGACGCCGTTGTCCTCTTCGTTCTCATCCTCAACGCCGCCGGCACTCTCGGCGACGATCAGGCTGACCACTTCCTCGCCCTTGGGCATCTTGATGCCGCGCACGCCGGTGGCGGTGCGGCCCATCGAGCGGACCTTGTCTTCGCCGAAGCGCACGGTCTTGCCGTTGGAGGCGAACAGCACGATGTCACGCTCGCCATCGGTCAGGCCAACGCCAACCAGCGCGTCGCCGTCGTCCAGGTTGATGGCGATCTTGCCGCGCGCCAGACGGAACGCGAACTCGCTCAGCGGGGTCTTCTTGACCGTACCGTTGCGGGTAGCGAAGAACACGAAGTGGTTCTCGTCGTACTCGCGCACCGGCAACACGGCCTGCACGCGCTCACCGTTCTCCAACGCGATCCAGTTGATGATCGGACGGCCACGTGCATTGGAACCGGCCTCCGGCAACTGATGCACCGGCAACCAGAACACCTTGCCCGAACTGGTGAAGGTCAGCAGCGTGTCATGCGTGTTGACCAGCCACAGCTGCTCGATGAAATCCTCGTCCTTGGTCGCTGCGGCGCTGCGGCCGCGGCCACCGCGGCGCTGCGCACGGTAGGCGCTGACTGGCTGGCGCTTGACGTAACCGGCACGCGACAGCGTCACCACCACGTCTTCCGGTGCAATCAGATCCAGGATATCCAGGTCTTCTTCGCTGTGGCGGATTTCGCTGCGACGCTCGTCGCCGAACTCGGCACGCACGCTCTCCAGCTCTTCGCGGATGACCTGCAGCAGCACATCCGGGTTTTCCAGGATGCGGATCAGGCCGGCGATGAATTCCAGCAGCTGCTTGTACTCTTCGGTCAGCCTGTCCTGCTCCAACCCGGTCAGGCGGTGCAGGCGCATTTCCAAGATCTGCGTTGCCTGGACTTCGCTGAGCTGGTAGTTGCCGTTGACCAGGCCAATGCCCTTGGGCAGGTCTTCCGGACGCGATGCCTCGGCGCCGGCAGCGCCCAGCAGGGCGCCAACCAGACCCGGCTGCCACACCTTGGAGAGCATGCGCTCCTTGGCTTCAGCCGGATTGGCCGAGGTCTTGATCAACTCGATCATTTCATCGATGTTGGCCAAGGCAACAGTCAGGCCTTCCAGCACATGCGCACGCGCACGCGCCTTGCGCAGTTCAAAGATGGTGCGGCGGGTGACAACCTCACGGCGGTGGCGGATGAACGCCTCCAGCATTTCCTTGAGGTTCAACAGCTTCGGCCGGCCATCGACCAGCGCCACCATGTTGATGCCGAACACCGACTCCATCTGGGTCTGCTGGTACAGGTTGTTGAGCACAACCTCGGCCGACTCGCCGCGCTTGATTTCGATGTAGATGCGCATGCCGTCCTTGTCGGACTCATCGCGCAGCTCACTGATGCCTTCGAGCTTCTTTTCCTTGACCAGCTCGGCGATCTTCTCGATCAACCGCGCCTTGTTCACCTGGTACGGAATCTCGGTGACGATGATCGACTCGCGACCATTGTCGGCCACTTCGATATCTGCCTTGGCACGGATACGCACACGGCCACGGCCAGTGCGGTAGCCGGCGATGATGCCGGCAGTGCCATTGATGATGCCGGCGGTGGGGAAATCCGGGCCCGGGATGTGCTCCATCAGACCATCCACGTCGATCGACGGATTGTCGATCAGCGCGATGCAGGCAGTGATGGCTTCGGTGAGGTTATGCGGCGGGATGTTGGTCGCCATGCCCACCGCGATACCGGCAGAACCATTGACCAGCAGGTTCGGGAACCGGGTCGGCATGACCGTCGGCTCCAGCTCCTTTTCATCGTAGTTGGGCTGGAAATCGACGGTTTCCTTGTCGATATCGGCCATCAGCTCATGCGTCAGGCGCGACATGCGGGCCTCGGTATAACGCATTGCTGCCGCCGAGTCGCCGTCGACCGAACCGAAGTTACCCTGGCCGTCCACCAGCATGTAGCGCAGCGAGAATGGCTGCGCCAAGCGCACCAGCGCGTCGTAGACCGACTGGTCGCCGTGCGGGTGGTACTTACCGATCACGTCACCGACGATACGCGCCGACTTGAAGTACGCCTTGTTGCTGTGCGCGCCCAGCTCGTTCATCGCGAAAAGGACGCGGCGATGTACTGGCTTGAGGCCATCGCGGGCATCGGGGAGTGCGCGGCCGACGATCACGCTCATCGCGTAATCGAGGTAGCTCTTGCGCATCTCGTCTTCCAGGTTGACCTGGATGATTTCCTTGGCGTTTTCTGCCATTCGGGTTCCG
>QFOV01000134.1 GCA_003248565.1 Stenotrophomonas sp.
GCCGTTCGCCCGGTCAAGGTCAGCCGCACCATCGGCGACAAGTGGCTGGTCGAGGACGGTCTGAAGGCTGGCGACAAGGTTATTGTCGAAGGCCTGCAGAAGATTGGCCCGGGGATGCCGGTGCAGGCCACCGAGAAGGGTGCCGAAGCCGCCAAGCCAGCCGCCGCGCCTGCCGCGGCGCCGGCTGAAAAGCAGTAAGCGGAGAACTACATGGCACGCTTCTTCATCGACAGGCCCATCTTCGCGTGGGTCATCGCCATCATCATCATGCTTGCCGGCGCGCTGGCAATGCTCAAGCTGCCGATCTCGATGTATCCCGAGGTCGCGCCGCCTGCGGTGTCCATTTCTGCCAGCTACCCGGGCGCTTCGGCCAAGGTGGTCGAGGACTCGGTGACGCAGATCATCGAGCAGAACATGAAGGGCCTGGACGGCCTGATGTACTTCTCCTCCAACAGCTCCTCCAACGGCCAGGCCAGCATCACCCTGACCTTCGAGAGCGGTACCAACTCCGACATCGCCCAGGTGCAGGTGCAGAACAAGCTGCAGCTGGCGATGCCGCTGTTGCCGCAGGAAGTGCAGCGGCAGGGCATCAACGTCGCCAAGTCCAGTTCGGGCTTCCTCAACGTGCTGGGCTTCGTTTCCGAAGACGGCAGCATGGATGAGAACGACATCTCCGACTACGTCGGTTCCAACATCGTCGACCCGCTGAGCCGCGTGCCGGGCGTGGGCTCGATCCAGGTGTTCGGTGGCAAGTACGCCATGCGCATCTGGCTGGACCCGACCAAGCTGCAGACCTACAAGGTGTCGGTTGACGAGGTCACCGCCGCGGTCAAGGCGCAGAACGCGCAGGTCGCCGTCGGCCAGTTGGGTGGTGCACCGGCCATCAAGGGCCAGCAGCTCAACGCCACCATCAACGCGCAGGACCGCCTGCAGACGCCGGAGCAGTTCCGCAACATCGTAGTGCGTACCGAAAGCGACGGCTCCACCTTGAAGCTGGGCGATGTTGCCCGCGTCGAGCTGGGTGCTGAAACCTACGACTTCGTTACCCGTTACAACGGCAAGCCGGCCTCCGGCCTGGCCATCACCCTGGCAACCGGCGCCAACGCGCTGGAAACCGCCGAGGGCGTCAGCAAGACCCTGGACGAGCTGAAGGCCAACTTCCCGGCCGGCATGAAGGCGGTGATTCCGTACGACACCACCCCGTTCGTGCGCGTGTCGATCAAGGGCGTGGTCAAGACCCTGCTCGAGGCCATCGTGCTGGTGTTCGTGGTGATGTACCTGTTCCTGCAGAACTTCCGCGCCACCCTGATCCCGACCATCGCCGTGCCGGTGGTGTTGCTGGGTACCTTCGGCATCCTCGCGGTGCTGGGTTTCTCCATCAACATGCTGACCATGTTCGCGATGGTGCTGGCGATCGGCCTATTGGTCGATGACGCCATCGTGGTGGTGGAGAACGTCGAGCGCATCATGTCCGAGGAAGGACTGTCGCCGCTGGAAGCCACCCGCAAGTCGATGAGCCAGATCACCGGCGCGCTGGTCGGCATCGGCCTGGTGCTGTCGGCGGTGTTCGTGCCGATGGCCTTCATGAGCGGCTCCACCGGCGTCATCTACCGGCAGTTCTCGGCGACGATCGTGTCGGCGATGGCCTTGTCGGTGCTGGTCGCCATCGTGCTGACCCCGGCGTTGTGCGCCACCATGCTCAAGCCGCTGAAGAAGGGCGAGCACCACGTTGCCCACAAGGGCATCTCGGGCCGCTTCTTCAACTGGTTCAACAACGGCTTCGACCGCACCAGCGGTACTTACCAGCGTGGTGTGCGCGGCATCCTCAATCGCCCGGGCCGTTTCATGGCGGTGTTCCTGGCGTTGGCGGTGGTGATGGGCCTGCTGTTCGTGCGCCTGCCCAGCTCGTTCCTGCCCAATGAAGACCAGGGCATCCTGATGGCGCTGGTCAACGCACCGGTCGGCGCTACCCAGGAACGTACCCTGGAGTCGATCTACAAGCTGGAAGACCACTTCCTGAAGAATGAGAAGGACGCGGTTGAATCGGTGTTCTCGGTGCAGGGCTTCAGCTTCTCCGGCATGGGCCAGAACTCGGGCATGGCCTTCGTCAAGCTCAAGGACTGGAGCGAGCGCAGTGCCGACCAGGGCGTTGGGCCGATCACCGGTCGCGCGATGGCAGCACTGGGCCAGATCAAGGACGCCTTCATCTTCGCCTTCCCGCCGCCGGCCATGCCGGAGCTGGGTATCGCCTCGGGTTACACCTTCTTCCTGAAGGACAACTCCGGGCAGGGCCATGATGCGCTGGTCAATGCACGCAACCAGCTGTTGGGCATGGCCGGCGAAAGCAAGCTGCTGGCCAACGTGCGCCCGAACGGCCTGGACGACACCCCGCAGCTGCGTCTGGACATCGACGTGGCCAAGGCCGGTGCCCACGGTCTGTCGCTGGACACCATCAACAGCACGCTGGCCACCGCCTGGGGTTCGAGCTACGTCGATGACTTCATCGACCGTGGCCGCGTCAAGCGCGTCTACGTGCAGGCCGATGACGGCTTCCGCATGAACCCGGAAGACTTCAACCTGTGGACGGTGAAGAACACCTCCGGCGAGATGGTGCCGTTCTCGGCCTTCGCCAGCCAGCGCTGGGATTACGGTTCGCCGCGCCTTGAGCGTTACAACGGCGTATCCGCACTGGAAATCCAGGGCGAAGCCGCACCGGGCGTGGCCTCGGGTGACGCGATGCTTGAAGTGGAAAAGCTGGCCAAGCAGTTGCCGGCTGGTTTCAGCATCGAGTGGACGGCCGTGTCCTACCAGGAACGTGAGGCCGGTTCGCAGACGCCGCTGCTGTACACGCTGTCGCTGCTGATCGTGTTCCTGTGTTTGGCCGCGCTGTATGAAAGCTGGAGCGTGCCGACCGCGGTGCTGATGGTTGCGCCGCTGGGTATTCTCGGTGCGGTGCTGGCCAACACCATGCGCGGCATGGAGCGCGACGTGTACTTCCAGGTGGCGATGTTGACCACCGTGGGTTTGACCTCGAAGAACGCGATCCTGATCGTCGAGTTCGCCAAGGAGCATCTGGAGAAGGGCGCGGGTGTGATCGAAGCGACGATGCACGCAGTCCGTGACCGTCTGCGTCCGATCATCATGACCTCGCTGGCGTTCGGCCTGGGCGTGTTGCCGCTGGCGATCGCCTCCGGCGCGGGTTCGGGTGCACAGCGCGCCATCGGTACCGGCGTGCTGGGCGGCATGGTGGTTGGCACCTTGCTCGGCCTGTTCTTCATCCCGCTGTTCTTCGTGGTGGTGCAGCGCTTGTTCAACCGCAAGCAGCTGGCCAGGAACGGCGACCTGCCGCAGCAGTAACGGGGCAGGGTAGAGACAAGCAAAAGGCGCCGAAAGGCGCCTTTTGCCTTTTTGGCCCCTCTCCCGCCTGCGGGGTGAAAGAGGGGCGTTTACAAACCATCGGTTTGTGCCCCTGTTGAACGAACTTGCGCCAGCGCAAGGGCCGGGGCGCGGAGCGGGGGTTGGGGTGAGGGCAGCTCTGGGCCTGGAAAGCCCAAAAGCCAACCCTTCCCCAACCCTCCCCTTTGCTGCGCAAAAGGGAGGGGGCAGGAAGCGCTCGGTCAAAGGGCGAGGGGGTAGTGCCGAGCCATGCTCGGCAGGGGCTTTCCACGCGAACACAGGCAGCACAAGCTGCAAAGCCGGAGATTCATCAGCTGACCCATAACCCGGTCATTTCAGCGATGCCAGCTTCGCGGCTCACGCCGCTCCTACAAACCTGGTGGGCTACCGGTGAAGCCCCTGCCGAGCATGGCTCGGCACTACGGAAGCGAGGCAAAAAAAAACCGGGCCAGGCCCGGTTTTTTTATGCTTCGTTGACCGCCAGCTCAAGTAACTGAGCCTTCTCAACCGCGCCCAAGCGTTGGGCAAATACCGCCAAGCGATTGCAGAGCTCGGCCTGGTGTTCCGGATATGCCGCTACCAGTTCACGTTGAACCTGTTGGTAGGCATCCCAGAACGGGGCCGAGCAGCGATGTCGTGCGTACTGCTGTCGCAATTGCTCCCCAGCACGCTGGAGGGATTGGCGACTGCTGTGTTGGATGGGCGTTGTATACATCGCTTCACCTCGATGGCAGTGCCCCTGTACCCCGAGCATAACGCTGTTTTTCTTACGATCTGGCTACAGCGTCTAATTTCCCTATGAGATTAATAGGGATTTGTTCAGATTACGTCACGTTACTCGCCGATATCTTCATTCCAGACATCCGGGTTCTCGGCGATGTAGCGGCCCATCATCTCGATGCAGCTGGCGTCATTCAGGTCGATCACGTTCACGCCGTTCTCGCGCAACCAATCGATACCACCCGGGAAACTGACCGATTCACCCACCACCACGGTACCGATATTGAACTGGCGGACCAGGCCACTGCAGTACCAGCAAGGGGCCAGGGTGGTGACCATGATGGTGTTGCGGTAGCCGCGCTGGCGGCCGGCCTTGCGGAAGGCGTCGGTTTCGCCATGGATGGATGGGTCGCCTTCCTGGATGCGGCGGTTGTGGCCGCAGCCGAGCAGGCGGCCATCGTTGTGGTACAGCGCCGCGCCAATCGGGATGCCGCCTTCGGCCAGGCCCTGGCGGGCTTCGGCGATGGCGGTTTCGAGCAGGGCGCGGTAGTCCGGGGTGGTGATCATGCAAGGTCCTTGTGGTGCCGTGGCGATCATCATAGCGGCCGGATTCAGCCTGCTGGCGGCGCAATCGGGCTGTCGGTGCGATAATCGCAGCCATGAGCGAATCCCCCTACAAGACCGGCACCACCCACTTCGGCTTCCGCGATGTACCGGCCAAGGACAAGCAGAAGCTTGTCGGCCAGGTGTTCACTTCCGTGGCCGACAACTACGACCTGATGAACGACCTGATGAGCCTGGGTATTCATCGGCTGTGGAAGCGCTACTTCGTCGCTACCGCGCAGGTGAAGCCGGGCGACCGCGTGCTGGATCTGGCCGGCGGTACCGGTGACATCGCCGTACTGCTGAAAGAGCGCATCGGCGCCGAAGGCAGCGTGGTGCTGGGCGACATCAATGCCGGCATGTTGTCGGTGGGGCGCGACCGTCTGACCAATCGCGGCCAGGTATCCGGCTTCGAGTGGGTGCAGCTCAATGCGGAGGCGCTGCCGTTCCCGGACCAGAGCTTCGACCTGGTGACGATTTCCTTCGGCCTGCGCAACGTGACCGACAAGGAAGCCGCGCTGCGCGAGATGTACCGTGTGCTGAAGGTGGGCGGGCAGGCGCGCGTGCTGGAGTTTTCGGAAGTGACCGTGGACTGGTTCAAGCCGGTCTACGATTTCCATTCGTTCAAGGTGCTGCCGAAGCTGGGCAAGCTGTTCGCGCGCGGTGATGCCGACAGCTACCAGTACCTGGCCGAGAGCATCCGCAAGCACCCGCCGCAGGAAGAGCTGAAGGCGATGATGAGCGAGGCGGGTTTTGGCCGCTGCCATTACAAGAACCTGAGTGCGGGTATTGTGTCGATCCACTCCGGTTACAAGCTCTGAGGCTTGCTTGCTGGGTGTGTTGAGGAAAGGCGGCCATTGGCCGCCTTTTTTGTAGGTGGGGCGGTGCTGCTGGTTATGTCTTTTGCGGGTAAAGCCCCTGCCGAGCGTGGCTCGGCACTACGCCTTTGCCCCCTCCCTTTGGCCGCAGGCCAAGGGGAGGGCTGGGGAGGGGTTGGGTTTTCAGCTTTTGCCTTGGCCCTTCTCCCGCTTGCGGGAGAAGGGTTGGGATGAGGGGCGCCTTTGATCTTGCCGGTAAGGTCCCTGCCGAGCATGGCTCGGCACTACAGTTGCCTGCGCTCGCTGAGCCCTCCCTTTGCCGAAGGCAAGGGGAGGGTTGGGAGGGTGCTTTTGCTTTGCTCCTGCTCTTGATGATGAGTCAACGCGAAGAGCGATCGCCGCGTTCGCGGGGATGGCGGGATCAGGCATTTCCTGGCGTGGACCTTGCCGCAACCGTCGGTTGCCGCACTGCCGCATCCAACAAAGCCTTTCGGGTTTAAAATCAATGGTTATCCCCTGAACCGGTTCCAGATCAATGCGTTCTTCGTTCCTGATGCTGCCCCTGGCCGTGGCGCTCGTCGCCGGCTGTGCCAAAGAACCCGCAGCCCCCACCGTCGACCCCGTCGCCCAGAAGCCCGCCGCCGCCGTGAATACCGTCAGCCGCAGCCACGATGAAAGCTCCTACGCTGAACCCGAGAAGGTCGTCATCAAGGACGTGGCGCTGGACCTGAAGGTCGATTTCGACGCCAAGCAGATCGGCGGCACCGCCACCTATACGCTGGAGTGGAAGGACAAGGCTGCCAAGCAGCTGCTGCTCGATACCCGCGAGCTGAGCGTTGAGAAGGTCGAGGCCCTCGCCGCCGATGGCGCTGCCACCCCGCTGCAGTTCGTGCTGGCGCCGGCCGACAAGGTGTTCGGCAGCAAGCTGAGCATCGAAACCCCGGCCCAGCCGACCTCGGTGCGCATCACCTACCACACCGCGCCGACCGCCTCCGGCCTGCAGTGGCTGGAGCCGTCCATGACCGAGGGCAAGAAGCTGCCCTTCATGTTCAGCCAGTCGCAGGCGATCCACGCCCGTTCCTGGGTGCCGTTGCAGGACACCCCGAGCGTCCGCTTCACCTATAGCGCGCACGTCACCAGCCGCCCGGACGTGATGGTGCTGATGAGCGCCGACAACGATCCCAAGGCCGCACGCGATGGCGATTACGCCTTCAAGATGCCGCAGCCGATCCCGTCCTACCTGCTGGCCATCGCCGCCGGTGACCTGGTGTTCGAGCCGATCTCCGAGCGTTCCGGCGTGTGGGCCGAGCCGACCATGGTCAACAAGGCCGTCAAGGAATTCGAAGACACCGAGAAGATGATCGGTGCCGCCGAGAACCTGTATGGCGAATACCGTTGGGGCCGTTACGACATGCTGGTGCTGCCGCCGTCGTTCCCGTTCGGTGGCATGGAAAACCCGCGCCTGACCTTCGCTACCCCGACCGTCATCGTTGGCGACAAGTCGCTGGTGTCGCTGGTCGCGCACGAACTGGCGCATAGCTGGTCCGGCAACCTGGTGACCAACGCCAGCTGGAAGGACATCTGGCTCAACGAAGGTTTCACCACCTACGTGCAGGGTCGCATCACCGAAGCGCTGTATGGCGCCGAGATGGCCGAGATGGAGCGCGAGATCGACCAGACCGACCTGCTCAACGAAGTGAAGGACATGAGCCCGGCCGACCAGGCGCTGGCACTGCCGCCGCTCAACGAGCGTGATCCGGACGATGCGCTGAGCCAGGTGGCTTACGTCAAGGGCGCATGGTTCCTGCAGTTCCTGGAGCAGCGTTTTGGCCGTGCGGTGTTTGATCCGTTCCTGCGTGGCTGGTTCGACGACCATGCCTTCCAGAGCGCCAACACCGACCAGTTCGTCGAGTACATGAAGAAGAACCTGCTGCCGAAGAATCCGACGGCGGTCACCGATGCCGAGCTGAAGGCATGGCTGGAAGAGCCGGGCATCCCGGCGTTCGCCAGCAAGGCCCGTTCGCGCAACTTCGCCGTGGTCGACACCGCACGCATCGCCTTCCTGGGCAGCGACGCGCTGCCGAACAACCAGGTAACCCGCGAGTGGAACACCCAGGAATGGGTGCGCTTCATCGATGGCATGGGCGAGAAGCTGCCGGTCGAGAAGCTGGCGCAGCTGGACAAGGGTTACCACTTCACCGGTACCCCGAACGGCGAAATCGCGATGCGTTGGTATCCGCTGGCAATCCGCAGCGGCTACACCGATGCACAGGCTGCTGCCGGCGAGTTCATCCAGAAGGTCGGCCGTCGCAAGCTGGTGCTGCCGATCTACGCTGAACTGCTGAAGACGCCGGAAGGTCTGGCGTTTGCCAAGGAAGTGTTCGCCAAGGCCAAGCCGGGCTACCACCCGATCACCACCGCCTCGGTGGAAGCGATGATCGCCAAGGCGGAAGCTGCGCCGAAGCAGGAAGCTGCGCCGAAGCAGTAATCGGTTGTAGCGCGGGATAAGACAACGGCGGGCGCAAGCCCGCCGTTGTTGTTTGTGCTGTTGTTGCTTTGCTTTGCTTTGCTTTGCTTCGCTTCGCTATTGCTTTTATGCCGTCATCCTCGCGAAGGCGGGGATCGCTCTTTGCTTTGGCTTTTGATCTAAGCCAAAGCAGAAGCAAGAGCAGAAGCAAGAGCGATTCCCGCCTTCGCGGGAATGACGGCATCCAGGGCAAAGTCCAAAAGCCAAAACCAAAAGCCAAAATCAAGGGCCTTTAGTTCCCAGCCTTCCCCGCAACAACCGGCAATCCCTTCAACACAGACTTATCAATCTTCGCCGCCACACCAACACTGCGACCAGCAAGATTGACCACGCTGTACTGCACCGCCACGCCCAGCAGCTGGGTAGCTTGCGACATATCCAAACCATGGGACTGGCGCAGCCACTGCAGCATCCCCGACGTCGCCAGCCGCAGTGCATCGTCACTGGAGCCTGCCTGCCCCAGCGTCATGATCTGCGTCGGCGATTCCACGCGTGGTGTGGCGATGGACTGCTTCTTGATCAGTTCCACTTTCAGCACCACGTCCAGCGATGTCTCCAGCGCCCATTGGCTGGTCTCACCGTCGCCCTGCAGGGCATGACCGTCGCCGACGTACAGCAATGCGCCGGGTTGCTGCACCTCCAGGTAAACCGTGTTGCCTTCGACCACGGCGTTGAAATCCATGTTGCCGCCG
>QFOV01000135.1 GCA_003248565.1 Stenotrophomonas sp.
GCCGCTGGTCAGCCATTGCTTGGCGTAGGCAAGCGCGCGTTCGACGAAGTTGGGTTCGGCAGGCTCAGCCGGCGTCCAGGTCCGCTCTGGCGGCGGTTCACGGCGGGCAGGAATCGGCCGACGCGGCTCGCTTGCCAGCGGATCGAGCGGATCTGCCCTGGGCGGCAACGGCGGTGGTGCTGGCGACGCAGCGACGGGTTCAGCCGGGTGCGCCGGCGATGCAACCGCCAGCGGTTCGATCACGGCTTCATCTGCCTCTGGCTCGGGCTCTGGCTCGGGGGCAGGCTCGGGCTCCGCCCAGGCGTAGGGCCGTATCGCCTCGGCGCGCTGCCTGCGTGGTGCTGCCTCCGTCTCGCCAGCATCCAGCCGCTCCTCCAGCGCTGCCACGCGGCGCTTGAGCGAGGACACCGATACCAGGGCAACCACCAGCAACACCGGTATGGCCAGTGCAGCCAGTACCAGCAGCACAATCAACAACACCCAACCCTCGTCCATTGATCATCCTTGTGCACCTGAACGTGCTGCATCACCTTATCCGCGCCACCTGAAAACGCAAGACGCCCCCAGTCAGCTTCAGCCCGCGCCTTGCCGCGCAATGCTTTCAGCCCGGGCGTTTGCGCCGCGTTGAGCCCCAGACTGCACTTTTGTGCGAGCGGCGTAAGCCGCGAAGCTGGTAGATCATCAGATGGCATGCATAAAGGGTTTCAGCCGCCTCAGCTTCGCGGCTTGCGCCGCCCCCACACCGAACGCTGCTCGCGCAACACTTGCGTCGGCTCGATTGTCGGGTGGCGAGTGGACAGCGCCAGGCTTCCAGCGAGACTTCCCCGGCATCACCATCACCCTCAAGCCCGCGCAAGGACCGCGCCAGCAGCAGCCTTCGGTCGTTCATCAGGCCGCACGCCAGTGGCGTGCAAGCAGCCTTCTTCCCCCCTTCACCTTCGGTGAAAGGGAGGGCTTTGAATGCAGAACGGGCGCCTTTCGGCGCCCGTTCTGCTTGCAGCTGTTGCGTGGATCAGGCGGCGACGACGCGCACCATTTCCAGGCACTTGTTGGAGTAACCCCACTCGTTGTCGTACCAGCTGACCAGCTTGACGAAGGTGCCGTCCAGGGCGATACCGGCTTCGGCGTCGAACACGGAGGTGTGGGTCTCGCCACGGAAGTCGGTGGCAACCACCTTGTCTTCGGTGTAACCGAGGATGCCCTTCAGCGCGCCTTCGCTCTGTGCCTTCACTTCGGCGCAGATTTCAGCGTAGGTGGCTTCCTTCTCCAGCTCGACGGTCAGGTCGACCACCGACACGTCCGAGGTCGGCACGCGGAAGCTCATGCCGGTCAGCTTCTTGTTCAATTCCGGGATCACCACGCCCACGGCCTTGGCAGCACCGGTGGAGGACGGAATGATGTTCTCCAGGATGCCGCGGCCGCCGCGCCAATCCTTGTTGGACGGCCCGTCAACGGTCTTCTGGGTAGCGGTGGCAGCGTGCACGGTGGTCATAAGGCCACGCTTGATGCCCCACTTGTCATTGATGACCTTGGCCAACGGGGCCAGGCAGTTGGTGGTGCACGAGGCATTGGAGACGATGCTCTGGCCAGCGTAGGTCTTGTGGTTCACGCCGAACACGAACATCGGCGTGTCGTCCTTGGACGGGGCCGACAGGATCACCTTCTTGGCGCCTGCGTCCAGGTGCTTCTGCGCGGTTTCCTTGGTCAGGAACAGGCCGGTGGACTCGATCACCACGTCCACGCCCACTTCGTCCCACTTCAGGTTGGCCGGGTCGCGTTCCTGGGTGAGGCGGATCTTCTTGCCGTTGACCAGCAGGTCGCTGCCCGACACTTCCACGTCGGCCTTGAAACGGCCATGCACGGAGTCGTACTTGAGCATGTAGGCCAGGTAATCCGGCTCCAGCAGATCATTGATGGCCACGATCTCGATGTCGTTGCCGAAGTTCAACACTGCCGAACGCAGCACATTGCGCCCGATGCGACCGAAACCGTTGATGCCGACCTTGATTGCCATGTTCACAAGCTCCTGCAGCCGCAAAACCGTTGCGGCGGGGTGGAAAGGGGACGCCATTCTAGCAGGACCCATGCCCGCCCCGTGGCGCCCAGCCATCCCCCGCAGCTGAGCGCCAGCTGAGCGCAAACCCCTGTTTGATCAGGATCAAAGCGGTACCCGGGCGCTGACCGGACACTGGCGCCACCTCCACAAAGCAACGGAATTACACATGCGCAAGACCTCCGCCCTGCTGCTCTCCGCCATGGCCGCCGCCGTGTCCCTGGCTGCTGCCGCCCCCGCCATGGCCCAGTCCAAGGGCGACTGGACCCTGGGCGTCGGCGTCCACGCGGTTGACCCGAAATCCGATGCCGGCGATCTGAATGGCGCCGCGTTGGGCCTGGGCAAGCTGTCCACCAAGGTCGACAGCGACGTCAAGCCGACCGTCACCTTTGAGTACTTCGTCGCCGACAACATCGGTATCGAAGTTCTCGCAGCGCTGCCGTTCAAGCACGACGTCAGCATCGACGGCGTCGGCAAGGTCGGCGAAACCAAGCAGCTGCCGCCGGTGGTCTCGCTGCAGTACCACTTCACCAACAGCAGCAAGGTCACCCCGTTCGTCGGCCTGGGCGTGAACTACACCAAGTTCTTCAGCACCGACAGCAAGGGCGCGCTGGCTGGCACCAAGCTGAAGCTGGAAGATTCGTGGGGCCTGGCCGCCCATGCTGGCCTGGACTTCGCCGTCAGCGACAAGGGCGCACTGCGCGTTGACATGCGCTGGGCCGATATCGACACCAAGGTGAAGGTCAACGGCAACAAGCTGGGCACCGCCAAGATCGATCCGCTGGTGTACGGCGTGGCTTACGTCTTCAAGTTCTGAGGCTGGCCGCAATTGACGGGTAAGTAAGTATTGCCCTCCCCCAGCGAACACGCCCCCGGCTACAACCGGGGGCGTGTTTCGCCATCTGGCGCACGTAGCCGATGGCGGCGCAGCCGTTAGAATGGCGGCATGAACAAGCTCCACCGTCTCCTGATGCCGGCACTGGGCATCGCCATCGCTGTCTCAGCAACCCTCCCCGGCCAGGCACTGGCATGGGGCGCGCAAGGCCACCGCCTGGTCGCACGGGTCGCCGAAACCCGCCTGGATCCCCAGGCCAAGGCCGAAATCGATCGACTGTTGGCGAGCGAGCCCGGCGCCAGCCTCAGCAGCATCGCGCCGTGGGCAGACCAGCTGCGCGCGAACGACCCCGATCTGGGCAAGAAGTCGGCCGGCTGGCACTACGTCAACATGGCTGAAGACGGCTGCAACTTCTCCCCGACCAAGCACTGCCGCAACGGCAACTGCGTGGTGGGCGCCCTGCAGCAGCAAAGTGAAATCCTGGCCAACCGCCAGCTCAGCGACGCCGAACGCCTGCAGGCACTCAAGTTCGTCGTGCATCTGGTCGGCGACCTGCACCAACCCCTGCACGCCGGCTATGGTCACGACCGCGGCGGCAACAACTATCAGCTGCAGTTCAACGGGCGCGGTACGAATCTGCACTCGGTATGGGACAGCGGCATGTTCTATCCGCTGCAGCTGAACGACGACCAGTTCCTGCAACGCCTGCAGGCACTGCCGGCCCCCAGCGGTGTGCGCACACCGGACCTGCAGCGCGATCCCGCCTTGTGGGCCGAGCAGACCTGCCGCATCGCCACCCGCAAGGGCCTGTACCCGGACGGTCACAAGATCGACGAGCGTTACACCGCTGTATGGGAACCGGTCGCCGAAGCACAACTTCGTATGGGCGGCGAACAGCTGGCCGCGCTGCTGAACCAGCTGCTCGATACTCCCTGAGCAATCAACGCGCCTGCACCACGTGCAGGCGCGTCTTCAGTGCAAGGCGTCCTCGCGCCGCACCATTGCCCTGCCCTCAATCACCTCGAAGGTGAAGGCATAGGCCAGGGTTACCGGCACTACCTCGATACGTGAGGCGTTACTGCAGTCTCCGTTCGACGGTGCCGTTACACCAGCCGCGTAGTGACAGACCGCAGCCGGCTCGAACAACCACCCGGAAGTGGCGGCCAGCGCAGCCTGCAGCAAGCCTGCATTGGCCGTGTCACTTCCCGCACCGCAAGCCGAATGCGCCAACAGCGGCGCGCTACGTTCCACCCGCCCCTGCGCATCAAGGATGACATTCACGCATACCGTGGTGGCATCCAGCGAACGCTTGGCGTACTCCAACGGCAACACCGGATCATCGGCACTTACGGCAACCGGCATGCGGAAGCCTTCCGTTGCGGCCAACTGATAGGGCTGTATCTCGCCTGCACCGCCGGACGACTCGGGCGTCAGCATCTGCCGGTGCTGGTTGAGGTTGAAACTGCTGCTCGCCTGTTCTTTCGCTGGCTGCGTCGCACAACCTGCAAGCATCAACACCAGCAACATCACCGCATGCCCGCGCACCTCAGCCCCTGCTCTGGGTTTCGGTGTAGTGCATTTCTTCTTCGTCCATATCAAACGAGATCGGCACCCGGATGAGGCCGGCGACCGGCTGGCCGTCCTTCATTGCCGGCGTGAAACGCCACTGCCTTGCGGCGGCAATCGACACTTCCTCGAACACCCCCTTGGGATGCGCCTCGGTGACGACCACGTCGGTCGCCCGACCTTCAGCGTCTACCGCGATACGCAGCACCACCTTGCCCGTCGTGCGACTGTCGATCGCAGCGCGCGGATAGCTGGGCGGCGGCATCCGTCCGGCATTCTGCAAGGTCACCTGATCGGCCTTGCCGGAACCTGCCGATACGATGGCCGGGTCCCCCGCCGCCAAGGCGATCGAACGCAGTTCCAGCACCCAGGTCGAGCGCCCGTCGGCAGTGGACACTTCGATGCCTGCGGCCACATCGGGCTTGATCAGCAAGGTCGGCGACGAAATCAGGTCCCCGTTTGCCTTCAACGTACCCTTGAGCGTGAGCATGCCGTCGGCGGCCGGCTGCAGGGTGAACTCCGCTGCCCACTGCACGCCCTTGTCCGAGCTGGCACTGAAAGAGAACGGCGTGCCTGCCGACTGCTGCAGCTCGAAGCGCTGCCTGGTGCCTTCCAGCGTCGCTTCCACGAAGGTTGCGTACACCGTGCCCTTGCCGGTCGTCGTGGATGTCGAGGAAGAAGACGATGTGGACGTCGACGAGGACGTGGACACTGCCTTGCCCGGCTGCGCGGCCCAGGCGGTATAGCCGAAAGCGGACGACAAGCCCAACGACAGCACCAACATGGCACACCACTGCTTCCTGCCCGGTACGGGACGCTTCAACATGGCAATACGCTCCTTCAATGGATGATGGTTCTGCCAGTGACACCCCACCGGCAACGGGGACGCGGCCAGCCCGGTCTTGAGCATGGCCTCGCCGTAACTGCGGCGTGCGCCCGACATCTGGGCAATCACACGTTCATCGCAGGACAATTCCTGGTCTTCGCGGCAGCAACGCAAACCGAACAACAACAGCGGGTTGAACCAGTACAGGCACTGCAACAACGCCAGCAGTGCGTTGATCGCGATGTCACCGCGTTGCAGATGCACGCGCTCATGCAGCAGCACCAGTTGCTGCTCGATCGGCAGATAGCGTTGCTCGAAGCCAGCCGGCAGCACGATCCGCGGCCGCAACAAGCCCATCGCCGCAGGCAAGCCCGCCACCGCCTGTGCCTGCCACAAACCGTCATCGCGTTGGCTGAGCCGCCCCAGCCCGCGCTGGAAACTCCGCTGCTGGCGATACAGATGCACTGCCATCAACAGCCCTCCGGCCAACCATGCGCAGCACAGCCACAGCGGCCAATGCGCAATCTCGGCAGGACCAGCAACTACTGCCTGCCCGACCTGTACCGCCACCTCGCTGACCCGCATCGGCACCGCCGCAACCCGTGGTGCCGGCAACAGCACCGCCAGCAGCGTCGCCGGCAACAGCAACCACAGCAGGTAAGCAGCGCTTGCCCCGAGCCAGCGCCGCAGCGGCCGGCGCAGGATCAGCGCCAGCGCAACCGCCGCACTGCTGGCCAAGGTGGTCTTCAGCAGCAGCGCAAGGATCTCAGTGCTGCTCATCGTCGAGCCCCTCCAGCAGTTTGCGCAGCTCGGCCACGTCCTCGCGGCTGAGCCGCTGGTGCTGGCTGAAATGGGCGACCAGCGGCGCAACCCGGCCATCAAACAGGCGCTCGATCAGGCTGCTGCTCTCGTCAAGCAACCAGGCATCGCGCTGCACCAGCGGCGTGTACAGGAAACGCCGTCCGTCCTTGGTTGCACTGATCGCCGCCTTGTTGAGCAGGCGGTTGAGCAGGGTCTTGACCGTGGCCTCGGCCCAGTCATTGCCGCCGGGCAGTCGCGCGATGACCTCGTCTGCAGACAGCGGGTGCTGTCCCCAGAGGACTTCCATGACAACGGCCTCGGCCTCGCTGATACGGATCATCGTTTACGCCTGTAATTTTTTACGATTACACGAGTAAACGAAAGCCCTGTCAAGCCCTCACCAAGTGATTCAGGGGGGACATGCTGTAATGCCGATACCCCCGCAGATACCGGACACCATGCCCCATCACGTGACCGACCTCGACGCCGCCGTGGACTGGCTGCTGAGCAACATCGAAGGCCCACTGCGCATCGGCGCCCCACTGGCGCTGGGCAAACCGCACCGTTTGCTCAATGCCTTGTATGCACGTATCGAACACGACCCGGCGCGGCCCCTGCAGCTGTATACCGCGCTGTCACTGAACCCGCCGCAGGCCAAAGGCGACGGTTTGGAAGCGCGTTTCATGCGCCCGTTCGTCGAGCGCCACTTCGGCGCCGACTTCCCGCGCCTTGCCTACTCCGACGCCATCGCCCGCGATGCGTTGCCTGCACATGTGCAGGTGGAAGAGTTCTACATGCAATCCGGTGCTTTGCTGCGGTCCACGCAGGCTCAGCGCTACTACACCAGCCTCAACTACACGCATGCCGCCGATGCGGTGGCGCAACGCGCGCCGAATGCGATCGTGCAGAAAGTGGCCTACCGCGAAGGCAGCAACCAGCTGTCGCTGTCGTGCAACAACGACATCACCCAGGACACACTGGATGCCATCGCCAAGCGCGGCCTGCCCAAGCCCTTGTTGATTGCCGAGATTGATCCGCAACTGCCGTGGCTGGGCGGCACCGCCGCCGTTGATCCGGACTTCTTCGATCTGGTGATCACCCCGCCCGGTCCCTACCCACGGCTGTTTGGCCTGCCGCGGCAGCCGGTCAGCGATGCCGACTACGCCATCGGCCTGTACGCCAGCACCCTGGTGCGCGACGGCGGCACCTTGCAGATCGGTATCGGCACGCTGGCCGACGCACTCAGCCATGCGCTGGTGCTGCGGCATACCGACAACGCACGCTATCGGCAGATCCTGCACGCGCTCGATCCGCAGATCGCCGAGCACCCGCTGGTGCATGAAGCAGGTGGGCTGGGGCCGTTCGAGATCGGCCTGTATGGCTGCAGCGAGATGCTCAACGAAGGCTTCCGCAAGCTGGTGCAGACCGGCGTGATCTGGCGCAAGGTGCATGACGATCTTGGCCTGATGCAGCGCTTGGCCGACGGCACTGCCAGCAATGGTGACCGTGGCCGGCTTGCACGCGAAGGCGAGTACCTGCACGGCGCCTTCTATCTGGGCTCAGCCGAGTTCTACGACTGGCTGCGCAATCTCCCCGATGCCGAACGCGCCGCCATCGGCATGCGCCGCATCAGTGAGATCAACCAGCTCTACGGCGGCAACGAGGCATTGGAACGCCTGCAGCGCCGCGATGCGCGCTTCTTCAACTCCTGCATGATCGCCAGCGCGCTTGGCGCGGCGGCATCGGATGCATTGGAAGATGGCCGCGTGGTCTCCGGCGTCGGTGGCCAGTACAACTTCGTGGCGATGGCGCATGCCTTGCCCGATGCACGCAGCATCCTGATGTTCCGTGCGACGCGTGAGGATGGCGGCAAGCCGCAATCCAATGTGCGCTGGAACTACGGCCACACCACGATCCCCCGCCATCTGCGCGATGTCTTCGTCAACGAGTACGGCATCGCCGACCTGCGCAACCTCACCGACGAAGATTGCGTGGCCGCGATGAGCAGCATCACCGATGCGGCATTCCAGTCGGCGCTGCTGGATCAGGCCAAGGCCTCGAAGAAACTCGCTGCCAACTTCAGCGCGCCAGTACAGTGGCAACAGAACCGCGCCGAGGTGCTGCGCGCGAAACTCGCCCCCTTCCGTGCCGATGGCAGTCTGCCGGACTACCCGCTGGGTAGTGACTTTGATGCCGTTGAACAGGATCTGGTACGCGCCTTGGGCTGGCTGAAATCAGCGACTGCGACGCCGATGGGCAAGCTGCGTACCGTCGTCGCAGCCGTGCGCCAACCGCCCGCCGAGAACGATGCGATGTACATGCAGCGGATGGGACTGGAGCGACCGGCCAATTTTGGCGAGCGGCTCAATGCCGGGTTGCTGCGGGTTGGTCTGGCGCGGAGTGCCGGGAAAGCTTGAGGGTGTGCATCGCAATCTGATCGCACGCCGGGAAGCCTGATTTTGTGGGAGCGGTGTAAGCCGCGAAGCTGGCAATCGACAAGGCCGTCGATAGCAAGGGGTTCTCGGCTTCGCGGCTTACGCCGCTCCTACATTGGTCGGAATATCGGGAAAGCCCCTTGCCGAGCATGGCTCGGCACTACAGATCTGCCCCCTCCCTTTCGCGCAGCGAAGGGGAGGGTTGGGGAGGGGTTGCCTTCCGCTGGG
>QFOV01000136.1 GCA_003248565.1 Stenotrophomonas sp.
GATCGGGTTGTTCGTGTTCAAACAGAAGCTTGATGCGGCCGCCATCGTCGGCATTGGCCTGATCTGCGCCGGGGTGCTGGTGATCAACCTGTTCTCGCGCTCGTCGGCGCATTGAGCTGGGATGGCTCCGTTGGGGATCGCCGGTAAGGCCCCTGCCGAGCATGGCTCGGCACTACCGCTTCGCTCCCTCCCTTTTGCGTAGCAAAGGGGAGGGTTGGAGAGGGGTGCTTTGGCTCTTGCCTGCTTCGCGGCTTACGCCGCTCCTACTGGGATTGCTTGCAAGGCCCCTGCCGAGCGTGGCTCGGCACTACCGCTTCGCGCCCTCCCTTTTGCGTAGCAAAGGGGAGGGTTGGGGAGGGGTGCTTTTGCTCTTGCCTGCTTCGCGGCTTGCGCCGCTCCTACTGGGATTGCTTGCAACGCCCCTGACGAACGTGGCTCTGCACTACCGCTTCGCGCCCTCCCTTTTGCGCAGCAAAGGGGAGGGTTGGGGAGGGGTGCTTTTGACGTTGCTTGCTTCGCGGCTTATGCCACTCCCACAGGTGATCTGGTAATGCCCCTGCCGAGCATGGCTCGGCACTACGTGGCATTGATCGGCACTGCCTTAAACTGTGCGTCCCCCGCGTCAGGAAGTTGTCGATGTACGGAACAGACGTTGCGCTGCTGGTTATCGATCTACAGCCGCCATCGTGCCCGCCATCGCTACGCTGCTGGATGCGCGTGAATATCAGACCGTGGTTGCGACCCAGGACTGGCATCCGGCCGATCATGCCTCGTTCGCCAGCCAGCACGCCGGGCACAAACCCTTCGACTCCATCCAACTGCACGGCCAGCCACAAACGCTGTGGCCGGACCACTGCGTGCAGGGCAGCGCAGGTGCCAGCCTGGATGCGCGCGTGGACTGGAAACATGCCGACCTGATCCTGCGCAAAGGCACCCAGCGCGACGTGGATTCGTATAGCGCATTCCGCGAGAACATCGGCCCACAGGCCACGCGCGCGCCTACCGGACTGGCTGGCTGGCTGCACGAACGCGGCATCCGCGAAGTCCATGTCTGCGGACTGGCACGTGACTACTGCGTGTTGTGGAGTGCGCAGGATGCTGCGATCAGCGGTTTTGCCGTGCGCTTCCTGTGGGAGCTGACCCGTCCGGTGTCGGCAGCCAACGATGCCGCCACCCGCATCGCCTTGAACGAATGCGGGATCCACATCGACTAAGCCCGATCTGCGGATCCAGTTCGACTGATCAGCGGAACACCACCGTGCGGTGGCCATTGAGCAGGATGCGATGCTCGACATGGCGGCGCACCGCACGCGCAAGCACCTGCGACTCGGTGTCACTGCCCAGCTGCACCAGGTCACGCGGCGTCATCGCGTGATCCACCCGCGCCACGTCCTGCTCGATGATCGGGCCTTCGTCCAGGTCCGAGGTCACGTAATGCGCGGTGGCGCCGATGATCTTGACCCCGCGCGCATGCGCCTGGTGGTACGGCTGTGCGCCCTTGAAGCTGGGCAGGAAGCTGTGATGGATGTTGATCGCGCGGCCCGACAGCGCCTGGCATAGACGCGGCGACAGGATCTGCATGTAACGCGCCAGCACCACCAGATCGATGCGTTCACGCTCGACCAGGTCGATGATCTGTTGTTCCTGCTGCTCGCGGTTCTCGGTGCTCACTGGCAGGTGATGGAACGGCACAGTGTAGGAACCGGCCAGCCCGGCAAAGTCGTTGTGGTTGGATGCCACCGCAGCGATATCCACCTTCAGCTGGCGGCTATGGGTGCGGAACAGCAGGTCATTGAGGCAATGGCCCTGCTTGCTGACCAGCACCAGCAGGCGCGCGCGGCGACGCGCATCATGCAGCTCCCATTGCATCGCGAATTCTTCGCCCAGGCCCTGCAGCCTGGCACGCACCACCGGCTCATCCCCGCTGGTGCTCATGTCGAAATGCACGCGCAGGAAGAAGCGGCCGCTTTCATCGTCACCAAACTGCTGGGCATCGAGGATGTTGCAACCCGACTCGAACAGCAGGCCGGACACGCGATAGACGATGCCGGTGCGGTCCGGGCAGGAAAGGGTGAGGATGAAATCAGGACGCATGGCCAACAACATTTATCAGTGGGGTCGTGGAAAGTAACCGTTCCAGTCGATTCCCAGCAAAGACAGTTGCAGCTGACACGGTTTGCCCGTCGGCCTGTTCAGTGCGGATGCACCGTCAACGCCACCAGCCGCATCACCAAGGGCCGCACCAGCAGCACGCAGCAGAAGGCGGTCGGCATCGCCAGGCAATAGGCGGACAGCACCCGCGCCGGGAACTGGCCATCGATGCCGGCATTGGCGGCGGTGATCACCAGGCACATCAGCATGGCCATGATCGAGGCCATGAAGAACGCGAAGACAACAGGCGTGGTGCGCGCATGCAATTTCCAGCGGGCAACGGCGGTGGGACGGGGGTCGAGCATCCAGCGGGATCCAGGCAGGCAGCAATGAGGCGCTGCGGGCCGGGCACGATAGTCGGCGAACCGGGGGACGGCTAGATCGCGTCGACTTGGGGCTTTATAAAGATTTACTTTGCAATCCTCCCGGAAAATGCCGACCGGCATGAACATTCTCCACTCCATCCGCAGTTTCATCCGCACCGCCGACGCCGGCAGCCTGGCCGCTGCCGCGCGCACCCTGGGCATCAGTGCGGCAGCGGTGGGCCAGAACATCGCCCGTCTGGAAGCCCATCTGGGCGTACGCCTGTTCAACCGCACCACCCGCCAATTGGCCCTGACCGAGCGTGGCGCGCTGTATCTGGCGCAGGTGCGGCATATCGAGCGCGACCTGCAACGGGCCCAGGCAGCGGTGACCGATCCCGACGCGATACCTGCTGGCCGCCTGCGCATCGCCAGCAGCGCGGCGTTCGGCCGGCATGTGCTTGCGCCATTGCTGCCGGCCCTGCAACAGCGCTACCCGCGACTGGAAATGGAGCTGCTGCTGGCCGACCGCAGCATCGATCACGCCCATGAGGACGTGGATGTCAGCATCCGCATCGAACCGCAGTTGGAAGAGGGATTGGTGGCACGGCCCATCGCGCAGGTGCCGTTCGTGTTCTGTGCCGCGCCGGCCTATCTGGCCATCGCCGGCACGCCGCGTTCGCCCGATGAGCTGCGCGAGCATCGCTGCCTGTTGTTCCGCTACCCGCTGGATGGGCGCTACCTGCGTTGGGGCTTCGTCCGCGATGGCCTGCGCTTCGATGCCGAAGTGCAACCGGCACTGGTCAGCGACGACATCGATGCACTGGCGGCGATGGCGGCGCGCGGCGGCGGCATCACCCGGCTGGCAGCCTTTGTCGCCGCGCCCTACCTGGCCCGCGGCGAACTGCAGGCCTTGTTCCAGGATGAGGCCAGCAGCGATACGCGAGCCTCACCGGAGCCGATGCGCCTGTTCCTGTGCGTCAGCGACCGCCGCGACCTGACCCCGAAAGTCCGCTCGCTGCTGCAGCACATCCTCGATGCCCTGCCGCCGGCCTGGCGCATCGACATCGATCACGCCTGAGCGCCAGCAGCCACGCCGCTGGCGCCTCCGCCGAACGTCAGCCCTGCCTGGCGGGCTTGAACAGACCGCGCACTTCATGTGGTTCGCAACGCAGGTACTGCGGCGACACCGTCAACTGTGCGCCCAAGGCCGCGGCCGCATGCCACGGCCAGCGCGGGTCGTAGAGGATGCCGCGGGCGATGCCGATCGCATCGGCCTTGCCATCGACGAGGATTTCCTCGGCATGCGTCGGCTCGGTGATCAGGCCCACCGCGATTACCGGCGTGCAGATTTCGGCCTTGATCGCAGCGGCCTGCGGCACCTGGTAGCCGGGCTCGACCGGAATCTGCTGGCGCGGATCCAGCCCACCGCTGGACACATGCAGGAAGTCGTTGCCGCGCGCTTCCAGCGCCTTGGCCAGTTCAATGCTCTGGGCAACATCCCAGCCGCCGTCCACCCAATCGGTGGCGGAGATGCGCACGCCCAAGGCCACATTGGCCGGCACCACCGCGCGCACCGCATCGAATACCCGCAGCAGCAGGCGCATGCGGTTCTCCAGCGAGCCGCCATACGCGTCGTCACGCTGGTTGCTCAGCGGCGACAGGAACTGGTGCAGCAGATAGCCATGCGCGGCGTGCAGCTCGATCAGCTCCAGACCCAGCCGCACCGCGCGCCTGGCGGCAGCGACAAAGTCTTCGACCACGGCTTCGATGCCGGCATCATCCAACGCTTCCGGGATGGGGTCTCCGGCCTTGAACGGCAACGCCGACGGCGCCAGCACCTGCCAGCCGTGTTCCTGACCCGGGGCGATCGCGCCACCACCGTCCCATGGGCGCGCAGTGGACGCCTTGCGCCCGGCATGCGCCAGCTGCACGCCGATCGGCATGTTCGACCAGCGTCGCGTCGATGCCAGCACCTTGCCCAGCGCCGCCTCGGTAGCGTCGTCCCATAAGCCAAGATCGGCCCAGCTGATGCGCGCACGCGGCTCAACCGCCGTGGCTTCGATGATCAACAGGCCGGCGCCGGACTGCGCCAGCTGACCCAGGTGGATCGTGTGCCAATCGGTGGCCTGCCCGTCCTGCGCCGAGTACTGGCACATGGGCGCGATGACGATGCGGTTGGAAAGGGAAAGCGGGCCTAGCGAAAACGGTGAGAAAAGCTGGCTCACGTGGGGGACGTCCATCAACAGTGGGGGCGCCCATTGCACGCCGCAGCGGCCGTTGATTCAACCGGCGGGATGGATCACTGCGTCTTGATGCCGTCCAACAGGAACGCGAGTGCCTGCGCGCAGGGCATTTCCACCTTCAACGACAGCAGGTGATCGGCGCGGGTGCGGCCAAGATTGACGGCAGCTATCGGCAAGCCGGCCTTGGCGGCGGCATCGACGAAGCGGAAACCCGAGTACACCATCAGCGACGAACCCAGCACCAGCACCGCGTCGGAGCGCTGCAGGTGCTCGTGCACCGCCGCGACGCGCTCACGCGGCACGTTCTCGCCGAAGAACACCACGTCCGGCTTCAATATGCCCCCACATGCTTCGCAGGCAGGCACATCGAACGAAGAAAAATCAGCCTCGATATCGGCGTCACCATCGGGCGCGATGCCGGCTTCCAGCACGTCCCAGCCCGGGTTGGCATCCAACAGGCGTTGCTGCAGCAACGCACGCGAGCTGCGTGCTTCACAGCCCATGCAGCGCACCTGGTCCAACCGACCATGCAGGTCGATCACGGTCTGGCTGCCCGCCGCCTGGTGCAGGCAGTCCACGTTCTGGGTCAGCAGCAGCTCGATGCGACCATCGGCTTCCAACGCCGCCAGCGCACGGTGCGTGCCATTGGGCAGCGCCTGGCCGAAGCGTGGCCAGCCCAGCAGGCTGCGCGCCCAGTAACGCTTGCGGGTTGCTTCCTCGCCCATGAAGGCCTGGTAGCTCACCGGCGGCGTGCGCTTCCATTGACCATCGCGGTCGCGATAGTCGGGGATGCCGGAGTCGGTGCTGCAACCGGCACCGGTGACCACGAACAGGCGCCGATGGCCGGCAATGAACTGCGGCAGTTCGGTGATCACTGCTGGCGCCAAGCGCCCCGTCTGTGCCGATGAAGTGGTCATCGCCGTGCGGCTCAGGCCTGCGTCGGCAGCGTCGGCACGGTGGTCGGATGACCTTCGCCATCGAGTGCGATCATCACGAAGGTGCCCTTGGTGCACAGCGCACGTTCGCCGTTATGCAGGTCCTCGGCGATCAGCTCGACTTCCACATGCATCGAGCTGCGGCCAACCTTGACCACCCGGCCGATGGTTTCCACCATCTGCCCGATGCGGATCGGCAGCTTGAAATCGACCTGGTCCGAGCGTGCGGTGACCACGGTGCAACGCGAATAACGGGCGGCGGCAAGAAAGGCCGCCTTGTCCATCCACGCCAATGCCTGGCCGCCGAACAGCGTGCCCATATGGTTGGTGTGGTTGGGGAATACGATTTCCGCCATGCGGACTTCGACCGGCGGATTGGTTTCGACGATAGGGGTCATGGAGACATCACCTGTAAGTTGGCGCAGATGATACGCCCGCGAAGCTGTGCAGCTTGTGTACGCAGCTGCAGGAGCTTTTGTAGGAGCGGCGTGAGCCGCGAAGCTGATAAAGCCTCAGAAACCTGCAAAGCCCCCCTCCCCAACCCTCCCCTTCACCTGCGGTGAAAGGGAGGGAGACAAGCATGCTCCACCACGCCTTGTGCATGGGGAGACAAACAACGCCGCGGCACTTCGCTCTACCCCCTCCCTTCGGCGCAGCCGAGGGGAGGGCTGGGGAGGGGTGCCTTTGCTGTTGCTGTTGCTGTTGCCGGTGGCTTCCGCAAAAAAGCTGCAATCGGCGCTACGTATAGAGCCCAAAGCACCCCTCCCCAACCCTCCCCTTCACCTGTGGTGAAAGGGAGGGAGACAAACGCCCCCTGCGCTTCGCGCAAGGGAGGGAGACAAGCGCGCTTCGCGCAAGGGAGCGCGTCGATCAGAACGCCATATCGAACGCGACTTCACCCTGCACGCCCACCTGGTAAGCAGAAGCGCGGCGCTCGAAGAAGTTGGTCAGTTCCTGCACGTCCTGCAGCTCCATGAACGGCAGCGGGTTGCGCACGTTGTACTTCTTGGCCATGCCCAGCTTCAGGAAATGGTTGTCGGCGCAGTGCTGCAGGTACTCGCGCATGTCGCGGGTGGAGATGCCCGCCACGCCGCCGGACAGTACGTCCTCGGCGAACTGCACTTCACAGTCGATGGCCTCTTCCAGCATCTGGTAGACCTCCTGCTCCATCTTCGCGTCGAACAGGTCGGGTTCTTCGGCGCGGATCTTGCGCACGCATTCGAACGCGAACTCCATGTGGCAGCTCTCGTCGCGGAACACCCAGTTGGTGCCCGAGGCCAGGCCCGGCAGCAGGCCGCGCGAACGGAAGTAGTACACGTAGGCAAACGCAGCGAAGAAGAACAGGCCTTCGATGCAGGCAGCGAAGCAGATCTGGTTGAGCAGGAACTGGCGGCGATCGTCGCGGGTTTCCAGACGCTTGGTTTCCTGCAGCGCATCGATCCACTTGAAGCAGAACGCCGCCTTCTTCTTGATCGAGTCGATGTTCTCCACTGCGGCAAAGGCCTTGAAGCGCTCTTCCGGATCCGGCAGGTAGTTGTCCAGCAGGGTCAGGTAGAACTGCACGTGCAGCGCTTCTTCGTACAGCTGGCGCGACAGGTACATGCGCGCTTCCGGCGCGTTGAGGTGCTGGTACAGGTTCAGCACCAGGTTGTTCGACACGATCGAGTCGCCGGTGGCGAAGAACGCCACCAGGCGATGGATCAGGTGCTGGTCGGCCGGCGACATCTTCTGGTGCAGGTCGGTGATGTCGATCTGGAAATTGATCTCCTCCACCGTCCAGGTGTTCTTGATCGCGTTGCGGTACATCTCGTAGAAGTCCGGGTAACGCATCGGACGCAGGGTCAACTCGAAACCGGGATCGAGCAGCATTTGGCGGGATTCATTGGACATGGGGGTTTCTCCTTTCCCTTCTCCCTGCGGGAGAAGAGCCTGTCCCCGCGAAGGCGGGGATGCCCCGAAGGGGCGGATTAGGGGTGGTTCTTGAAGGGTTGGGTCTGCTTGCTTTCAAAGCGCCCTCACCCCAACCCCTCTCCCGCAGGCGGGAGAGGGGCTTTGAGCTTTACTGGCAGGCTTCGCAGGCTTCCGGGTTTTCCAGCGAGCAGGCCACGGCTTCCACCGGGGTGTAGCTGCTGACCGTGGTCTTGGCGATCTTGGTGGCCGGACGCGAACGCAGGTAATACGTGGTCTTGATGCCCTGCTTCCAGGCGTACATGTACATGGACGACATCGCGCCGATGTTCGGGCTTTCCATGAACAGGTTGAGCGAGGCCGATTGGTCGATATAGGCACCGCGCGCGGCGGCCATGTCGATCAGCGAACGCATCGGCAGTTCCCATGCGGTGCGGTAGATGTGGCGCAGGGTTTCCGGGATCTGCTGCAGGCTCTGGATGGAACCGTCGGCCAGCTTGATCGCATCGCGCACTTCCGGCGTCCACAGGCCCAGCTGCTTCAGCTCGGCAACCAGGTGGCGGTTGATCTGCAGGAAGTCGCCAGACAAGGTCTCGCGCTTGAACAGGTTGGACACCTGCGGCTCGACGCACTCGTAGCAACCGGCGATGGAAGCGATGGTTGCAGTCGGCGCGATCGCGATGATCAGCGAGTTGCGCAGGCCGTGCTGCTTGATGCGCTCGCGCAGGGCGTCCCAGCGCGCGGTGTCGTCCGGCACCACGTTCCAGGCGTCGAACTGCAGCTCGCCGTGGGCGGCACGGGTGTCGTTGAACGAGGGGTGCTTGCCGCGTTCCTGGGCCAGCTCGCAGGACACTTCCAGCGCGTGGAAATAGATGGTCTCGGCAATCTTGGTCGACAGCGCGCGTGCTTCGGCAGAGTCGAAGGCCATGCGCTTGCGGAAGAACACGTCCTGCAGGCCCATGCAGCCCAGGCCAACCGGGCGCCAGCGCAGGTTGCCACGGCGTGCGGTTTCGATCGGGTAGAAGTTCAGGTCGATGACGCGGTCGAGCTGACGCACGGCCAGGCGCACGGTCTCGGCCAGCTTCTCGAAATCGAAGTCGCCATGCGCGTCGAGGTGATTGCCGAGGTTGATCGAGCCCAGGTTGCAGACCGCGGTCTCGTCGTTGGAGGTGATCTCCAGGATCTCGGTGCACAAGTTGGACAGGTGGATAACGTTGCCGGCGCGCAGGGTCTGGTTGCTGGCCAGGTTGCACTTGTCCTTGAAGGTCATCCAGCCGTTGCCGGTCTCGGCCAGGGTGCGCATCATCCGCGAGTACAGCTTGCGTGCCGACACGGTCTTGCGTGCCTTGCCCTGGGTTTCGGCCTGTACATAGGCCTGCTCGAAGGCCGGACCGAACAGATCGGTCAGCTCCGGCACCACGCGCGGATCGAACAGCGACCATTCCTGGTCGGCTTCGACGCGCTGCATGAACAGGTCCGGCACCCAGTTGGCCAGGTTGAGGTTGTGCGTGCGGCGCGCGTCATCACCGGCGTTGTCACGCAGCTCGAGGAAGTCCTCGATGTCAGCATGCCAGGTTTCCAGGTAGACGCAGGCCGCGCCCTTGCGCTTGCCGCCCTGGTTGACCGCAGCCACCGAGGAATCCAGCGTCTTCAGCCACGGCACGATGCCGTTGGAGTGGCCGTTGGTGGACTTGATCAGCGAGCC
>QFOV01000137.1 GCA_003248565.1 Stenotrophomonas sp.
TGCCGAGATCACCGGTTTCGCGCAGGCCCAGGCCTGGTTGATGGAAGAGGCCAAGAAGGGACGCCAGATCCAGCGCTTCAAGGGCCTGGGTGAAATGAATCCCGAGCAGCTGTGGGACACCACGGTGAATCCGGATACGCGCCGTCTATTGCAGGTCCGCATCGAAGACGCTGTTGAAGCCGATCAGATCTTCAGCACCTTGATGGGCGATGTGGTGGAACCGCGTCGTGATTTCATCGAGAGCAATGCGCTGAAGGTAACCAACCTGGATATCTGATCCAGCGCAACCGTCAGTGTGGGCGCCGGCAACGGCGCCCACTTTCCATCGAGCCACTGCCAGGTCCGCGATGTCCACTCTTCCCGACGTACCGCTCTCCTCGTCTTCCCCTGCCCTCTCCAAACCTGGTTCGCCGCTGCTGGGCTTTGCCCTGGATCTGTTGATAGGCATTGCCACGCTGTTGTTCCTGAGTGTGCTGGGCGGTCTGGTGTGGGCGTTGTGGCGTGGCGTCGAAGTTGGCATGCAGGCTGCGCGCGATGGTGCGGCGCCGGCAGCAGCAGAGCTGGCAACCGCTTTGGGCACGCCCGGTGCCTTGCCGCAGATGCTGATTGCACTGGTATCCACCGGTGGTGCGGCATTGCTGCTTTACTTCCTGCGCCGTCGCGCTACTCCGGCTGAGCGCGCGCAATCGCATCAGGCCATGCGCCGTGCATCGACCTGGGGTTGGATCGCAGTTGTCGCTACCGGTGTTTTTCTCGGCAGCAGCGGGATTGGCTGGATCGCCAAGCAGATGGGCGTGGAGCCGGTGCCAACCAACCTGTTGCTGATGCAGCAGGCGTGGGCGCAATACCCACTGTTCCTGATCGTCTTCGCGGTGGTGTTGGCGCCGGCTTACGAAGAATTACTGTTCCGTCGCGTGTTGTTCGGACGCCTGTGGGCCGCCAACCGTCCCCTGTTGGGCATCGTGCTCAGCAGCTTGGCATTTGCCCTGGTGCACGAGATCCCCGGCACCAGCCCCAACAGCTTTCCGGCGATGCTGCAGCTGTGGTTGATATACGGCGGCATGGGCGCTGCGTTTGCATGGGTTTATCGCAGGACAGGAACGCTGTGGGCGGCGGTAATCGCCCATGCGCTGAACAACGCGGTCGCCTTGGCGGCGATGGTGCTGTTCGGCACGCAATAAAGCCGCCAGCGGTTGACGAAAAATTAAGCAAGACACTCGCACACTGCAGACGTGAACGAGGGGATCCCGGATGAAAGCTGTCGGACTAGCCGTAGTTGCCGCGCTGTTGCTCAGCGCATGCGCCACCACCACCTCGCCTACGGGGCGACGCCAGGTCATAGGTGGCATTTCGCAGCAGCAGTTGGATCAGCTCGGCGCGCAGGCCTTTGCAGAAACCAAGGCCAAGCAGACTCTCAACCGTGATGCCAAACAGAACGCCTACGTGCAATGCGTGGTCAATGCCCTGGTGGCGCAGTTGCCGCAGCAATACCATGGCGTACGGTGGGAAACCGCTGTATTCGTCGACAAGGAACCCAACGCCTTTGCCCTGCCTGGCGGCAAGGTTGGGGTGAATACCGGCATCTTCACCGTGGCAAAGAACCAGGATCAGCTGGCGGCGGTGATCGGCCATGAAATCGGCCATGTGATCTCGCGTCATCACGAAGAGCGGCTTACGCGACAGCAGGGTACGCAGATGGGTTTGGGCATCCTCGGCGCGCTGGCTGGCGCGGCCTACGGGGATACCGCCGCCAGCGCCGTCAACCAGTTCGGAGGCATGGGCGCACAAGGCCTGATCCTGCTGCCCGGTTCGCGAACTCAGGAAAGTGAGGCTGATGTGGTGGGGCAACGTCTGATGGCACAGGCCGGGTTTGACCCCTCACAAGCTGTGAATCTATGGCAGAACATGATGGCAGCCAGCGGAAATCGCTCCCCGCAGTGGCTTTCCACCCATCCAGACCCGGCCAACCGTATCCGTGAGTTGCAACGTGACACACCTGCGTTGGAGCCTGTATTTCAGCAGGCTAGGCGTTCCGGTGTAGTCCCGCGCTGTGGTTAGTTGTAGGAAAATGCTGCAGTACACCATCAGAAGTGATTTCTCCGTCAAATAATTTCTGATACGTTTGCGTGCTCGGTCCCGTTCCGACAGTTTGAATTTCTACCGCCCCGGCGGCCCCTTCGAGGTGAAACATGATCTTCCGCAGCCAAAAGCACGCCGTGCTCTCCATCCTCATCGCCACTGCATTGGGCGGTGTTGTCGTCGCTGACGCTGCGGCGCAGTCGCGCTCGTCCGAGCGTCGGGGCAGCAAGGACAGCGCCAAGGCTGAAGTACTGTTCCCGGAAGCCACCCGCGTGGAGCCGAAGGGCAAGGCCTCTTCGAAGATGGGCAGCAAGCTCAACAAGCTGTTCGCTGCCTACAACAAGCAGGAATTCGCGGAGACCCGCACCCTCGCCGATGAGATCATCGCGTCGTCGGATGCCAACGATTACGACAAGGCCGTTGCCAACCAGCTGGCGTCGCAGGGTGCTTACAACCTTGATGACAACGCCGCTGCCAAGCAGTACCTGCAGCAGGCCATCGCGCTGAACCAGCTGGACAACAACGGCCACTACCAGGCGATGTTGATGCTGGCCCAGCTGCAGTTGCAGGATGACCAGCTGGTGGAAGGCCTGGCCAACCTGGACAAATACTTCGCCGAGTCGAAGTCGAACAAGCCCGAAGAACTGATCATCAAGGGCCAGGCGCTGTACCAGAGCGAAAAGTATGCCGAGGCTATTCCGGTGCTGAAGGCGGCCATCGCTGCCACGCCCGAGCCGAAGGACAACTGGAACCAGCTGCTGATGGCGGCCTACTCCGAAGCCGGCCAGACCGGTGAGGCAGTAAAGGAAGCAGAGGCGCTGGCGGCCAAGAACCCGGCCGACAAGAAGGCCCAGCTCAACCTGGCCAGCATGTACATGCAGGCCGATCAGATGGAACAGGCTGCCGCAGTGATGGACAAGCTGCGCGCGGCCGGACAGCTCACGGAAGAGCGCGAGTACAAGCAGCTGTACTCGATCTACGCCAACACCGACAACAAGGAACGGGACGTCATTGCGGTGATCAACGAGGGTATCTCCAAGGGCATCCTCAAGCCGGATTACCAGACCTACCTGGCCCTGGCGCAGTCGTACTACTACACCGAGCAGGTGCCGCAGGCGATCGACGCCTGGAAGAACGCGGCCCCGCTGTCCAAGGACGGTGAAACCTACCTGAACCTGGCCAAGGTCCTGCACTCGGAAGGGCGCATTCCGGAAGCCAAGCAGGCAGCGCGTGATGCATTGGCCAAGGGTGTCAAAAACCCGGCAGATGCAAACAAAATCATCAACCTGAAGTAAGCAGGAATAACGCCTGAACGGCTGCAATTTAGATGCGCAGCTGGTCAGGATTGGTATAAGCTTGGAGGTTCCTGCGGTGTCATGCACCGCTGAATCAGGGGTGGCTTCACACCACCACCCCGACCCCACTAAAGAGTTCTTGGCGCATGACGGAACAACTGGTCTTCCACCACAGGTATGACACCCAGAAAGAAACGGGCCTGAGCTGGCCGCGTATCGCGGGTATCGCATTTGTAATCGCACTGCATCTCGCAGCCCTGATGATGCTCCTGATCCCGGCCGTTGCCCCCAAGGCAGCTGCGGAGAAGGAACGCAACGTCATGGTGACGTTGGTCGACGCTCCGCCGCCGCCACCGCCACCGCCGCCGCCGCCGCCGCCGCAGGACACCCCGCCGCCGCCGGTAAAGAACCTGGCGCCGCCGAAGCAATCGCCGCTGCCGCCGCCGCCGGAAGCACCGGTGATCGACGTGCCGGAACCGCGTCCGAACGACGTGGTCACGCCGCCGTCGCCGCCGACGCCGCCGTCACCGCCGGTTGATATCCAGGCCAGCGTCGACATCTCGTCCAAGGCCATGAACCCGCCGCGTTACCCGCCGGCTGCATTCCGTGCCGGTATCCAGGGCGAGGTCATCCTGATCATTGATGTCGATGCCAGCGGCAACGTCACCAATGTGTCTGTCGAGAAGTCCAGCCGCAACCGCGACCTCGACCGAGCTGCAATGGAAGCGGCGCGTAAGTGGAAGTTCAACCCCGCCCAGAGCGGTGGATCGAAGGCAGCTGGTCGCGTCCGCGTCCCGGTCAACTTTGCGCTGAGCTGATCCAGGGGGCGGCTTTGATAGCCGCCACCAGGTCAGGTCAACATTAGCTACACCCTTTAACACCACACACAACAAAGGTAAGCGTCATGCTGCAGGAAATTTTCATCGCCGCTGCTGCCGGGGGCAACGCAAACAACGCTCTCTCGCAGATGGGCTTCGAGCATCTGATCCACGAAATGACCACCAAGCCGGGCGACTTCGCCGTCTCCTGGGTTGTTCTGTTGACCCTGGTGATCATGTCGGCCATGTCCTGGTACTGGACCGTCATCAACATCTTCCGCACCGCTCGCCTGAAGTCGGCTGCTGATCGCGTGCCGTCGCAGTTCTGGGATGCCCCGAACGCACAGGACGCCATCCGCGCCATGGAAGAGCAGCCGGCTTCGGAGCCGTTCTCCAAGATCGCTCTGGACGCAGCCCAGGCTGCTGCCCACCACCAGCAGGCTGGTGCTTCGGAAACCCTGAGCCGTTCGGAATTCGTTGACCGCGCCCTGCGTCAGGCCGTGACCCGCGAATCCAACAAGCTGCAGGGCGGCATGATCCTGCTGGCCACCGTCGGTGCAACCGCTCCGTTCGTGGGTCTGCTGGGTACCGTGTGGGGCATCTACGGCGCGCTGATCAAGATCGGTGCAACCGGTTCGGCCTCGATCGACGCCGTTGCCGGCCCGGTGGGTGAAGCACTGATCATGACCGCGATCGGTCTGTTCGTGGCTATCCCGGCCGTGTTCGCCTTCAACTTCTTCAGCAAGATCAACAGCGCGACTGTCAGCAAGTTCGACACCTTCGCTCACGATCTGCACGACTTCTTCGCCACCGGTTCGCGCGTTCGCTAATCCGGTACGTCGAGTAAGTCTTCGCAACGATATAGACGGAGCCCGTTATGGCTTTCAGTAGTGGTAACAGCAGCGGCCCAATGGCCGACATCAACGTCACTCCCCTCGTGGACGTGATGCTGGTGCTGCTGATCATCTTCATCATCACGGCTCCCCTGATGTCCCACAAGGTCAAGGTGGAGTTGCCGGAAGCCAACCTGATCCAGAACCCGGAAGATGCGCCTGATCGCAAGAATCCGATTACGGTGGCGGTCAAGGAAGACGGCAAGCTCTACTGGAACGACGAAGAGGTCTCCAAGGAGACCTTGGAGTCGCGTTTCGCGACTGCTGCCCAGCAGACGCCGCAGCCGCCGCTGAATCTGCGTGGTGACAAGACCACCAAGATGAAGGTGATCAACGAGGTCACCAAGATCGCGCAGGGCCAGGGCATGCTGGACGTCGGTTTCGTTGCCACCAAAGAAAAGGGGCAATAAGCCATGGCATTCAGTAGTGGTGGAAACAGGGGCCCAATGGCCGACATCAACGTCACGCCCCTCGTGGACGTGATGCTGGTTCTGCTGATCATCTTCATCGTGACCGCGCCGATCATGACGTACCCGATCGCCGTGGATCTGCCGCAGCGTGTGATCAACCCGCCGCCGCAGCTGCGTGAGCCGCCGCCGCCGATCGACCTCCGCGTCGACGCCAGCAACCAGGTTTACTGGAACAACAGTCCGGTGAACGTGGGCGACCTGCAGCAGAAGATGGAAGAAGAAGTACAGAAGGATCCGACCAACCAGCCGGAACTTCGCATCGAAGCAAGCCCGGATTCGGAGTACGACGTCATGGCCAAGATTTTGGCCCAGGCGAAGAATGCTCAGATGAAGAAGATTGGCTTCGTGCAGTAAGCAATACTGCAACACCAAGTCATGACGCGACTGGAAAACGCCCTCCTTGCGGGGGCGTTTTTTTTTGCCATCAAGTCCCGCTCCCGTCCAGGGAGTAAGAAGGGCGGCTTGCCAACCATTGCCACGCTGTCCGCCGAAGATTCCTGTGCCGATCGGCGGGGCCGTGCTGATGCGGATCAGAACTGATCCAGTGGCTGACCGACGCATATCGGAACCCAGGAAGAGCAGAAGGGCTGCACCCAGCCGCGCTCTACGCCGCGCGGCCCGGGGATTGTTGCGATCCGGCGCCCCAACCTCCGCCTCGCTGGAAAAACACCTGGCGACATGCGCGTCGTCGCAGCGACTTACCCACAGTTGCCTGTGGATGGACGCCTGCAGTGGCGTGGGATTTGAATGAAGTCCGCAACCAGCCTGTGGATTACTCAGACGTGATCCACGTGAAAACCGATTGCCCACTGATCACGGGGCGACCGCGAATGCTCCTTCGGCACTGTGGATAAATCGAATGGGAGCGGTCGGTGCGCCGGATGCAACCCCGCCCTGCCCTTCTGTAACGCGCCGTGTGGATAACCATCGCATTCCGCAGATAACGCGGCCTGCCAGACGATCTGGCGGGTGCGATTCGTGCGTGGGCGACTGCGCAGCGGCCATGCTCAAAACTCGGTAGTTTGGTAGCGAGCCGTTGCCATGCACAGTTTGGTGCGCAGTCATGGGCGGAAAATTAGCTAGAAAAGACGGAAAATTCTGTCAATTTCGCTAAAAATCCAGAATTTGAGGAGTAGTCCAGAGCCCGTCTGGTGAGCACTGGAGTAGACCCCAGCACGCGCGGCGCTGCTTGGGCCTGATGAAGGTCTGTGCGCGTCGACTTGGATGACCGGCGACAACAGGTCGCCTGCAGCACTTCCAGAGCCGGTCTGTAGCCTGTGGATAAACCCCTGTCCGGAGTCAATGCAAGCCCGACGCTGGATTGCTTCGCAACGGCGCCTTCAGCTTATCCACAACGCTGAGTGATTCAGGCATGTCCCTACGAAACGCTGTGCAAACGTATGTGGATAAGTGTGTGGATGCAATTTCACCAAGCCACCGCCGAGCCGGTCCGGCGCGCTGCCGGTGCTTTCGTCAGACCGGTTGGCGCAACGGGTTGGCCTGGAAACAGCGAGCGACTGCTGCCAGCCGTGGCGCTTTTGAGAGAGCTGGTGCCTGGCTTACCTGCGCAGGTCTTCGGCTTCGGCAATGGCTGCGAGATAGCCCGCCACGCTTGCTTCCAGCCCGGTATACAAGGCTTCGCTGATCAGGGCGTGGCCGATGGAAACTTCCAGCACGTTGGGGACGTGGGCCAGAAACGCGGCCAGATTTGTCTGTGACAGATCATGGCCGGCATTGACACCCAAGCCTGCAGCCTGGGCACGGCGGGCCGCATCGGCGAACAGCGCCAGGGATTCCCACGGGTCACCTGCTGCATGCGCTTCGGCGTAGGGACCTGTGTATAACTCGACGCGATCGGCCCCGAGCACGGCGGCCTGGGCAATGTCAGGGTTGCCGGCATCCACGAACAGGCTGACCCGGCAACCCAGGGATTTCAGCGTGGCGATCAAGGGCCGCAGACGCTCGCCATCACGGCTGAAGTCGAAACCGTGGTCGGAAGTGAGCTGGCCATCGCTATCGGGCACCAACGTTGCCTGCGCCGGACGGGTCTGTTCGCACAACTCAAGCAGGCCGGGGTAGCCCTCGCGCGCCGGTGCGAACGGATTGCCTTCGATATTGAATTCCACCCCGTGTTGCTGGGTGAGTGCAGACAGCATCAGCACGTCGCCAGCGCGGATGTGACGCTGGTCCGGACGCGGGTGGACGGTAATGCCATGGGCGCCCGCGCGCAGGCAGGTCATTGCTGCCCGCACCACATCCGGATCATTGCCGCCGCGCGAATTACGCAGCACCGCGATCTTGTTGACGTTGACGCTGAGCACGGTCATGGCTGCGGCAGCTCGCGGTCGCCGGCAGTGGCCGAGGGACTGGCAGGTGGCTGCACGATCGGAGTAACCGGTGCCGCAGCAGTGGGATCGGCCTTGGCCTGCAGCTGTGCACGCAGCGCCTGCAGTTCAGCGGCATGCAGGGGACGCGGCTCCGAACTCACGCCGCCAAAGCGTGCGACGTACAGTCCCTTTACCCACAGCAGCAGAAAAACCAATGCAGCCAGCAGGGCAAGCACCAGCAGCCAGCTGTGGGTGGTGGAAAAGGCAAGCAGGAACGCGCCAAGCGCGAGCAATAGAAACAGCCAGTACATGACGATCTCCCTGTCAGAGGCGTGCAGTGTAACGGCGCTGGCAGCACCGATTCCATGCATGGACAGGGGTTTGGCCGCTGTACCGGACAGCCGGTAGGTTCAGCGAAACAAGCGGACTTCATTCAGGGTATTTCGGCCCGAATCAAGCCGTGCAGCGCCTTGCCGGCGGCCCTGCCCTATAGCAATGGCGACGCCAGGCGCGCGAAGGCCTCCGGCAGGCGCTTGCGCCACAGCGAGCGGTCGCGGAGCAACTGCACTTCCTCGGCACTGTCGAATTCGGCCCGCAGGATGGCGTCCAGTTCGCCGGTAAGCTTGAGGTCGGTGTACATCATCGACAGCTCGAAATTGAGCCGGAAGCTGCGGTGGTCGAAGTTGGCGGTGCCGACGATGCAGGTGTCGTCATCGGCGATGAAGGCCTTGCTGTGCAGCATGCGCGGGCCGTACTCGAAGATGCGCACGCCGGCTTCCAGCA
>QFOV01000138.1 GCA_003248565.1 Stenotrophomonas sp.
AACTCACTCCTCGCCGTCTTCGTCGTCACCCTCTTCGCGCGCCGCTTCGGTGGGTTGGAACTTCTCGCGCAGCTCGGCCTCGAGGCGGGCTGCAACCTGCGGGTTGTCACGCAGATAGCCGCGGGCGTTGTCCTTGCCCTGGCCGATGCGCTCCTCGCCGTAGCTGTACCAGGCACCGGCCTTGTCGACCAGCTTGGCATCCACGCCCATGTCGATCAGCTCGCCTTCGCGGGAGATGCCTTCGCCATAGAGGATTTCGGTGATGACCTGCTTGAACGGAGGCGCCAACTTGTTCTTGACGACCTTGATCTTGGTCTGGTTGCCGATGATCTCGTCGCCCTTCTTGATCGCACCGATACGACGGATGTCCAGGCGCACCGAGGCGTAGAACTTCAGCGCGTTGCCACCGGTGGTGGTTTCCGGGCTCTGGCCCGGCATCATCACGCCGATCTTCATGCGCAACTGGTTGATGAAGATGACCAGCGTATTGGAGCGCTTGATGTTGCCGGTCAGCTTGCGCAGCGCCTGGCTCATCAGGCGGGCCTGCAGGCCCGGCAGCTGATCGCCCATTTCGCCTTCGATTTCAGCACGCGGGGTCAGCGCAGCGACCGAGTCGACCACCACGATGTCGACCGAGCCCGAACGCACCAGCATGTCGGCGATTTCCAGCGCCTGCTCGCCGGTGTCCGGCTGCGACAGCAGCAGGTCGTCGACATTGACGCCCAGCTTGGCGGCGTAGATCGGATCCAGTGCGTGCTCGGCATCGATGAAGGCAGCGGTGCCGCCCAGCTTCTGGCATTCGGCAATGGCCTGCAGGGTCAGGGTGGTCTTGCCGGAGGATTCCGGACCGTAGATCTCGACCACGCGGCCCTTGGGCAGGCCACCGATGCCCAGCGCGATGTCCAGCATCAACGAACCCGTGGGGATGATCTCGACGGGCTCGACAACGCGGTCGCCCATACGCATCACCGAGCCTTTGCCGAACTGCTTTTCGATCTGACTCAGTGCGGCGGTAAGTGCGCGCTTCTTGTTCTCGTCCATCGTGTTCGTCCTCGGAGTTGATTTCGTTGATTTCGTCATGGGGTCCACTGTAGGGGTGTCGTATCGCACAGGCTGAGACTGCAACCGAGACGACAAAATTATTTGGCCGACAAGGATACCGACAGCAGCCCAAACACCCGCCCTACGTAAGGAAAACAGTCAGTTGCGGCTGCGAAATGCGCAGATTCGGCCTCCGCAGGACTCAAGTCTGCGAGCATCGAACCAGCAGATTTCAGCGGTTTGGCCTCAGCAGGCCGCAATACAGCCCCTCGATGGAGAAATCCTGGTCGGGCAGGACTTCGATCGGCGCGTAGTCGGGATTGCGCGGCAGCAGACGGATCCGGTCCTTGGCGATCTTCAGCAGCTTCACGGTGATCTCGTCATCGATACGCGCCACCACGATCTGCCCCGACGTGGCGTCGCGGGTGCGGTGCACGCCGATCAGGTCACCATTGAAAATGCCTTCGTCGATCATCGAATCGCCCTGCACTTTCAGCAGGTAATCCGGCGCCGGTGAGAAGAACACCTTGTCCAGCACCACGTAATCGTCCGAGCCGATGTCCGCGCCGATCGGCAGACCTGCAGCGACCCGGCCCAGGATCGGCAGGCGCAGCACATCGTCGTTGGCGGCCTGCGCAGGCAGCTGCGACTCCGGCCCCGCATCGCCCTCGCCTTCCTGGCGCACCAGGCGGATGCCGCGCGCACGACCGGGAACGCGCTCGATGGCGCCGGCCGCTTCCAGGGCATCCAGGTGGTATTGGGCCGAGCGCACACCCTTGAAACCAAAGGCGCGGGCGATCTCGGTCTGCGATGGCGGCATGCCCTCGGCCTCGATGCGCTCAGCGATCAAGTCGAGGATGGCCTGCTGGGTGTCGGTGAGGTTCATGGTTAGTAGTATTACTACTAACAAAGGGATCTGCAAGCCCCTCGACGAAAATCAGTGGTGGCGACCGCTGCGCCAGATCGAGAACAGTATCCACACCCCGCAGATGCCCGCGCCCACGAAGCCGCACAGGCCCAGCGCCAGGAACCAGCGGCTGGAAAGCCCACCTACGCTGTGCATCACGATCGACGAGCCAATGATCAAGGCAGCGGTGATTACGCCAACCACCAGGCGGTTGGCGGCGCGGTTCACCTGATCGCCGAAGCCCTGCAACGCAGTGGTTTCCACACGCAGCTTCAGCTGCCCGCGCCGCGCCGCCTGCACCAGCCGGCGCAGATCACGTGGCAACTCTCCTGCGAGATCCAACATCCCCAGCAGGCTGCGACGGCCACGCTTGAGCAGCGCCTTGGGCGCATAGCGCTGCAGCACCACCCGCTCCAGGAAAGGGCGCGCCGCGCTGGCCATGTCGAAGTCCGGATCCAGTTGCCGGCCCATGCCTTCCAGGGTCAGGAAGGCCTTGATCATCAGCGCCAGGTCGGCCGGCAAGGTCAGGCTGTAGCTGCGCAGCAACTGGGTGATGTCGCCAAGCATCAGGCCGATGCGCAGGTCCTTCAACGGCACGCCGCGGTATTGATCGACGAATTGGCTGATGTCCTGTTGCAGGCGACCTTCGTCCACCTCCACGCCGCCGGCCCAGTCCAACAGTACGTCGGCAACCACCTGCGGCTCCTGCTCGACCAGCCCGTGCAGCAGCTGCGCGACCTGGAAACGGCGCGTTTCGGACAGCGCACCGACCATGCCGAAGTCGATCACGCCGATGCGGCCGTCGCGCATGTAGAAAATATTGCCGGGATGCGGATCGGCATGGAAATAGCCGTCCTCCAACACCATTTTCAGCACGATATCGGCGCCACGCCGGGCCAGCGCTGCACGATCCAGACCGGCGTCGTCGACGGCCTCCAGCTTGCGGCCGGGAATGCCATCAACGAAGTCCTGCACGTTGAGGCTTTCGCAGGTCCACTGCCAGTGCACGCCGGGAATCAGGATGTCATCGCGGCCATCGAAGTTGCGTGCGATGCGCTCGGAATTGCGGCATTCGGCGGCGAAATCCATCTCGCTGCGCAGCGACTGGGTGAACTGTTGCACCACTTCCGCCGGCCGATAGCGGCGCAGATCCGGCAGTCGCGCCTCGACGATCTCAGCCAACCGCGCCAGCAGCCGGAGGTCCGCTTCAACCACATCGCGGATGCCGGGCCTGCGCACTTTAAGTACCACCTCGCGGCCATCGTGCAGACGCGCACGATGCGCCTGCGCCAAGGAGGCGGCAGCCATCGGGGTTTCATCCAGGAAGGCGAACACCTGCGCTGGCGGCGCGCCGAGATCAGCCTCCAACTGCTCGCGGATCGCGGCATAAGGCAGCGCGGGCACTGCGTTCTGCAGCTCGGACAGCTCGGCGATCCACTCCGGCGGCAACAGGTCCACGCGCGTGGCCAGTACCTGGCCAAGCTTGACGAAGGTCGGCCCCAGTTCCTGCATCGCACTGCGTACGCGAACCGGCGCGGTCATCCGCAACATCTGCTGGCTGTCGTTCCAACGCACCAGCCGACCCGCGCGTTCCAGCACCGAGGCCAGCCCGGTCCGGCGCACCACGTCGCCGAAACCATAGCGGATCAGAACTGCGGCTATTTCCTGCAAGCGGCCCAGATCACGGACCGTGCCCAGTGTTTCCCACATCGCGACTCATCCCGGTTGCTGGCCGGGCCAGCATGTCATAGATGGTCGTGGATGCCGCGCAACGCCGCATCCACGGTTTGCCTGCGTACCGCATCGCGGTCACCATCGAACTGGAACAACTGCGCGCGCGCATAGCCGCCACGGCGCTTCCAGCCGATCCAGACGCTGCCGACCGGCTTGTCCGGGCTGCCACCGCCGGGGCCGGCGATGCCGGTCACCGCCACCGCCACACCTGCGCCGGAATTGATCAGCGCGCCGGCCACCATTTCCAGCACGGTTTCGCGACTGACCGCACCAAACTGCTCCAAGGTCTGCGCACGGACGCCGAGCAGGCGCTGCTTGGCTTCATAGCTGTAGACCACCATGCCGCAGTCGAAGAACGCCGAGGAGCCGGCGATATCGGTCATGCTCTTGGCGATCCAGCCGCCACTGCAGCTTTCCGCGGTCACCAGCTGCAGCGAGGCCTGCTGCAGGCGTTCGCCAAGCGCGGCGGCCAGGGCATTGAGATCGGCATCGGTTGGATTGGACATTGCGGTAAAGGGGGCTGGGAGAAGAACCCTTACGTTTTACCGCAGATGACGCCCGCGTGTCAGGGCACAGCCCAGCTGCGGGAGTTGTAGGAGCGGCGTAAGCCGCGAAGCTGATGATGCTGAAGTGGCTGGCAGCTGTGCCATCTGATGACGCATCTGCTTCGCGGCTTACGCCGCTCCCACAAACAAGACAGCCGGCACGGGGCCGGCTGTCTCTTTCCACCCGAATCACCATTCGGGCAATTTTTCCGGCAACAGCGGGCGTATCACCGCACCATCCTCGCTTGCTGCCAGCTTCTCGGCTTCGGCAATCGGGATATCCACGTCGATCAGCCAGCCTTCTTCATCAGCCTGCTCGCCGCGGATGACCTCCAACTGGTGCAGGCGTGCGCGCAGGCGGCCAGCACTTGGCGGCAGACGGATCTGGCCGGTGACATGCTGCAGGCCCAGGCGCTTGCCCAATACCGATTGCAGCAGTTCCAGCCCGCGGCCATCACGCGCGGAAACCCATACCCGCTCGCGCCGTGATTCATCCGGCACGCCATCCTGGGCGTCGTGGCGCACTTCGGCGCCTTCGATGCGATCGATCTTGTTGAACACCAGCAGCTGCGGCAGGTCACCCGCGCCGACGGCCTCCAACACTTCATCGACCTGGGCGATACGTTCCTCGCGCAGCGGATCAGCGGCATCGACCAGATGCAGCAGGAAATCCGCCTCACGCGCTTCGGACAAGGTAGAGCGGAACGCCGCCACCAGGTCATGTGGCAGGTCGCGCACGAAACCGACGGTGTCGGCCAGCATCGCGTTGCCACCCGGTAAGGTGATACGCCGCACGGTGGGGTCCAGCGTCGCAAACAGCAGGTCCGCGGCGTAGGCACCGGCGCCGGTCAAGGCATTGAACAAGGTGGACTTGCCGGCATTGGTATAGCCGACCAGCGCGATGCGCGGCATTTCGCTGCGCACGCGCGCGCGGCGCATCTGGGTGCGCTGCACCTCGACCTTCTCCAGCCGCTTCTGCAGCTGCTCCACCCGCTTCTGCAGCAGGCGGCGGTCGGTCTCCAGCTGGGTTTCACCCGGGCCACGCAGGCCGATGGAACCACCGCGCTGGCGCTCAAGGTGAGTCCAGCCGCGGACCAGTCGCGTGGCGATATGCCGCAGCTGGGCAAGCTCCACCTGCAACTTGCCTTCATGGCTGTGCGCACGCTGGGCGAAGATGTCCAGGATCAGGCCGGTACGATCAATGACCCGGCGTTCCAGGTAGCGCTCAAGATTGCGCTCCTGCACCGGACTGAGTTGATGGTTGACCAGCACCAGATCGGCGCCAGTGGCATCGGCCGCAGCCTTCACCTCTTCCAGCTTGCCGCTGCCGATCAGCGTGGAGGGGTTCGGCCTGTCCATGCGCGCAGTGATGGTCGCGGCAACAGTTGCCCCGGCCGAGCGCGCCAGATCGGTGAATTCCTCCAGTACATCTTCTTCCAGCCGGCCAACATGCGGCTGGATCAACAGCGCATGTTCGCCCTTTTTAGAGCGGTCAAACATGCGCCGCCACCTGCTTATTCGTTGTCGTTGTCGATATCGTCATCAGCTGCCTGACTTCCGTCACCCGATTGCACGTAGCCACCACCCGGCCCCACGCGCACGTTGCGCGCCGGCACCACGGTGGAAATGGCGTGCTTGTAGACCATCTGGCTGACGGTATTGCGCAGGAGCACCACGAACTGGTCGAACGACTCGATCGTGCCCTGCAATTTGATGCCATTTACCAGGTAGACCGAAACCGGCACGCGCTCGCGGCGCAACGCATTCAGAAACGGATCCTGCAAAGACTGCCCCTTGGACATCGTCTACTCCTCGTTATTGTTTTTATGGACCGGACCGATGGCGGCATCCCCTGCCCGTCCGGAACCCTGATGGTACACCGCCGCGCGCTCGCTCAGCCTTGCAGAAAGCGGGAAACCGCGTTCTGCACACCGGACATGTCCCGAACTGGGTCGAACCAGCGGGCATCCAGCTCGCCGCGCAGCCAGGTGAGCTGACGCTTGGCCAGCTGGCGGGTGGCGAACACCCCCTTGTCACGGAACTCGGCGGCCGTGCCCAGCCCGTCCAGATACTGCCAGGCCTGCCGGTAACCGACCGCACGTACCGCCGGCAGATCCAAAGGTGCCGCCACCGCTGCCATCTGTGGCAAGGCCCGCAACGCCCGCACCTCCTCCAGGAAACCACGCTCCAGCATCAGGTCGAAGCGTCGCTCGATGCGCTGATGCAGTACCGCACGGTCGGCCGGAGCCAGCACCAGCTTCAGCACCCGCGCCGGCAGGCGCGCGATGCCAGGCAAGCCTTGCCAATAGCTGATCGGCTTGCCGGTCAGCCGGTACACCTCCAGCGCCCGCTGGATGCGTTGCGGATCGGTGGCATGGATGCGCGCGGCAGCGACCGGATCGAGTCCGGCCAGCTGTGCGTGCAAGGCGGGCCAGCCGCAGACTTCAGCCTCGGCAGCAATAGTTGCGCGCATGGCCGGATCGGCTTCCGGCATCGGCGACAACCCCTGCAGCAAGGCACGGAAATACAACCCGGTGCCGCCGGCCAGAATCGGCAATTTGCCGCGCGCAACGATGTCACGCACGGCCTCGGTGGCGTCAGCGGAGAACTCGGCCGCCGAATAGGTCTGCCAGGGGTCGCGTAGGTCCAGCAGGTGATGGCGGATACCATCCTGCTCGGCAGCATCCGGCTTGGCCGCGCCAATGTCCAGGCCACGGTAGACCAGCGCCGAATCGACGCTGACGATCTCACCCTCATAGGCTTTGGCCAAGGCGATGGCCGCGGCCGTCTTGCCCGAGGCGGTCGGCCCCATCAGGGCGATGGCCAAGGGGCGTTGATCGATGCTCATCAATCCTCGTCCGGCCAGCGCGGCATGTCCGGCTTGGCGGCGCGCGGCGCCGGCACCGCATCGAATGCAGCCAGCACCTTGAGCGCGTCAACCGTCGCGGCCACGTCGTGCACACGCACCATCATCGCTCCCTTCTGCACTGCCAGCAGATGCGCGGCCAGCGAACCGGCCATGCGCTCGGCAGCCACCGTCCGCCCGGTGACATCACCAATGCAGCGCTTGCGCGAGAAGCCCGCCAGCACCGGCGCGCCCAGATCGTTCAAGCGATCCTGTGCGGCCAGCAAGGCAAAGTTCTGCGCGGTGTCCTTGTTGAACCCGTAGCCCGGATCGAGCAGCAGGCGCTTGCGTCCGATACCGGCCATTTCCGCGGAGAAAACACGCTCGGCCAGGAAGCGCTGCACATCACCGGCTATATCAACATAGGCCTGGGCGAGGCCTGCATCGTAGGGGCCGCCGACCGCATGCATCAGCACCACCGCCGCCTTCGACGCAGCCACCACCTCCAGCGCGCCAGGCTGCCGCAATGCCTGCACGTCATTGATCATGTGCGCGCCAGCCGCCAGCGCGGCGCGCATCACTTCCGGCTTGAAGGTATCCACGCTCAGCGGCACGGCGACCTGTGGAAGCAAAGCCTCGATTACCGGCACGACGCGGTCAATCTCCTCCTGCACCGACACCGGGCTTGCACCCGGACGGGTGGATTCACCACCGATGTCGAGCAGATCCGCGCCCTGCTCGACCAGCGCCAGGGCATGCGCGACGGCAGCAGCGGTGTCTGCATGCTGGCCACCATCGGAAAACGAATCCGGGGTGACATTGACGATGCCCATCACTTGCGGCCGATCCAGCCGCAGCGTACGGTCGCCACATTCCAGGGTGGGGAAAACATCAAACATGGGCGCTCCGGTGGACTGCAACAGCGCCTAGTTTAAGCCACCGCAACGGCGCGCCAGCGAAGCCGGCGGCACACTCTCAACCAACAGAAGACAGCGCAATGCCGGCGATCAGTCCTTGTTGCGGGCGCGGATACGGCTGCCAATCAGGCTCAGGATCACGCCCAGCACCACGCCGATGAAGATACCGGCGAGGAAGTTGTTGGTCTTCACCCCGAAACCGACACCGGCCACGGTGGCGATGATCATCTCCGGCACATTCGCAGAGGGTGCCTTGGGCGGCGAAGGAGCATCATTCATGGGGAAGACCTGAGGAAAACAAAGTGACGCCATTCTCGCCCAGCACAGGGCTTGGCGCATAAAAAAACGAGCCGGAAAACCGGCCCGTTCTTTTTGCATTGATGCTGTTGGCTCAGTGCTGGCCGGCCGGGTCGGTGATCGGCGTCACCGGCTGCGGAGCGTCGCCGCCCTTGCCGTCGTCGGCACGGTCGTTGTTGCCGCCCTTGTCCACCCAGCCTGCGGGCGGCGACGGCTTGCGACCTTCCATGATCGCCTTGACCTGCTCGGCGTCGATGGTTTCCCAGTCCAGCAGCGCGGCAGTCATCGCTTCGACGATGTCG
>QFOV01000139.1 GCA_003248565.1 Stenotrophomonas sp.
GCAAGCACGGCAATGGCGCGCAGGCCGTCAACGTGGGGGTAATAGCCGTCCTGCCTCGGATGTCCCTGCATTGCGCTCCCCCTCAAGAAAACGGGCGCCAGCGGCGCCCGTTGTCTGCATCATATCGAATCGCCTACCAGACCAGATCGTCCGGCACCTGGTACTGCGGGTCCGCGTAGGGATCCGCATCTGCAGGAGCATTTGGATCGACCTTCAACGCCACGGCCTGGGCAAAAATCGCCTCGGCCTGCGCCAGCACCTCGGCTGTCACCAGCAGGTAGCGGCCGTTCTGCTGCAGCACACCGAGCTCGCCGGCGTTGAGCGCCTTGAGCTGCTCGGCGTTGACGTAGACGCGCTTGATCTTGCCGCCGTACGGGAAGTGACGGGCAATGTCGGCGTTCGGATCGTTCAGACCCTTGTCCTTGATCAGCTCATCGAGCTTGGCGCGCGCTTCACGGCGCAGGCGTGCTTCTTCCTGCTTGGCCTGTTCGGCCTGGATGCGTTCGTCCTTTTCCTTCTGCGCACGGATCGCATAGGCCTTGGCCAGGTCGATGTCTTCCTGCGAGCGCGGCTTGCGTGGCCCCTGCTGCGGCCGACATTGCCCGGGCTTGCCCGGATGGGACGACTTGCCTTGCGGTGCAGGCTTGCCGGCATGCGCAGGCTTGTTGCCCGGCTGTGGCCGGCCCTGCCCTGGCTTGCCCTGCGGGCGGCCGTCACGACGCACTTCCGGCTTGCGCTCCGGCTTGGGAGCAGGCTTGAAACCCAGCCCTAGCAGCTGGTCACGAATATTGTCACTCATGGGAAGTATCAGTAGTGCGGGGGCGGTGGTTCATCGGCGGCGTCGGCATACAACGCCGTGCGCACCTTGCCCAGGTCATCAAGTAGGTGGCGCAGCAGATCAGCGTTACGCGAGCCCTGCATGCGGGCATCGGCCAACGCTTCGCTCATTTCCGCCAACGCCTGCTCCTGGAAGGAAACACGCATCTCCAGTTCAACCAGGCGTGCTTCCAGCGCTTGTTCGCGCTGCTCGGGAGTTGATTCATGCATGTACGGAACGTCCTCGACCAATGCCGTAATACGCCAGGCCTGCGGCTTCGATCTCAGCCGGGTCGTAGAGGTTACGGCCATCAAATACCACCGCATCACCCAGCGCTTCACGCATGCGCGCAAAGTCCGGGCTGCGGAACTGCTTCCACTCTGTGATCACCACAAGAGCGTCTGCGTCATGTAGCGCGGCAAATGCGGAATCGCAGAAAACCAGGTCATCACGCTCGCCAAAAACGCGGCGGGCTTCTTCCATGGCTTCCGGATCGAACACCTGCACCTTGGCACCGGCTTCCCACAACTGCGCCAGTACGCGCCGACTGGGTGCCTCACGCATGTCGTCGGTGTTCGGCTTGAATGCCAGTCCCCACACCGCGAAGGTCTTGCCGCGCACGCCTTCATCTTCACCACGATCGTAGTGACGCTGGATCAGCTCGAAGAGATGGCCTTTCTGGGCGGCATTCACCGCCTCCACCGCATTGAGCAGCTGCGGCTGGTGACCGTGCTGCGCGGCGGTTCGCGCCAGCGCCTGCACGTCCTTGGGAAAACAGGAGCCGCCGTAGCCAGCACCTGGATAAATGAAGTGCCAGCCGATGCGCGGATCAGAGCCTATGCCCTGGCGCACCTGCTCGATATCGGCGCCTACGCGCTCGGCGATATTGGCGATTTCATTCATGAAGCTGATCTTGGTCGCCAACATCGCATTGGCGGCGTACTTGGTCAGCTCGGCCGAACGCACGTCCATTTCCACAACGCGGTCACGGTTGCGGTTGAACGGCGCATACAGTCGCCGCAGTACCGCCACCGCATGTGCGTTCCTGGCACCAATGACGATGCGATCCGGGCGCATGCAGTCTGCGACCGCATCACCTTCTTTCAGGAATTCGGGATTGGAGACCACGTCGAAGGCGATCTCCCGGCCACGCGCTGCCAGCTCTTCAGCGATGGCAGCGTGAACCTTGTCAGCGGTGCCCACCGGCACCGTCGACTTGTTGACCACCACGGCAGGCCGTGCAAGGTGGCGACCGATGGTACGGGCCACCGCCAACACATATTGCAGATCAGCGCTGCCGTCTTCATCCGGCGGCGTACCGACTGCGATGAAGATCACCTCACCGTGGTCGATCGCCTTTGCCGCTTCCGTGGTGAAGGCCAGACGCCCGGAGGCGTGATTGGCCTTCACCATCGGCTCCAGGCCAGGTTCGTAGATCGGGATGATGCCGCGCTCCAGACCATCGACCTTGGCCTGGTCGATATCGGCGCAGACCACATCGTGCCCTACTTCCGCCAAGCAGGTCCCGGTCACGAGACCCACATAGCCGGTTCCGAAAATAGCTACACGCATGGTTGCGCCTACTCCGTAACTCAGCCTTACGGCATGACGCCCAGCAACTCGACGTCGAAGCTCAACGTCGCGTTCGGGCCGATCGGACCGCCCGGGGTGCCGGCTTCGCCATACGCCAGTTCGCCCGGAATCCAGAAGCGGTACTTGGAACCAACCGGCATCAGCGCCACGCCTTCGGTCCAGCCCTTGATGACCTGGTCCAGACCGAAATCAACCGGCTGACCGCGCTGGTAGCTGCTGTCGAACACTTCGCCGCTGAGCAGCTTGCCTTCGTAGTTGACGCGCACGCGGCTGGTGGCCATCGGGCGCTCGCCGCTGCCGGCGCGGATCACCTGGTACTGCAGGCCCGAAGCGGTGGTCACCACGCCCGGCTGGGTCTTGTTCTTGGCGAGGAAGGCATTGCCTGCCTCACGATTGGCCTGGGCGGCCTTGCCGGCCTCAGCCTTCATTTCAGCTTCCTTGGTGGCGCTGAATGCCTGCAGCACGCCCTGCGCCTGCTCGTGGGTCATCAGCGGGGTGCCCTTGGCGAACACGGTGCTGATCGCCTGGAACACCGAATTCAGATCGATGTCATCCTTGATGCGTGCCAGCGACGGGCCAACGGCGAAGCTGCCCAGCATCAGGCCAACCTTTTCGCGGTCAACCGACGGCGGTGCGCTGCCCGGCGCCATGCCCGGAACCTGCTGGCCCGAACGCGCCATCATCACTGTGCGCAATGCCTGGTCGGTCTTCTGCGCATCTTCCTGCGACAACAGCGGCTGGCCGCCAGCAAAGGCGTTCTCAACAGCGCGGCGCATTGCGGCCACGTCTACTTCCGAGGCAACCGGCTCAAACGAGCTGGCCACGTCGATGCCGATGGCGTAGCCAATCTTTTCACGATCCGAGGTCAAAACAGACTTCTCCTTGGTCGCCGCCGCAGCGGCAGGTTGTTGCGAAAAAACGACCCCGGGGGCCGCCATCGCCAAAATCAGAAGCGACGCAACCGCGCCACGCTTTCCCATCTTCATTCGCTGCATTCCTGGAAGTGAACAAACGCCACCGGCGGCGCGAGGGGCGATATTGTCGCACGCGCACCGCAGATGTCGAGGCACGTCAGCGCTGTGGCGCAGCTGCGGCCAGCGCGCGATCAATCGCCGCGCGCAGTTCCGGATCATCCGGCTTTACCTTGCTCGGGAACTGCGCCAGCACGCGCCCATCGCGGGATATCAGATATTTATGAAAGTTCCAGCCCGGTGCCACGCCGCTGAGGCGGGTCAGGTCCTGGTACAGCGGTGTTGCCTCCGGACCAATCACATGCACTTTCTCGAACATGGGGAATTTCACCCCATAAGTAAGTGTGCAGAACTCCTGGATCTGCGCCTCGCTGCCTGGCTCCTGGCCCTTGAAATCATTGGACGGAAAGCCCAACACGGCAAAACCACGTGGCGACAGTTCCTGCTGCAATGCCTCCAGCCCCTCGTATTGCGGGGTAAACCCGCACTTGGAGGCGGTATTCACTACCAGCAGCACCTTGCCGCCATATGCGCGATTCAGGTTCACCTCGTCTTTTCCGGCCAGCGAACGGTAGCTGCGGTCCAGCAACGGACCTGCGAGCGCATCCGCCGCACTTCCAACGCTGGCCACAAAAGCAATTGAAATCAATAAATTACGAATGTTCACTGGTTTCTCCTGAGCACAACAAGCAAGTTTGGAGCGGCATAGGCCATTAGTTTGGTCAGAACCAGTTGCATGTCGGCGTGTCGGTGTTATAGTTGCATACAACACCAGCCACCCTACACAGGGGCCCCATGAACACCAAGCACGGCAGACACGCTCTCCACGCACTGATGGTCACTGGCACCTTGCTGTTGCTGGGCTGCTCCAGCTCCCTCGGCAACGGCCTTGCCGATGCCAGGGATTATGCAGCCCAGGTGGGCGGTGATGGGCAGGATGCCGACGAAAGCCCCAAAACGAAACGACCGGCCCGGCGTATGCGGACCAGTCTTTCGATGCCTTATTTTTCTTTCGCACAGCTGAATTCGCGGAGCTGACCCATGAGCGATATCCAGTGGAGCGATGGCGCTCCCATTTACCGCCAGCTGAAGGATCGCGTGATTGCGATGATGCTGGACGGAATCCTGAAGCCGGGCGATGCCCTGCCCTCGGTACGCCAGGTAGCGGCCGAGTACCAATTGAATCCGATCACCGTCTCGCGCGCCTATCAGGAATTGGCCGACGAGAACCTGGTCGAGAAACGCCGTGGCCTTGGTATGTTCATGACCGAGGAGGCCGCCCAGAAGCTGCGCGGCAACGAGCGTGATCGTTTTCTCAATGACGAATGGCCGGCCGTGCTGGAGCGCATCCAGCGCCTGGGCCTGACCATGGAAGATTTGCTGCCACCGGGGACCACTCTATGAACGCCGTCGAAGCCGTCGTTTCCGCCAAGGGCCTGCGCAAGGCCTACAAGCAGAAGCCAGCGCTGGACAACACCAGCTTCACCATCGAACCGGGCCGCATCGTCGGTCTGATCGGGCCCAACGGCGCCGGCAAGACCACGGCGCTCAAAGCCGTGCTCGGCCTGACCTCGTTTGACGGCGACCTGCAGGTATTGGGCATGGACCCGCGCAGCCAGCGCGATGACCTGATGAATGATGTCTGCTTCATCGCCGACGTGGCGGTGCTCCCGCGCTGGTTGCGGGTCAAGGAAGCCATCGACTTCGTCGCCGGCGTGCATCCGCGTTTTGACCGCGCCCGCTGCGAGCGTTTCCTCGCCAATACCAAGCTCAATCCGAAGCAGCGCGTGCGTGAGATGTCCAAGGGCATGGTGGTGCAGCTGCACCTCGCCCTGGTGATGGCCATCGACGCCAGGATCCTGGTGCTGGATGAGCCCACCCTGGGCTTGGACATCATGTACCGCAAGGAGTTCTACCAGCGCCTGCTGGAGGACTACTTCGATGAGCAGAAGACCATCATCATCACCACCCACCAGGTGGAAGAGGTCGAGCACATCCTGACCGACGTGCTGTTCATCCGCGACGGTTCGATCGTGCTGTCCTCCGACATGGAGGCACTGGCCGAGCGCTACACCGAGCTATTGGCCTCGGCCGACGCGCTGCAGGCCGCCCGCGCCCTTGGTCCGATCGAAGAACGCGCCCTGCCATTCGGCAAGACCGTGCTGCTGTTTGATGGCGCCAACCGCAACCAACTCGCCGCCATGGGCGAAATCCGCACCCCCGGCCTGGCCGACCTGTTCGTGGCCACCATGAAGGGAACCTACGCATGAACGCCGCTCACCACATCACCCCGCTCGGCAAGTTCAAATGGCTGCTCAAGCGTGAGTACTGGGAAAACCGGGGCGGCTTCGTCTGGGCCCAAGTCATCACCGGCGGCATCGCCGTCCTGTTCGCCGTCATCGGCGCGCTGATTGGCGTGTTCGCCGCCCGCAATTCCGATGGCATCAACCACACCGGCGATGTCAGCGAATACCTCAAGGTCATGGGCGCATTCGGCGATGGCCTGCTGCTGGCAGGCATCTTCCTGGCCTCGTTGATCCTGGCCTTCGTGGTGTTCTTCTACGCCCTGGGTAGCCTCTACGACGACCGTCGCGACCGCAGCGTACTGTTCTGGAAGTCATTGCCGGTCTCCGACACCCAGACCGTGCTGTCCAAGGCCCTGTGGGCACTGGTCTTGGCACCGCTGATCGCGATGGCCATCGGCCTGGCTGTCGGCCTGGTGCTGTGGGTAGTGGCCATGCTGGGCGCGGCCGGTGCCGGCGCCACCAGCCCCTGGGCGATTGCCACCCACTCGCACCCGTTCCGCATCCTGGGCCTGGTCCTGAGCACGCTTCCGGTCAGCCTGCTGTGGGCGTTGCCAACCGTCGGCTGGCTGATGTTCTGCTCAGCGCTGGTGCGGACCAAGCCGTTCCTGTGGGCGGTGCTGATCCCGCTGCTGGCCTGCACCATGATCAGCATCCTCGGCGCGATGCCGGGCGTGAAGCTGCCGCTGGGCTGGATCTGGTACACCGTTGCTTACCGCGGCCTGCTCAGCGTGTTCCCGTCTTCCTGGCTGCCGCGCGGCCTGACCGACACCAACATCCGTGGCGAAGACCTGCAGACTCCGGCCGACCTGGTGCAGTGGTTGCTGCAGCACCATAGCCTGGGCAAGGTACTCTCCAATCCGGATATCTGGATCGGCGCCGTGGTCGGTATCGCTTTGATCGTCGCCGCCATCTACCTGCGCCGCCGTCGCGACGACATCTGAGTTCTGATCAGGAGAATGTTCATGCACAAGACGTTTGTACTGGCCGCATTGCTGGCTGCGCCGGGCGCAGCCTTCGCCAGCCAGCCCTGCGCGTTTACCGCCCCCCAGTCGCTGAACCTGGACCTGGGAAGCAGCAAGACCGTGATGTTTGAAGTGAACAGCCACGACCTGCGCCTGCAGGCCAGCCCGGGCGCAAAAGCAGCCATCAGCGGACGCAGCTGTGCTTCCAGCCAGGAACTGCTGGACCAGCTCTCGCTGAGCCAGCGCAAGGTTGGCGACAAGCTGGTGGTGACGCTGGAACGCCGCAGCCAGGGGCTGAACATCAACATGGGCCACACCTACGCCTATCTGGACCTGACCGGCAGCCTGCCGGACGACATTCTGGTACAGCTCAAGGTCGGCTCCGGTGATGCCTCCCTGGCCGGTGCCAACAGCATGAGCGCTGACGTGGGCTCTGGCGATGTCAGTGCGCGTGACATCAAGGGCCTGGCAACGGCGGCAGTGGGTTCAGGCGATGTCGAATTCCACAACATCGGCTCGCTTCACGTGCTTTCGGTGGGATCGGGTGATGCCAGGATCGACGGCGTCCGCGGCGACGCCCGGGTCGGCACTGTCGGCTCCGGCGACGTCGAGCTGCGCGGTGTGCAGGGTGCGGTAAGCATCGAAAGCATCGGTTCGGGCGACGTCGACATTCGCGACAGCCGCGGCGCGGTGAGCCTGGGCTCGCTGGGCTCGGGCGACCTCGACGTCCGTGGCGCCGCCAGCCTCAAGGTGGATAGCCTCGGCAGCGGCTCGGTGAATCATTCCGGCATCAGCGGCAGCGTCGATCTGCCCAAAAAGCGCTAATCCCTTCCAATCGCAACGGAACGCACACCATGAAGATCCTCAACGCATCCCTGCTCGCCCTGGCGCTGACACTCCCCTTGGCCGCCTGCGGCGAGAAGCCAGCAGCCAATGCACCTGCGACCGACACCACCATCGGCGCCAAGGTCCGCGAAGCCACCGACAAAGCCCGCAAGGAAATGGCGGAGGGCAACATCAGCATCGGCTCCGATGGCGCCAAGGTGGAGGTCACCCCGACCGGCGACCTGCTGATCAACAGCACCTCCATCCCGCTCAATGACAGCCAACGCGCGATTACCCTGCGCTACCGCACGCAGGTGATCGGTATCGCCGAGGCTGGCATCGACATCGGTGTGCAGGGGGCCAATCTCGGTGCGCAGGCTGCGGGCGAAGCGATCAAGGGCATCTTCTCTGGCAACTCCGAGCAGATCGAAGCACGCATCAATGCCGAGGCGGACAAGATCAAGGCCAGCGCCGCCAAGATCTGCGACCAGTTGCCTGCGCTGATGGCCACCCAGCAGCAACTGGCTGCGGCGGTGCCCGAGTTCAAGCCGTACGCAAAGATGGACCAGAGCGATATCGACGATTGCCGCAACGGCAACGGCAATGTCCAGATCCCCTGATAGTGGGGCCTGACCAGCACTCTGGCGGGGGCGGTAGAATGACCGCCCCCGTCGTTGCTGCCCTGCTGCCATGAAAAGACTGTTGTTGTTGATCCTCGTTGCCTTCGCCACCCTGGCCACCGGCTGTGACCGCGAGAAGTACGCCGAGCACCGCAGCGAGCGCAGCAAGCCCAAGGCCGAGGTCACCCTCGAGCGCATCGCCATCCGCCGCGCGCCCTACCCCAACCTGGACATCCTGCCGGATGGACGCCTGCGCGTGGATGACATCGTCATCCCCTTGAACGCCGAGCAGCAGGCAATGCTGCAGACCAGCTTCGTCAAGCTGCAGATCCTGCGCCAGAACACCTTGGTGGACGCCGATCCGGCATCCGCACAGGAGCGCACGCTGCCGCTGCAGATCCCCGAAGGCCAGTCGCCGTTCCCGCCGGACCTGGCCAAGCACATTCCCGAGTTCGAGAAGTACGACGAA
>QFOV01000140.1 GCA_003248565.1 Stenotrophomonas sp.
GAGAAGGGCTGGCATGAGCTGCCCGCCATCGGTGGCGACGTTGTCCCGGGTTCGCTGCGTGCACTCGGCCAGGCGCACTTGTTGATGCAGGTGACCGACGCGGTTGGCAGCAGCCATGCGCGCACCTTCCACACCATCACCAGCGCCTGGGCTGATCTGGCCGATACCGATGCCAACGCACCGCTGGCCAGCGCCAGCTGGGGCAATGGCCTGGCCTGGGCGAATGCCGATGGCAGCCTGCACACCTTTGAACTGCAGAGCGGCAAGCACCTGCTGGGCTGGATGGACTGGGCGGTGATCGTCATCTACCTCGGCGCGATGCTGGGCATGGGCGCCTACTTCTACTTCCGTGAGAAGCGCGCCAGCACCGCCGACTTCTTCGTCGGTGGCCGCAGCATTCCGTTCTGGGCCGCGGGCGTGAGCTTGTACGCCACCAACACCAGCTCGATCAGCTTCATCGCCATTCCGGCCAAGGCCTTCGAGACCAACTGGCAGTACCTGACCAACAACCTGATCGCAGTGCTGGGCCTGATGTTCGTGGCGGTGTGGATCGTGCCGCTGCTGCGCCGCCTGGATTTGATGAGCGTGTTCTCCTATCTGGAAACCCGCTTCCATCCGGCCATCCGCATGCTCGCCAGCGCGCTGTGCATCGTCATGCAGATCGGTGCGCGCATGAGCGTGGTGCTGTTCCTGCCGGCGCTGGCCATCGCCACCATCACCGGCATCAGCGTGGTGTGGAGCATCATGATGATGGGCGTGTTCACCATCCTCTACACCGCGATGGGCGGCATGAAGGCGGTGATCTGGACCGACTTCGTGCAGGTGATCGTGAAGATGGGCGGCGCGATCTTCGCCATCCTCTTTATCGTGTGGACGCTGAAGGGCGGCTTCGGTGAATTCGTGGCCACCGCGGCGATGGAAGACAAGACCAAGCTGTTCGATTTCAGCTTCGACCTGACCAAGGCCACGGTGTGGGGCTTCATCTTCCTGGTCGTGTTCGACGTGGTGCTGACCTTCCCCAAGGACCAGGTGCTGATGCAGCGCACCCTGGCCACCAAGTCGGACAAGGAAGCCGGCCGTTCGATCTGGGCCTTCGCTGCGATCATGATCCCGGGCGGCTTCATCTTCTACGGCATCGGTACCGCCTTGTGGGTGTTCTACAAGAACAACCCGCAGCGCCTTGACCCGCTGCTGCCGATCGATGCGACCTTCCCGCTGTTCATCGCCGCCGAACTGCCGCCGGGCGTCACCGGCCTGATCATCGCCGGCGTGTTCTCCGCGGCAATGGCCACCTTGTCGAGCATCATGAACAGCGTCGCCACGCTGATCTCGGTCGACTTCTACGAGCGCATCGCCAAGAACCCGACCCCGCGCAAGAGCGTGCTGTTCGCCGAGATCTCCACGGTGCTGGTCGGCCTGACCGCCATCGGCCTGGCGCTGATCATGACCCGCTACGACATCCACTCGCTGTTCGACGTGTCGATCGAACTGGCTGGTCTGCTCGGCGGCGGCTTTGCCGGTGCTTATACGTTGGGCATGTTCACCCGCCGCGCCAACTCCGCCGGCGTGGCGATCGGTGTTGCCGCCAGCATCGTGCTGACCTTCGTCGCATGGTGGTTCAACCTGGTCCATCCGTACTTCTACCTGGCCATCTCGATCTTCCTGTGCATCGTGATCGGCTATCTGGCCAGCCTGTTCTTCCCGGCCCCGAGCCGTTCGCTGAAGGGCCTGACCATCTACAAGCAGGACTCGGTGTGAAGACCGGTCTGCATGCCGCTGCGGGCCTGTTCCGCGGCGGCGTGAAGCCAGCTTCAGCAACGACCATGACGTTGGTCGGATCGCGCCGCCGCGCCTGCTGGTGTAGTTTGGCGCGCAGCTGAGAGGTCTAATCGCGTGGAAACCCAGTTCCTCAATACCTTTGTCACCGTGGTCGACCGTGGCTCCATGGCCGCGGCCGCACGCCTGCTGCACATCACCCCGGCCGCCGTCGCCCAGCAGATCCGCACGCTGGAACGCGAGCTGGGCGCGCCGCTGATCGCCCGCGCCGGCCGCACCGTCAGCGTCACCGAGGAAGGTGCACGCATCCTGCAGCGGGCGCGCGACCTGCTGCGTGGCGTGGCCGACCTGCGCAGCGTCGCCAACGAAAGCGGCATGGCCGGCGAACTGCGGCTGGGCGCCTGCCCTACCGCGCTGGGCGGGCTGGTGCCGGACATCCTGGCGCGGATGGTGGCCAAGTTCCCCGAGATCAACGTCTTCATCAAACCCGGTTACTCGGCCGACCTCTATGGCGCGGTGGAATCGGGTGACCTGGATGCGGCGATGGTGCTGCAGGCACCGTTCTCGCTGCCCAAGACCTGCGACTGGCAGCTGCTGCGTGAAGAGCCGCTGGTGGTGCTGGCGCCGGCGCGCATGGCCGGTGCCGACCCACACCAGCTGCTGCGCGAGGAACCGCTGATCCGCTACGACCGCCACGAATGGGGCGGCCGCCAGGCCGATGAATACCTGCGCAAGGCCGGCATCGTGCCGCGCGAACGGTTCGAGCTGAATGCGCTCAATGCGATCGCGGTGATGGTCGATCGTGGTTTGGGCGTGTCGCTGGTGCCGGATTGGGCCAAGCCGTGGCCGGAAGGCATTTCGGTGGTGCGCATTCCCCTGCCGGAGCCCAGCGAGCCGCGCCGCATCGGCATGGTCTGGTCACGCTCCTCGGTGCGCCTGCGCCAGGTCAACGTGCTGCTGGACGAGGCGCGTACGGCGTTGTTGCAGCCGACGGATTGAACGAAATTCACATGTAGTGCCGAGCCATGCTCGGCAAGGGCATTACCCGTAGATCCCCTGTAGTGCCGAGCCATGCTCGGCTGGAGCGTTACCGGTAAAGCCTCTTGCCGAGCATGGCTCGGCACTACAGCTCCCCTCGGTTGGGGAGGGGTCAGCCCTTCCGCTTCTGATTTTGCGGTGGCTTCGCGGCTTACGCCGCCCCTACATGGGACACGTCTGCCGGATACATCCCGGTGAAGCCCCTGCCGAGCATCGCTCGGCACTACCGATGCAAAGGCCAATCGCAACAAACCCTAGGCTTTGAACATACACAGGTGCGCTTCTATCGCGCCGGGGCGCCGCCTAGGCTTCGCCCAACGTCGGAGTTGCGTCCGGTGCCCGCCTGGTCGGGGACCGAAAACAGCAAACGGCAGGATCAAAGGGGCGCTAGTCCCCGTCGCATTCTGGCTCTGCCGGCTCCCAGGCCGGTCGCGTCACACATTCAAACCTGGGGGAGAGAACAACATGATCAAGCCACTTTCGGCCGCCATCAGCGCCGTGCTGCTCGCCAGCGCGATGAGCCCGGCCTTTGCACAAGACGCCGGCGATGCCGCCACCAACCTGGACCAGGTGATCGTCACCGGCAGCCGCACCCCGGTCGCCATCGAGAAGGTCCCCGGCGCCGTCACCCTGGTGACCCAGGAGCAGGTGCAGCGCACCCTCAACCTGACCGAAGACGCCACCGCCGTGCTCGCACGCATGGTGCCGGGCTACTCCGAATCCTCGCAGGCGATGAGCAACTCCGGTGAGACCCTGCGTGGTCGCATCGCGCTGCGCCTGTTCGACGGCGTGCCGCAGGGCTCGCCGCTGCGCGAAGGCAACCGCAACGGCACCTTCACCGACATGGGCGTGATCGGCCGCATCGAGGTCATCAATGGCCCGTCCGCCGCCGAAGGCATTGGTGGCGCCGGTGGCGTGATCAACTACCTGTCCAAGAACCCGGAAGTGGATGGCCACCAGACCATCATCAGCACCCGCTACGGCACCCAGTTCAAGGACAACAGCGACCAGTCCAAGATCGGCGTCACCCACACCTTCCGTGGCGATGCGACCGACTTCGTGATCAGCGGCGCTTACATCGACCGTGGCATCGCCTATGACGGCGACGGCCGCCGCGTCGGCCTGAACACCTCCGGTTCGCTGTCCGATTCGTACAGCAAGAACCTCTTCGTGAAGGGCGGCTACAACTTCGGCGAAGACCAGATGCAGCGCATCCAGGCCAGCTACAGCAACTTCCACATCGGCGGCAAGCACAACTACATCCCGGTGGAAGGTTGCCGCTTCGATCCAGTGGAGTGCCCGAACCCGACCACCAACACCGCCGAGAAGGGCTCCATCGCTGGCTCGCTGGCCGAGTTCAACGATTTCGAGCAGTTCGCGGTGAAGTACACCAATGCCGATTTCTTCGGCGGCGACCTGAGCGTTGATGCCTACTGGGCTGAGCAGGCCATGCGTTACGTGCCGGAGAACGGCGACGACCGCCAGCTGACCAAGCCGGCCCCGACCGATGATGCCGACCGCATCTGGGACCAGTCGGAAATCAACAGCGAGAAGAAGGGCCTGCGCTTCGGCTACGCCTACAGCGACCTGTTCAAGGTCGAAGGCCTGCGCCTGCGTGCCGGCCTGGACCTGGTGGAAGACACCGCCGAACAGCGCCTGGCGCTGACCAACCGCCTGTGGGTGCCGCCGATGAAGTACACCAGCATGGCGCCGTACGCGCAGCTGAGCTGGGACATCGGCCCGGTGACGCTGGACGCCGGCGTGCGCCGCGAAGACGGCGAGCTGGAGATCGACAGCTACACCACGGTCGCCTTCCGTGACCACACCCCGGTGCAGGGCGGCAAGCTGGACTACAAGGCCACCATGCCCAACTTCGGCGCGATCTGGCGCATCAACGATGCCTGGTCGGTGTTCGCTTCGTACTCCGAAGGTTTCGGCATCGCCAACGTCGGCATCCCGCTGCGCAACATCCAGGCCAGCAGCCCGTGCAAGGCCGTGTCCTGCATCACCGACCTGCAGCCGTTGATCACCGAGAACAAGGAAATCGGCTTCAACTGGCGCGGTGCCAAGGGCCAGGTGGGTGCGTCGGTTTACCGCTCCACCTCGGACTTCGGCTCCACCCTGACCGTGGACAAGGCAACCGACGACTTCATACTGACCCGTTCGCCGGTCGAGATCGAAGGCTTCGAGCTCAACAGCGCCTGGACCTTCAACCAGCACTGGAAGGCCACCTTCCTGTACTCGCGTATCCGTGGCCAGACCCAGTACTACCCGGGCTCCGGCCTGAAGAAGGAAATGGGCATCCTGGACATCTCGCCGGACAAGGTGAATGCCTCGCTGACCTGGACCCCGACCGATACCCTCAACGCCACCCTGGGCGTGAGCAAGACCTTCAGCCGCGACCTGCGTGAGACCTTCACCAATCCGGCCAACGGCGATGTCTACGTCAACGAAGAGAACACCTATGGCTACGCGCTGTGGGACCTCAGCGTGAACTACGACACCGGCCGCTTCGGCCAGCTGTCGCTGGGCATCGAGAACCTGTTCGACAAGCAGTACGTGTTGACCTGGTCGCAGCTGCCGGGCTGGCAGAACTACTTCTCCGGCCGCGGCCGGATGGTGTCGCTGTCGCACACCATCAAGTTCTGATGACTGCAGTTTGAAGACGGCGCCACAGGCAACTGTGGCGCCGTTTTTTTGTTTGATGTTTGTTGTTTGTGGGAGCGGCGTCAGCCGCGAAGCTGGAGAAGCATCCGCTCCCGCGCATCCTGCAATTGCAGATACCTCGTCACCCGAACGGTCGCATGCTTCGCGGCTTACGCCGCTCCTACAGAAGCAACGGCTGCGGCAACAAGAAAACCTTTCTTGTTGCACCGCAAGAAAAAACCACAGCTTGTTTCAAGCAACAAAACCTCACGTCTGAAGCAAGGCCCCCCGCCTTCAATGCCCTCCTGTGCACGCCTAGGCTGCTGTTGTCGGGGAGTTGCGTCGGGAGGGATGCAGCAGCCAACAGAAGTATCGGAATGCCGCAGTCCGCGGCAGCAGTTCATGCACGTCTTATCTAAAACAAAAACGAGATAAACAACATGAAGAAGGTACCGGTAGCGTTGGGGGTTCTGGTCCTGGCCGCTGCGATCAGCAGCAGCGTGCAGGCCCAGCAGATGCAGGCAGCAAACGAAGAAGACAGTCGCAGCGCCGACAAGCGCGCGCAGGATAAAAAAGCCACCGAGCTCGACCGGGTCATCGTCACCGGCGTGCGTGCGCCCAAGGCGGTGGACAAGATTCCCGGCGCCATCACCATCATCACCCCGGAAGAGATCAAGCAGTCGCTGATCATCACCGAGGACAACACCGCGGTACTGGCACGCACCATTCCCGGCTATGCCGAATCCTCGCAGGCGATGACCAACTCCGGTGAGTCGCTGCGTGGACGCATTCCGCTGCGCCTGTTCGACAGCATCCCGCAGGGCTCACCACTGCGCGAAGGCACGCGCAACGGCACCTTCACCGACATGGGCGTGATCGGCCGCATCGAAGTCATCAACGGCCCGTCCGCTGCCGAGGGCATCGGCGCTACCGGTGGCGTGATCAACTACATCTCCAAGGTGCCGGAACAGATCGGCAGCGAGACCACCATCAATGCGCGCTACCAGACCCAGTTCAACGACGACAGCGTCGGCTGGAAGCTGGGCCTGAGCCACGCGATCAAGCAGGACAGCTACGACTTCCTGGCCAGTGTCTCGCAGCTGGAGCGCGGCATGGCCTATGACGCCAAGAACCGCAGCATCGGCATGAATTCCAGCGGTTCGCTGGCCGATTCGCAGTCGCGCAACCTGTACATGAAGGGCGGCTACAACTTCGGCGAGGACGGCGAACAGCGCCTGCAGGCCACGTACAGCAACTTCAACATCGGCGGCAATGGCGACTACATCCAGCTGGTCGGCTGCAAGGGCCCGAACGACTGGCCACCCTGCGACACGCCGGTACCGAATACCTCGATCAAGGGCCATATCGACGGTCAGCGCGACGCACTCAACAAGTTCATCCAGTACAGCCTGCAGTACACCCACAGCGATTTCTACGGCGGCACGCTCGACCTGGTCGGTTACCAGGCCAAGCAGGGCATGCGCTTCCTGCCGGAGAACGGCGCCGACCGCCAGCTGGTGAAGCCGGCACCGGCCGATGATGCCGACCGCATCTTCGACCAGTCCGAGATCCAGTCACGCAAGAAGGGCCTGCGTACCTCGTGGACGCGTCCCAGCATCTTTGGCGTGGACGGATTGGAGCTGCATACCGGCGTGGACTTCGTGCAGGACGTGGCCGAGCAGCGGCTGGTGATGACCGACCGCGTCTGGGTGCCGCCGATGGATTACAGGAGCGTCGCCCCGTATGCGCAGCTGTCCTGGGATATCGGCCCGGTCACGGTCAGCGGCGGCTTCCGTCGCGAGAACGGTGAGCTCGACATCGACAGCTATACCACCGTCGCCTACCGCAACAATTCCTTCGTCGAAGGCGGCACCCTGGACTACACCGCCAACCTGCCCAACATCGGCGCGATCTGGCGCGTCACCGATGAGTTCTCCCTGTTCAGTGCCTACAGCAAGGGCTTCACCCTGCCCGACATCGGCATCCCGCTGCGCAACGTGAATTATCCGGGCCAGACCGTGGCCGGCATCCTCGACCTGCAGGCGATCATCGTCGACAACATCGACATCGGCTTCAACTGGCGTGGTTCGCGCGGTGCGCTGAGTGGCAGCTGGTACCACTCCACCTCCGACTTCGGTGCATCGCTGGAAGTGGACCCGCTGACCAGCGACTTCATCATGACCCGCGCGCCCACCGACATCAAAGGCATCGAGCTCACTGGCGAATTCCGCTTCACCGACACCTTCAAGATCACCGGCCTGTACACGCACCTGCGCGGCTACACCTCGTTCTGGGGCCCCGATCCGCAGGGCCGCTACGATGCAGGCCCGATGAAGAAGCCGCTGGGCATCTTCGATGCGACGCCGGACAAGATCAACGTCGCGCTGGTGTGGAAAGCATTGCCCAACCTCGACGCCACCCTCGGTGCCAGCATGTTGCGCGACCGCCACCTCACCGGCTCGGCAGTGCGCGAATACGACGGCGAAGAGTACGACTACGACGAAAAGATCAACGGCTACACGCTGTGGGATCTGGGCGTGAACTATGATTCGGGGCGCTTCGGTACGTTCTCGCTGGGCGTGGACAACCTGTTCAACAAGTACTACATCCTCAGCGGCTCGCAGGGCGATGGCTGGCAGAACTACTGGGCCGGTCGCGGTCGCGTGGTGTCGCTGAGCTATTCGTATACGTTCCGCTGATGAGCGCAGGAGTGCACGCCATGCATCAATCCATCGCAACACCGCGCAGCCGCCGCTGGCTGCGCCGTGGCGCTGCACTCCTGTTGTGCCTGTCCGCGCCGCTGCTGCACGCTGATGAGCGCTGGCAGCGGCTGGATGGTTTCCTGCAGGCCAGCACCGCACCGGGCCAGTTCCCGGGCGCGGTGGCGTTAGTGGAGCACGATGGCCGCATCGTGTTCCAGCAGCACTACGGCCACGCCGACAGCGCTGGCCACCGGCCACTGCAGGCCGACAGCATCTTCCGCATCTATTCGATGACCAAGCCGGTGACCTCGGTCGCCGTGCTGATGCTGCTGGAGGAAGGCAAGCTGTCGCTGGAC
>QFOV01000141.1 GCA_003248565.1 Stenotrophomonas sp.
GATCAACAGCGAAGTCAAATAAGCGCCCGGCGGTAGTGCCGAGCCATGCTCGGCAAGGGGCGTTACCGGTAAAGCTGCTCTGTTTTTTGTAGGAGCGGCATAAGTCGCGAAGCTGGTGATATTGGAATCACCGAGATTCCCGCAATCTGATGGTTTGTGGGCTTCGCGGCTTACGCCGCTCCCACAATCCTGCGCGTGCTGATGGGTTGCGGGGAAAGCCTCTGCCGAGCATGGCTCGGCACTACACCCCCTCCCTTTGGCGAAGCCAAGGGGAGGGTTGGGGAGGGGTGGTTTTTCGCTTGGAAAGCCCCTGCCGAGCATGGCTCGGCACTACGCGCCCTCCCTTTGGCGAAGCCAAGGGGAGGGTTGGGGAGGGGTGGGCTTTTCGCTGGGGAAGCCTTTGCCGAGCATGGCTCGGCACTACCTCAGTCCGGTAGCTTCCAACCGAACAGGTCCATCGCTTTCTGGAACTCGCGGTCCAGCGGTGCGCGCACTTCGATGCGGCGGCCGTCCTGCGGGTGCGGGAAGGCCAGGCGCTCGGCGTGCAGCAGCATGCGGTGCACGCCCTGCATGCGGAAGGTACGGTTGTGGCGCCCGTCGCCGTGGCTGGTGTCGCCGATCATGTGGTGGAACATGTGCTTGAGGTGCCGGCGGATCTGCCGGAAACGCCCGGTCTGCGGCTGGCAACGCAGCAGCGCGTAACGCGAGGTCGGGAAGCCTGTCGACGGAATCGGCAACTCGCCTTCCAGCAGCTTCTGGAAATGGGTGATGGCCTGCTTCTTGACCGGCTTGCCGGGGCCGCCATCCAGGTCGTGATCGACGGTGAAGGCATCTTCGGCCGGCCAGCCACGGCATACCGCCAGGTAATCCTTCTCCACCTCGCCGCCCATCAGCGTCTTGCCCAAGGTGCTGGCGCTTTCGCGATCGAAGGCCAACAGCAGGCAGCCACTGGTTGCACGGTCCAGCCGGTGCACGAGGAAAATCGGCTTGCCCAGCTGCTCGCGCAGGCGGTCAGCAAGGAAATCATCCTCGCCGCGCGCCAACTTGCTGTCGTGGACCATCAAGCCCGCAGGCTTGTTGACCACCGCCAGCCATTGGTCTTCGTACAACAGCGGCAGCGGTTCAAAAACAACCGGCGTTTCCACTGCCACATCGTCAACATCACTCATCGACGCAACCACGCCGAAGCGACCGCAATCGCACCAACCACGCCCGTCACCCACGACCACAGCGGAACCGAGGCGAACTGCGGACCGCCCGCTTGCAGGCCGTACAACAGCGCCGATACCACCATCAAACCAACACCGGCAACTGCAGTGACCACACGCCGCTGCATGCGTTGCAACGTGCCTTCGAGGTTGACGATGTCCTGTGAGCGCATCGCCAGCTCATGCTTGCCTTCCACCTGCTGGCGCAGCCAGCTGTGCAGCAGTGCCGGCATGTCCGGGGCCTGGGTCATGATTTCCGGCAGGCGCTTGCGCAGTTCCTTCAGCGCGCGGCGCGGGCTGTAACGCTCGCGCAGGATGCGCTCCAGCACCGGCTTGGCCACTTCCCAGATATCCAGGTTGGGGTCGAGCTGGCGGCCCACGCCTTCGATGTTCAACAGCGTCTTCTGCAGCAGGATCAACTGCGGCTGCAGGGTCAGCTGGTAACGCTGGGCGGTGCGGAACAGCTTCATCAGCACTTCGGCCAGCGAGATCTGCGACAGCGGACGGGTGAAGTACGGCTCGCAGACCGCGCGCACCGCGGCTTCCAGTTCGTCGATGCGTACCGTGTTCGGCATCCACTGCGCCTGCAGGTGCAGCTCGGCGATGCGGCGGTAATCGCGGTTGAAGATGGCCATGAAGTTTTCGGCGAGGTAGAACTGATCTTCTTCCGACAGCTGGCCCATGATGCCGAAGTCCAGCGCGATGAAGCGCGGGTTGTCGCGCCGCGCTGGATCGATGTCGACCCAGATGTTGCCGGCGTGTGCATCGGCATGGAAGAAGTTGTCGCGGAACACCTGCGTGTAGAACACGCGCACGCCCTTGGCGGCCAGCGCCTTGCGGTCGATGCCGGCCTTGTCCAGCGCCACGATGTCGTCGGACGGAATGCCCCAGACCCGCTCCAGGGTCAGCGCGCGCTCGGCGGTGTGGCTCCAGATCACTTCCGGGACGTACAGATCGTCCGAGTTTTCCCAGAAGCGGCGCAACACGCTGGCGTTGGCGCCTTCGCGCTGCAGGTCCAACTCGGCAGCCAGCGTGGTTTCGATCTCGGCCACCACTTCGCGCGGGCGGATCTTGTCGGCACGCGGATGAGTGCGCTCGACCAATGCAGCCAGCGACTTGAGCAGGGCGATGTCACCGGCAATCTGCTTTTCGATATCCGGGCGCAGCACCTTGACCACGACCTGGCGGCCATCGTCCAGTGTTGCCGCGTGTACCTGCGCGATCGAGGCCGAGGCCAGCGGCGTGGTGTCGAAGCTGGCGAAGGCTTCGGTAATCGGCAGGCCCAACGCATGCTCGACGATCTGCAGCGCGCGTTCGCCGTCGAAGGGCTTGACCCGGTCCTGCAGCAGGGTCAGCTCGGCGGCGACGTCCGGCGGCACCAGGTCGCGGCGGGTGGACAGGATCTGGCCGAACTTGACGAAGATCGGGCCCAGCTCCTGCAGCGCAAGACGCAGGCGCGCGCCGCGCGACTGCGAGGCGATATCGGCGCTGGCACGCGGCACGAACGGCTTGGCGATGCCGAGCCAACGTTCGACCGGGGTGCCGTCAAGCAGGTCATCCAGCCGGTAGCGCAGGATCACCCGGCCGATGCGACTAGCGCGGAACATGGCACGGGTCGCCTTCATGCGGCACCTCCGGCGCGCTGACGCAGGCGCGCGATGCGCGCGGCCATGCGTTCGACGTCATCGCGGATCACGTCCACATCATCATGGAAGGCATCCAGCTCGGCACGGGCAACGACATCACGCGACTCCTCGGTAACGTATTCGGCGGCGGTCTCGGCCAGATCCTTGGCGCTGCGCCTGGCCTGCAGCAACGCTGCACGCAGGGTCTGCGCGATCTGCACACCGAGGATCTCGCCAAAGGCTTTGACAAAAGGCTGCTGCCAATCCGGATCAAAACGGGTGGCCAGCTGCTGCAGGCGGCGCGCCAGCTCGGCATCGCCGGAGACCTTGACCCGCCCAGCAGGCGCGCTGTTGCCGCGCCGTGCATTGGCCAGGAAGGGCAGTTGCGCCAGCACCCCGCCCAGCGTGCTGCGCACGGCCAGGTCAGGTTCCAGCGACGGATCAACCGGGCCCACGGTCAGGCGTTCGCCGGCGACCCCGATCTGCATCGCCAGCGACGGCGACTCCAGGGTCAGGGCAATGCGTTGGCCGTCGAGCGAGGCCAGTGCGGCGCGGGTATCCGGGTCCAGCGCCAACGCGCGGTTCAAGGCCACTTCCAGCGCACGGCCGGCCAGCGGCTTGATCATTTTGAGGGGGGATGCAGGCATGCCGGCATTCTACCGGAGGGGCGGGATCGGGAGCCTGCCATGCACGATGTTGTGACGCCCCGCGACGTAGCCCGGGTAAGCGCAGCGCACCCGGGGCCGTTGGCGGACGCGTGGGAAGCCGGTGCTGGCTTGCTGCCGGGTGCGCTGCGCTTACCCGGGCTACGGGCTCTGATGCATCGTCCGCACAGGGTTTGTTCATGTCTGCGCCCCGCGATAAACAAATCCCGAATCCCCAATCCCCATTTCCGGCGTTTGCGTTCATGCTATGCAGACACCACCAAACACAGCGTCAGGAGCACACAGGCAATGGGCAAGACCCGGGTTGGCATCATTTTCGGCGGTCGCTCGGCCGAGCACGAGGTCTCGCTGCAGTCGGCGAAGAACATCTTCGATGCGCTGGACAAGGAACGTTTCGACGTCAGCCTGATCGGCGTAGACAAGCAGGGCCTGTGGCATCTGTGCGATGCGGCCGGCTTCCTGATCAATGCCGATGACCCCAAGCGCATCGCGCTGGATACCTCCGGCCCGGTGCTGTCGGTACTGCCCGGCGCCGAGCGCGGCCAGTTGCTGGCCGCCGATGGCCGCGAGGTGCCGCAGCTGGACGTGGTATTCCCGATCGTGCACGGCACCCTCGGCGAAGACGGCACCCTGCAGGGCCTGCTGCGCACCTTGAACCTGCCCTTCGCTGGCCCCGGCGTGCTTGGCGCAGCCGCGGCGATGGACAAGGACATGGCCAAGCGCCTGCTGCGCGACGCCGGCCTGGCGGTGGCGCCGTTTGCCTGCTTCAACCATGTCACCGCTGCTGCTGCCAACTACGATGCGCTGGTCGCGCAGCTCGGCCTGCCGCTGTTCGTCAAGCCGGCCAACCAGGGTTCCTCGGTTGGCGTGAGCAAGGTGCGCAATGCCGAAGAGTTCGCCACCGCGATGGCATTGGCCCTGTCGTTCGACCACAAGGTGCTGGTCGAATCGGCGATTGTCGGCCGCGAGATCGAATGCGCAGTGCTGGGCAATGACGTGCCCGAAGCCAGCGTCTGCGGCGAAGTGGTGGTGCATGACGACTTCTACGCCTATGACACCAAGTACATCAGCGCCAGCGGCGCGGAGACGGTGATCCCGGCCGATATCGCGGCCGATGCCCAGCAGCGCATCCGCGAGATCGCCGTGCGCGCCTACCAGGCGCTGGACTGCATCGGCATGGCGCGTGTGGACGTGTTCCTCACCGAGGCCGGCGACGTCGTCATCAACGAACTGAACACCCTGCCCGGCTTCACCAAGATCAGCATGTATCCCAAGCTGTGGGGCGCAAGCGGTCTGGGCTATACCGCGCTGATCACCCGCCTGATCGAGCTGGCGCTGGAGCGCAACGCCGCAGACAAGGGCCTGCGCAGCTCGATCAGCACGTCGGCCTGATCGAAACTGCTGAAACGACGCGGCCCGCACCCTCACCGAGGATGCGGGCCGTTCTGTTTCTGGCGTCAGGAATGATCAGCCTTTCTTGCGGAACATCGACACCACCGCAAGGATCAGGAAGACGACGAACAGGATCCACGCGATATTGCTGGCCGCACCGGCAATGCCACTGAAGCCGAGTACGGCGGCAATGATGGCGATGACGAAGAAAACGACGGCGTAATGCAGCATGGGCTGGGTCCTCGGTTGGAATCAGGGTTCCATCCTCGGCAATTGCCGGTCGCGATACGGTGACAGGAACGTTAGCGCCGGATGATGACGACACGGTCCATTCAGGATGCGGCCGCCAAACGCCGCAGGCCTTCCTCGATGGACACCCTGGGCACATAGCCGAAATCGCGGCGTGCCGGCTCCATCGAATACCAATGCGGCGTGCACAGCTGCTCGGCGAGGAAGCGTGTCATCGGCGGTTCGCCGGACAAGCGCAGCAGCGGCCACAGCTTTTCGCAGACCGAGCCGATGCGGTACGCGGTCTTGAACGAGATCGACTTCTCCACGCCCGGCGCACCCACCGCTGCAAGCAGGCGGTTGAGCAGTTCGCGCATCGGCAGCGGCTCGCCATTGGAAATGAAGTAGGCCTTGCCAGCGCAGGCCGCACCAACCACCAGATGATCGAAGGCATCGAAGTGCGCCTGCGCGGCGTTGTCGATGAAGGTGGTATCGACCTTGTTCGTGCCATCGCCGACAAAGCGCAGGCGTCCGGCACGCGCGCGTTCGGCCAAGCGCGGCACCAACTGATTGTCGCCCGGGCCCCAGATCAGCCGCGGGCGCAGGGCAATGGTTGCCAGATCGGCACCATTGGCGGCCAGCACTTCCTGCTCGGCGATGGTCTTGGTGGCGGCATACGGCGCCTGGAAGTCCTCACCGTAAGGCACTTCATCCGCACCCAGGCCTTCGACCGGATGGGTGGCACGGTGGGTGACGCTGGGCGTGGAGGTATAGACCAGGCGGCCGATGCCATGCGCCTTGCAGGCGGCAAGCACATTGCGGGTGCCGACCACATTGGCCCGGAAGTAGCTGTCGTAGCTGCCCCAGGCACCGGCCTTGGCGGCATTGTGGAAGATGGCATCGACACCGGCAGCGGCGTGATGCACGGCATTGGCATCGGCCAGGTCGCCACGGATCTGACCAACCCCGATTTCCTGCAATGCGGGGTAATGCCCGCGATTGAAGCTCAGCACCTGATGGCCGCGTTCGACCAGGCCACGGCACAAGGCCTGACCGAGAAAACCACCACCACCGGTAACCAGAATCTTCATTCGTTTGATCGCTCTGTTGCTGGGCTTCGGCACCGACCTGCTGCGGCGGAAGCATTGAGATTTGTCCGTCAGTATCGCAGCAGTGGTGCTCGGGTGCTTTGCCGGGATGTTGGCGGAGAGCGTTACCCCTCCCCAACCCTCCCCTCCGCCTTCGGCGCAAGGGAGGGAGCCAAAGCACCCCTCCCCAACCCTCCCCTTGCCTGCGGCAAAGGGAGGGGGCAAAGCTTTAGCCCTCCCTTTCGCGTAGCGAAGGGGAGGGTTGGGAGGGGTGCTCTTCGCCGTGCGCCAAGGCCCGCAGGATGTCCTCCAACACAGCCGGCATCCGCTGCAGAACCTCGTCATTCCAATAGCGCAGGACACGGAAGCCCAATCCCTGCAGCACCTCGGTCCGCCGCTGGTCATAGGCAAGCTGCTCAAGATGCTGCCCTCCATCCAGCTCGACGATCAGCCTCGCTTCAAGGCAGACGAAGTCGACGATGTATCCGGCCAAGGGTTTTTGTCTGCGAAAGCGGAAGCCTGCCAACTGGCGTCGGCGTAGTTGCTGCCATAGGCGGTCTTCTGCATCGGTGGGTGTGTTGCGCAGGGCTCTGGCACGCCTTCGCAGCTTGTCCATTGCGGCTTTCCGTACTTGGTACGGAAAGCCTGCGATTGCTGGCGATGGGAGCCTGTCAGGGAATCACTGGATTCAAGCTGTCCCTCGACTCAAAAAGCACTGCGCTTTACCCCTCCCCAACCCTCCCCTCCGCCTTCGGCGCAAGGGAGGGAGCAAGCCCCCCCTCCCCAACCCTCCCCTTGCCTACAGTAAAGGGAGGGGGCAAAGCTTTAGCCCTCCCTTTCGCGCAGCGAAGGGGAGGGTTGGGAGGGGTGCTCTTGCTTCAAGCCCTCTGTTTCAAACCTTCAAACGCAGTCGCCAGCTCAACCCAACTGCGCCTGCGCCCACACCGCCAGCTTCTCGCGCCCGATCTTGGCGTTGTGGCGGATATCCACGGGGAAACCCGTGTGACGCAGGAAGTGCTCGATGCCTGCCAAGCCCGGATGACGCAGTGCCATGGTCCGCAGCTGCTTTTCGACCTCAGCGAAATGCTGATCCGGCAGCAGTTCGTAACACAGCACCGGCACCTGCTGGCCCAAGGCACCAACACCCACCAAAGCCGTACGCCGCACACCTGCCACGGTGTTGAACACCGGCTCCACCTGCTCGGTATACAGCGGCCCTGCCGCCGTCTCGACCCGATGCGTCTTGCGCCCGCAGAACCACAGCCGCCCTTCGGCATCAAACCAACCCACATCGCCCATGCGGTGCACGGTACGCTCGCTGCCATCAGCCAGTACTTCGCGGATCTTGGCTGCGGCCGTGGCCTGCGGCCGGTTGAAGTAACTATCGGTCGTTGTCGGGCCGACCACGGTGATCTCACCCACCTCCCCGGCCGGCAACTCACGCACGCCGTCCCAGTCAGCGATGGGCTCGTCGGTGATGGCAATGATGCGCACGACATTCGGCGTGACCACGCGACCAACGCAGGTGCCCGCGCCGGCCTCGGTGGCCTCACGCGTATCGACCAGCTCGCGACCTTCAATCACCGCTACCGGCAGGCATTCGGTGGCGCCGTATGGCGTCCAGAACTGGCCGTCCTCCGGCATCAGCGAACGGATCTTGGACACGATCTCCGGCGGCACCGGCGCACCCGCCGAGGTGGCGCGGGTCACCGTTGGCAGCGGCTGGCCGTGCTCGGCCAGTACCCGCATCAGCGCCGGCGAACCAAACAACTGGGTCACGCCGAATCGGGCAATGGCGTCGTGGAGCTTGCGCGGATCGGCGCTGCCCGGCCGGGTCGGGTCCATGTCCGGAATCACCGAGGTCAGGCCAAGCGCCGGGTCGAACAGGGCGAACGGCGGGAAGGTCGGCAGGTCGATGCCACCGGGCTGCATGCCGAAAGCATTGCGCAGCAGTTCCACCTGGCCGACGAAATGCCGATGCCGGTAGACCACGCCCTTGGGCACGCCGGTGGAGCCGCTGGTGAACAGGATCGCCGCCACGTCGTCCGGTGCGGTGGCGGCCAACTGGCTGCCCGCGCCAGCGCCATCGGCTTCGATCTTCGCCAGGGTGATGCCACCCCAGCCCCAGCGCCGACCGACGGTGACCTTGACCTTGGCCGCCTTGGCCCAGCCCAGCAGAACCCGCGCAAATTGCGCCAAGGGGATGCCGATGAAGGCCTGCGGCTGTGCTTCATCCAGGCACTGCTTCAGCGCGCGCTTATCAATGCCCGGATCGACCCACCATCACCACCGCACGCACCCCGCGGCCGATGCCGTTTGCCGCCAATCCGGCGGCAATGGCGTCGCTGCGGGCGTCCAGGGTGCGGTAATCGAGGATCACGTCATAGGCGGCCATGCCATTGGCGGCGGGCTTGCCGGGGCAACGGATGGCGATCTGGTCGGGCCGTTCACGCGCCAGCTCGGGTAGGCGCGCGGCGATATTGCAGGTTTCGTTCATCTTCCTATTGTCGCCAATGCAGAAAAATCTTGCGCGCAGGCCGTCACCGTGGAAAATTTCGCACCTTCCTTTTGTCCTAATCCTGCCGCCTAGGCCGGTATCCCATGCCCCATCCCTGCCTGACCTGCGGTGCCTGCTGCACCCAATACCGCGTTGCCTTCCATTGGATGGAATCGGACGAAGTCACCGAAGGCGGCGTGCCCCACCAGCTGACCCAGCGCCTGGACCCGCACCGGCTGTGCATGCAGGGCACCTACTCGGACCCGATCCGCTGCGTGGCCCTGGACTCGGAGATCGGCGTGTACTCGCGCTGCACCATCCACCCGAACCGGCCCAGCGTGTGCCGCGAGGTGGACGCCTCCTGGGAATACGGCAAGGCCAGCTCACAGTGTGACCGCGCGCGCATCGCCCACGGCATGCCGGCATTGACCCTGGCCGATTGGCGCTGGCGCGATGATGCCGACAACGATGGCGACGACCATCCGGACGACAACGGCAACAGCCCGTCATCACCGCCGAATACGCCGATTGCCGCTTGAGGGTGATGCGGTAGTTGTTGGCTTTGGGCTTTGGGCTTTGGGCTTTGGGCTTTGGGCTTTGGGCTTTGGGCTTTGGGCTTTGGGCTTTGCCCTTACGCCGTCATTCCCGCGCAGGCGGGAATCGCTCTTGCTGTTGCTCTTCGCCGTTGCCCTGTCCAAAGCCAAGGCAGAAGCCGAAGCAAGAGCCAGAGCGATTCCCGCCTACGCGGGAATGACGGCAAAAAATCAAAGGCATAAAAGCAGGAGCGAAAGCTGCCTCAAAGCGCCTTGTAACGCCCCCAAAGCACCTCGAACTGCTGAGCAAAGCTGCGCACCAGGTTGCGGTCATTGCTGACCACCAGGTTCTCATCGTTGTGCTCGGTCGCGGTACGCGTCCAGTTGAAGCTGCCGTTGGCCAGCTGCTTGCCATCGAACAGCGCGAACTTGTGGTGCATGTGGTATTCGCTGTGGTCCACCCGCACCGGGATGCCGCTCTCGTTCAAGCGACGGACGTCGTTGCCGTCGTCGTAGAGCTTGTCGTTGTCGCTGATGATGCGCACCGTCACGCCGCGCTTGTGCGCATCCAGGATGACCCCGCTGAGGCGGTCATCGGAGATGGTGAATACACAGATGTCCAAGGTCTGCTTCGCGCTGGCGCACAGCGCGCGCAGGCGCTGCATGCAGGCATCGCCCGGGGAGAAATAGGTACTGGTCAGGGTTTCAACCGGCCCGGCGTTGACGTCCAGCGTGCGCACCACCTGTTCAACCCACTTCAGCATCGGCAGTGCTTCGGCAGGATTGGCAGCGACCTGTTCGCGGGCGATATCGAAGGCGCGGTTGCGCAGGAAGCGCAGGCGATCCGGCGGTAGTTCCGCGCCCAGCTCGCGTAGTGCGGAACGTTCCTCGTTGCTCAACGCAAGGTCCTGCGCACTGTCACGCAGCTGACGGTCCAGGCTGTCGAAATCCATCCTTCACTCCCTGTGCAAAGAAGCACAGAGCTTCGCACACCCGCACCTGTCTGTAGGAGCGGCGTCAGCCGCGAAGCTGACGCGATGTAAAGGCCACAAAAGCTCACCCCTCCCCAACCCTCCCCTTGCCTTCGGCAAAGGGAGGGGGCAGAAGCAGGCATCGCGCGCGCCCAGCTTTTGTAGGAGCGGCGTCAGCCGCGAAGCTGGTGCAAAAGAGAACGGCCGCAAAAGCTACCCCTCCCCAGCCCTCCCCTCCGCCTTCGGCGCAAGGGAGGGGATAGAAGCAGGCATCGCGCGCGCTTTGCGCGAAACGCCAGGCAACGGCTTGCAGGATGCGGAGGTAGCCGTAGCGGATCTATCCCTTGCTTCGCGGCTGACGCCGCTCCTACAAGTGCCCGCGCTCCCACAAGCCCCGGTTCACCCCAGCGGGTTGCGCTCCAGGAAGGCCCTTACCGCCGGCACGATCACTTCGTGCTTGTCTTCCAACACATAGTGATTGGCATCTTCGAACTCGGTCACTTCCGCCTGCGGCAATGCCTTGCGGAAGCCGGTCAGGAAGTGATGATCGAAGCAGATGTCACGCAGGCCCCAGGCGATGTACACCGGGCGATCCGCGAACGACGGCAGCGCTGCCGCCGCACGCTCCAGCAGCGACCAGGCCTTGTCGGCTGGCGACAGCGGGATGTCCTGCATGAAGCGGATGGTGGAAATGCGGTTGGCCCAATTGTTGTACGGCGACACATAGGCGCGACGCACATCCGCCGGCATGCGCCGGCTCACGCCCAGCCACGAGGCGCCGGACGAGAATGCATTGAAGGTGCGGATGAACCATTCGCCCGGCTTCCAGTGCCGGCCCATGGCGATCTGCCACGGCATCGGCTTCTCCGGCGGCAACGGGAACGAGGCGGTATTGGTGATCACCAGGCGCTTGACCTGCTCGTGGTGCGACAGCGCCCAGCCGAAGCCGATCATGCCGCCCCAGTCGTGCACGGCCAACGTCACCTGGCCGGTGATGCCCAGGTGCTTGAGCAGCGCGTCCAGATCATCCACGCGTGACTGCAGGGTGTATTCATAGCGGCTGTCGTCGGGCTTGTCGGACAGGCCCATGCCGATATGGTCCGGCACGATGCAGCGGTACTTGTCGCTGAGGCCGTTGACCAGGTGCCGCCACAGGTAGCTCCACGACGGGTTGCCGTGCAGCATCACCACCACCTCGCCATCGCGCGGACCTTCATCGATGTAGTTCATCGACAAGCCGGGGCGGACTTCGAAGCGGTGGGTCTTGCTGGGGTAACCGGGGAGTTTGTTCATCGGGTCGCACCTGCGGCTGCTGAGCCCCGCTCCCGCCGGGAGAGGGGTTGGGGAGAGGGTTGGCCGGAGTGGAGGAGCTTGAACAACTGCTCTGACTCCCGGCGCTTGCGTGCTGCGCACGCGTCCCCTCTTCCGCCTTTCGGGCACCCCCGCCTTCGCGGCGGCAGGCCCTTTGTTCCTCCCGCAATGGGAGAAGGAAAAGCATGCGCTCTGGAAGTTCGCGGCGAGGCCGGAACTTACCAGACCACCTCGGCCATCGTGCAGTTCAAGCCCGAGCCAATGCCCATCAGCGCGACGCGGTCGCCCTTCTTGAGCTTGCCCAGCTGGCGCAGCTTGCTCAGCACGATCGGTACCGACGCCGGGCCGATGTTGCCGTGCTCGCCAAAGATGGTCATCACCTTCTTCGGGTCGATGCCGAAGGCCTTGATGAAGGCATTGGTATGCGGCTGGCTGACCTGGTGGATCACGAACTGGTCGATCTCCTCCACCGCCCAGCCCAGCGCTTCGCGCGTGGCTTCAAAGGTCTTGGTGGCCAGCTTGATGCCTTCGATCAGCAGCATGCGGGTGTCGGTGACCATGCGGTCCAGGTTGCCCACGCACAGCTTGTTCCACTGGTTGGCTGCACGGGTCACGCCGCCCTTGTAGCGCGGGGCGTCCGGCACCAGCTCCGAGCGCGCCATCACCATTGCTGCCGCACCGGAACCGGTGGTCAACGCGGCGACTTCGTCGCGCAGCTGCTGGGCGGTGATGTCCGGGGACATCATGCGCTCCAGGGTCTTTTCATAGACCAGATTGGAGGTCTCGCCGTCGACGATCAACGCATAGTCGATGTCGCCGCGCTCCAGCATGCGTGCGGCCACGTCCATGCCATTGATGAAGGCAAGGCAGGCGTTGGCGATGTCGAAGGTGACGCAGTCTTCACCGATGCCCAGGTTGCCGGACACGATGGAAGCGGTGGACGGCTCCAGGTAATCACGGCTGACGGAAGTGTTGACCAGCAGGCCAACCTTGTCGGCAGTGATGCCGGCATCTTCCAGCGCCTTGCGGCCGGCCATGGTGGCGGCGTCCGAGGCCTGTGTACCCTGGTCCCAAAGGCGGCGCGCGTGGATGCCGGCGATATCGCCAAGCACGTCGGCACGAATGCCAAGGCGTTCCAGCGTGGGCTGGAGCCGCTCGTTGATTTCCTTTGAGGTCAGCGTATGCGGCGCATCAATATGCGCCAGTCCCGCGATCGAGACATTTTGAAAAGGCATCAGAAAGCGCCAAGACTCAGGCGAAGGGGTCGCCATTCTAGCGCCTGCGCATTTTTACCGCATCTTTACAAATCGGCGGCCCGGCGTATGGAGCCGCCGGGGCCATGAGACAGCTGGAAAATCAGCGCGGCGGGCACTGGAAGGCGGCAAAGCGCTGGCTGCCATCGGCCGGCAGGCCACTGGCCTGTACGGCATTGGCGCCGGCACTGGGGGCCTCGTTGCGGGCCAGGGTTTCCAGTTCTTCCTGCACGCGCAGCGGGTTGCGGTTGTAGAAGCCAACCTTGCTCTTCACCGAGACCACGATCTCGCCCTTGGTCACGCAGCCTGGTGCAACCGGACCGGCGGGCAATACGCGCACGGTCTTGCCACCGGATTCAATCGGCACCCAGGTGCAGGCGGCGGTGCTGGCGATCAGGGCGGACAGAAGCAGGACGCGCATGGACTATTCCTTGTGAAGATCAGCAGGGATTGTGCCGGGAATGGATGAACAGGTGGTGATCCCGGTGATTGGGCGTCCGGCAGAGACAAAACCTACCCCTCCCCAGCGCTCCCCTTCGCTGCGCGAAAGGGAGGGGGCGCAAGCGTAGTGCCGAGCCATGCTCGGCAGGGGCTTTACCGGACAAAGCCAAAAGCTGCCCTCACCCCAACCCCTCTCCCGCAAGCGGGAGAGGGGCGTAGTGCCGAGCCATGCTCGGCAGGGGACTTCCCGGTGAGGCTTCAGCGCAAGACGGCTACGCCCTGCCGCTTACTTCTTCTCCACCGGCTTGCCGTCGGCGTCGATCACGGTCACTTCGCCCAGCTTCAGTGCGCGCACCGGGGCCTCGGTCTGCTTCAGGTCGCCTACCACCACCCAGGTCAGCTTGGACGGGTCCAGGGTCTTGGCTGCCTCGGCGACCTGTGCCGGGGTCATGGCTTCGATCTCGGCCTTGCGCTTGAACACGTAGTCGTCCGGGCGGCCATAACGCACGATGCCACCGATGGTGCTCATCACCGCCGATGCGGTTTCGTAGGCACCCGGCAGGCTCAGCGTCTGGATGTTGCGGATGCGGTTGACCTCGGCATCGGTCGGCGGACGCTGGCCGCTGGCGAACTGGCTGATTTCAGCGTTCATTTCCTTCATCGCCTCACCGGTCTTGTCAATCTGCACCGGTGCAACCGCCATCCACGGGCGCTGGCCCAGGGCATTGGAGGCCGACGAACGTGCGCCGTAGGACCAGTGCTTGTCCTCACGCAGGTTCATGTTAAGGCGCGAGGTGAAGTCGCCACCCAGCACACCATTGGCGATGTCGAAGCGGGTGGTACCCGCATCCATCGTCGACGGCGCCACTTGACCGGCGAACAGGTTGGCCTGCACCGCGCCCGGCTGGTCGATCAGGAACACGCGCGATGCCTGCGGGCGGTCCACATTGGTCAGGGCCTCCACCTTCGGCCGCGCGCCCTCGCCCTTCCAGTCACCGAAGCTGCGCTCCAGCAACGGCACGAGGTCCTTCAAGGTGGTGTCACCGACCACGATCAGGGTGGCGCCGTCCGGACGAATCCACTGCTTGTGGAAGGCGGTCAGGTCGTCACGGGTCAGCGACTGGATCGCCGCTTCGTCGCCGCTACCGGTGAACGGAATCGCATACGGGTGGCCTGCGCCGTACAGCAGCGGCGGCAGCACGCGCATCGCCACCGCGTTCGGCTGCGCCTTTTCCTGCTGGATGCCTGCAATCCAGGTGGCCTTGATGCGGTCGATCTCGTTCTGCTCGAAGCGCGGTGCACGCACCACGTCGGCATACAGCGCCAGCGACGGCGCCAGGTTTTCCTTCAGCGCCGACAGGTACACGTTGGAACCATCCAGCGACGCACCTGCGCTGACGCGGGCACCCAGGCGCTCAACCGCATCGGCGAACGCCAGCGACCCGAGCTGGCCAGCGCCTTCATCGAGCATGCCCATGGTGAAGTTGGCGGTGCCCGGCTTGCGGCCACGGTCGGCGGTGAAGCCACCCGGGAACTCATAGCTGAACTGCACCACCGGGATGTCGTGGCGCTCGGCCAGCACCACCTGGGTGCCGTTCTTCAACGTGGCGCGCTGCAGCTGCGGGAACTTCAGCTCCGGGAAGCTGGTGGTCTTGGGCACGCCGGCGCTGCGGTCGACCTGGCTCGGCAGCGTGGTGTACTTGCTGTCCACGGCCGGCACGTTGAACGGCGCCGGCTTGACCGACGGCAGCTCGGCCAGCGCAACACGCTCGCCCGGCTCAACCACGATGGTGTGGTCGCCCACCCCCAGCCACTTGGCACCGGCTGCCTTCACGTCGGCTGCAGTTGCCGCATCCACATTGGCCAGCGAGGTACGGAAGCAACCCGGGTTGCCTTCGTAGACGGTGCACTGGGCCAACGCATCGGCCTTGCCGCCGAAGCCACCGATACGCTCGATGCCGCGCACGAAGCCCGCACGCGACTGCACCTTGGCGCGTTCCAGCTCATCGGCGGTCGGGCCTTCGGCGATCAGTCGCTTCAGTTCTTCGTCGATGGCCGCCTCGACCTTGGCCGGGTCCACGCCCTGCTTGACCGTGGCGATGATCAGGAAGTTGGAGCCCAGCTGCGAGGCATCAGTCATCGCACTGATGTTGTCGACCAGCTTGTCCTTGTGCAGCAGGCGCTGGTCCAGACGCGAGGACTTGGCACCACCCAGCACGTAGGAGAACAGCTCCAGCTGATCGATATCGGTGGTGCCGACCTGGGCCACGTTCCAGGCACGGTAGATGCGCGCCTGCGGCACCTTGTCGGTCATCACTTCGCGGGTGGTGGCGGCGCGCTGCGCAACGTTCACCGCCGGCTGCGCCATGGTCGGGCCGGCCGGGATGTCGCCGAAGAACTTGGCGGCCTTTTCCTTGGCGGTGGCCACGTCGATGTCACCGGCCAGCACCAGCACCGCGTTGTTCGGGCCGTACCAGGTGTGGAACCAGGTTTTGACGTCGTCCAGCGAGGCGGCGTTGAGATCGTTCATGGAGCCGATCACGCCGTGGTGGTACGGGTGACCTGCCGGGTACATGGCGCGGGTCAGCTTGTCCCAGACCTGGCCGTAAGGCTGGTTTTCGCCCTGGCGCTTTTCGTTCTGCACCACGCCGCGCTGCTCATCCAGGGCAGCCTGGTCGATGGCGCCGACCAGGTGACCCATGCGGTCCGATTCCATCCACAGCGCCATGTCCAACGCGGTGGTCGGCACGTTCTGGAAGTAATTGGTGCGGTCGGTATTGGTGGTGCCGTTCTGGTCGGTGGCGCCGACC
>QFOV01000142.1 GCA_003248565.1 Stenotrophomonas sp.
CATATCGTGCTGTTCCGTCGATGTAGCTGAGCTGTGCAATGGCCCGTCTAGCCAACGCGGGAACTTCCGATCGACTTGACGTCAGCAGTGCCTCAATCTCGTCCCATCTCCTGCTACGACCGCCATGCCCTGGATGTGAGTCCACACCAACCTCAGCAGTCTCGTAGAGCGCATTCCATTCCACAAAAATGCGCCACTGCTCAACCTCGAGCGCTACCAGCTTCTCGTCTATTGGCCACACCAGGAACGTCTCGAGGTACCTGCCCTCTGCCTCGTCGAAAATGGACTTGAAACGATGGGGAATACCGTCGACGTCCGCTACGCCTGCCCGCGGCCCGTCGTACCACTCGTTCTCCACATGGACTCGTTCCGGTGGTCCGTACTTCAGCACGACTGATGCCTCCATCTGCGTGACCCTAGCCGATGCCCGGCTTCAGGCCAGCTATACACCTTGTACGATGCACACTGCAGGGTGGCTTGCGTCTTTGCAACGGCGCGATCCCGGTAAGGTCGGGCATGCAAACAACGGCAGCCGTTCGTAGTGTCCGGGCTGGCCCGGGTTCCACGCAGCATCAGCCGCAAATGAAACACCAGTGATCACCGCACGACAAAAGACGCATTCAGCGGTATTTCAACGCCACGAAGCCGATCCTTCACCGTCACCGAAACGGCCCACTCGCCACGCTGGTCCGTGGGTTCGGCCACGTACTTCAACGCTGCGGTCGACAGGTAGACGTTCCTGGGGTCACCCTGCAGCTTCACTGCGAAGCACGGCAGATCGCGTTCCCTGGTCGAATAAGACCCATCCGGGCGAAGAATGACGAAATCGCATGCAACGTCGGTCATTCCGGACGCGGAGTCGACTTTCGGATTTGACAGGAACGTGAGGATGAAGAGCTCGCCATCGGTGCCAACCTCATCCGCTTCGGAAAAGCGTGGAATGGTCTCGGGTGGTGCATCCCACTTCTGCCGCCAGTCCTGGTCCGGGGTAATCACCAAGGTGGCGCTGAAGCCCTCACGGGACTTTGCCGAGGCCGTCTCGGGAACCGGCTTTCCCTTCATGTCCACCCATCCACTCTGCGCGACAGATGGCAAGGGCAAGAGAAGCAGGCCGACAAGCCACAGGCTGCGGATTTTCATGATCGGTCAACTCCTGAGCTGGCCCTGGCGCCGCAGCGAATGCAGCGAATGCAGCGGCCTTGGCCATGCGGGTCATGTGGGTCATGTGGGTATGTCCGTGCTGCCCAACGCGGAAGTCTCAATGTGCCCCAGCCACCTCAGGGTACCGAGCGCATCGCCGAGGAAAGCACATGCCAACCTGAGGCATCGTGGCGCAACACGGCATCGTACTGCGATGAGCATGCCTTGCCACACCAGTATCCAAAGGCTACGTCGTAGTCGCCATCGGGGCGCTTTGCAGGCGTATCCAAGCTCAACCGCATCGCAGTCCCTACGCGTGTGTCGTCCGATGGAGGCTGCCAGGTTGAGCCAGGCAAGAGCAGGAAACCGGTATGTTCGAGCGCCAGGATCGATTCCGGCGACAGATCGATCATGCCCTTCCCTGCATGGTCGCGGATGGACACATACAGCGGCATGCGGCTGCTTGCCAGATGTGCGTCGACATCCGCCTGCTGGCGCAGGACCGCCTTCATTACCCCTTGCAGATCAGGGAGCGCCAGCGGTGCCACCTCGGCACTGCCTTGCGTGCTTGCCTGCGTCGCTTTCAACGGCGGCTCCGCTGCCTGTGCGCCGCCATTCCACGTTGCAGATGACAAAAGAACCGCCAACGATCCCGCAATGATCGACTTCCGTATCATGTTCGTCCCAGCCTGGTACAGGCGAGGATTATTCTGCGCATGGGAGAAGCTTGTCCACCCTCATCCCGCCCGCAGTGCTGGCTACGGCTGGATGCGATGCCTCGCACTCTCGAATCGGCGTGCAACGCAAACCAGGCAACGCAATCGGCGGCGCCGAGACCAGTAGCTGATGCAGTGTGCGTCCCGCAATGATTCAAGGCACTCCCTGTCGGCCCCCAGCCCTGCCAGCCGGCAGCCTCGGCCTGCATGCGCTGTGAAGACGCTACTATCCAGATGACCGCGGCGCGCGAATGCACCTGCATGCCCCCTTTTGAACTCGAATGGAAACGTGACCCAATGGAACTGCGCACGATCGGCTTGCTGGGCGGGATGAGTTTTGAAGGATCGTCGGTCTATTACCGCTTGATCAACGAAGCGGTCCGCACCCGCTTGGGATCACTGCACTCAGCGCAGATCCTGCTGTATTCGGTCGATTTCCAGAAGATCGTAGACCTGCAGAAGGCAGGCCGCTGGGAGGAGGCCGGCGACCATCTGGCAGCCATCGCCCGACGCCTGGAGTCGGCCGGCGCCGACTGCATCATGATCGGCGCGGTGACCATGCATCTGGTCGCCCCGGTCGTTCAACAGGCCATCGGCATTCCCTTCCTGCATATCGTCGATGAGACTGCACGCAGGCTGCTCGATGCCGGCTGCCGCAAGCCGCTGCTGCTCGCCACCCGCTATACGATGGAACATGGCTTCTACCAGGCTCGCATGCAGACCCATGGGATATCCGTCATGGTTCCTGACGATGCGGGCCGCACGCTGACGCACAACATCATTTTCGACGAACTCTGCGCTGGCAAGGTGCTCGATGCATCGCGGGCAGCCCTGATCTCCCTGGTGGAAGCGGCCAAGGCCTCGGGAGCCGACTCGGTGATTTTCGGCTGCACCGAGATCTGCATGATCCTCGAGACCGACAAGCTGCCGCTTCCAGGCTTTGATTCAACCGCGATCCATGTTGATGCGGCGGTCGACTTCGCGCTGGGGACGCCAGCATGAGGGTCACCGCCTTGCTGCTGTGCCTGCTTGTGCCGACCGCGCAGGCCTGCGAGAACAGCCACCTTCCGCTATCCGGTACGGTAACGGTGCCCACCTGTTCACCGCAGCAGGACCCGGAGCACTGCATTTACGCCGGGAAGGCGCTGTATCAGTACATGGGCGCGATACCCGACAACGATGATGTCCTCACCATCGGCCTGCATGCCAGTCCGTGGCGGGTGTATGACGGTGATATGCGGATCCTCACCATTGAGGAACTTGCAACCTCAAGCCGGGCGTCACTCAATGGGAAAGTGGAGCGTGTCGAACTCATCGGTTCGTGGACAGGCGTTTCGCCCGCGCCTGGTGCGCCTTCCCTGGCGCAGCGCCTGTCCGCTGCGCTTGGCGGCGTTCCCGTCAGTGGTGAGGATGGGTTCCTCTGGCTGAGCAGCGACGGCTCGCGCCGCACTACCCGCCAGGCGTTCACGCTGCGCGAGGGTGGCGGCTCCTACTACCTGCCGAAGGACGAAGCGTTGCTGGTGTCCCTGGCTGCTGGCTGGTTTGCACAGGCGCAGGACGTCCTCCCCGAAAACGATGCGAACCTGCAGATGCTGGCCGCTGCGGGCAAGGACATCTTCCTGCTCTGCCCAGACGAAGCACTGGCAGGCTTTGAACATGCAGCAGGCATCGGTAGCGCGATTGCCGCCTACAATGCAGCGGTCATGCGCATGGAGCGTGGCCACGCAGGCGATCGGACTGCTGCACTTGCGCTGCTGGAACAGGCTGCCGCGCAGGGAGATGAGAAGTCCAAGGCATTGCTGAGCCTGGAGACGGCATCAAGATAGCTCGTGCATGGCAGGTGTCGGTGCGACACATCCGCACTTCGCTTTGATCGGCTGCCGACGCGGTGCCGGTCTGGTGCTGCTTCAACGGACGGTTCTTCTTCGCCACAAGGCAAACACGCCGACCAGCAAGGGCAGGATCGACAGCAGGAAGAAGAAGAGGTCCCAGCCTCCTTCAACCACCAGCATGCCGATCAGGCCAAGCATGCTCAGGATCGCCAGCACCGTGGTCACGATGATCGTGCGCTTGCCGGTCATGGCGCCACCTCCTTCAAATCGCCGCGTGCCTTTACCTTCCGCTTGCGCCTACGGTCCCACCACAGCCATGCACCGTTGAGGGTGATGAACAAGGTCAACCAGGTGCAGGCGGTCCACAGTATCTTCAGCGGCATGCCACCGTAGTCACCGAAATGCAGTGGCTCGGACAAGGTGATGGCCTTGAGGTACCAGGGAAGTTCAGCGGTCCCCGCTACCTCGCCATTGGCAGCATCCACCAGCACTACCCTTACCAAGCGCTCGTCCAGGCCGCTGCCGGCCACCAATACGGTGTAATGGCGCGGCGTGGAAAAGTCCGTGGCCGGCCACAGTATCGAACTGACCTGCCAGCCTGTTGGTGCTGCGGTCAACGCCGATGCAAGCGCCTGGTCGGCATCGATGGGCGGATGGCGTGGATCGACGGGCGCGCCCGTGTGCATGCTCTGCACACGTGCAAGCTGCTGTTGCGACCACAGCCCGGTCGCCAGGGTACCGAAGCCAAGCAGCAAGCCGGTCAGGCTGACGGCGAATGCCCAGCCCAGCACGATCGCACCGATGGTGTTGTGCAGGTCCAGTTGACGCAGCCTCGGCCCCTTGCCCCGCCGCAGCAGGCCGAACGCCACCTTCTTGGCATGCGGCCAATACACCACCAACCCGGACAGCAACGACACCAGCACCAGCAACGCGAAGAAGGCGCCGAGCAGTTCGCCGAACGGCCCGAGGAACCACTGTGCATGCAGCTCCAGCAGGAAGCCGGTCAAGGTTGTTCCATCCCCTGCGCTGGCATCCATGCGTTCGGCGGTTGCCAGATCGGTGAACTGCAGCTTCGCCCGCTCGAAACCGCTGTCACCGTGCGGGACAGTGTTGAGCAGCAGCAAACCCGGATGGTGATCCGCATCAAGGCCAAGATAGATCACCTTCTCGTCCGGGCTGGCAGCCAGCACCGCATCCACCGACTCGGCCAAGGGCCGCTGCGAAGCGGACAATCCCGGCGCGGCAGGCATCACCCCCATCGCCGCGTCGATCTCCTCGTGGAAGATCAGCACCGTACCGGTCAGGCACAGCACGAGGAAGGGAAGCGTTGCCAGCAGGCTGCACCAACGATGCAGCCACAGGTTCAGACGGTAGGTGCGGGAAGTGCCAGTCACGTATGTAGGGCTCGTTGCTGCAGGAGGTCGCTGCACACGCCGCCATCCGGCACCTCTGCCGGATGGCGGCGCACGCTCAGAACGTATAGCGGACGTTGATGGTGGCGTTGCGCGGCGCCTGCCAGAACAACTGCATGCCGTCATCGGTCGGTGCGAAGTAGGACTTGTTCAATGCATTGCCGATGTTGAGCTGTGCCGACCATTGCGGGGTGAACTGATAGCGCGCCATCAAGTCCACCACGGCATAGGAAGACTGTTCCAATGCCGGAATGCCCAGCGCCTGCGCTGCCGGTTGCCAGGCGAACGTGCGGCTCTGCCAGCGCACGCCGCCGCCCACGGTCAGCCCCTGCAATGCGCCCTGCAACTGGTAGCTGGTGAACAGGTTGAACTGCTTGCGCGGGATCACCGTGTTCACGTCGCTGCCATTGGCCTGTTCGGCCTTGAAGCGGCTGTAGCCGGCGCTGAGCTGCCAGCCCTCGAGGATCTCGCCCACCACTTCGGCTTCAAAGCCCTTGCTGACCGTGCCATCGATGCCGGTGTAGCTGGAACGCATCGGACCGCCCGGGTTGGACGGATCTTCCGGCACCTGCCCGGCATACGTGGCGACGTTTTCCTGCTGCATGCGGTATAGCGCCAGCGTGGCGCTGAGGCGACCGTCCAGGAAAGCACTCTTCAAACCGACTTCGTAGGTATTGCCTTCGATCGGCGACAGCAGGCGGTTGCCGGCATCACGGTAGTTCTGCGGCTGGAAGACGCTGGTGTAGCTCGCATACGCGGAAATCTGGCGATTGATGTCGTACACCAGACCGGCGTAGGGCACCACTTCGTTGTCCAGCGAATAGCTGTTGGCCGGCGTCTTCAGGTCGACCACTTCGTAGTCGACCATGCGTGCGCCGAGGATCAGCTTCAGCGGATCGGCCAGCGAGAAGCGGCCCACCGCGTACACCGCGTTCTGGGTGACCTCGCGCTTGTTGTAGTTCTGGCGGGCGATGAAGCTCGGCAACGGCGCGCTGCCGTTGTAGTCGTAGACATTCGGCGTGGTGGCGATGGTGACGGTACCCGGGGCACCGTCGGCCACTACCCGCTCCTTCCAGTGGTCGTAGCCCACCAGCACTTCGTGATGACGACCGAACAGATCGAAGCCGCCATCGACGCGCGCACTGGCGGCATCCTTGTCGCTGTCCACCCAGTAGACACCGGCATAACCCGGCACCGGGAATTTGTAGACGAAGCCCGGCATCAGCTCCATCGCCATTACCGATTTGCCGTTGCTCGGGTCGATCGGGTACGGATAGAACAGCGCCAGCCTGGACTCGGACTCACGCTGGCCACGGCTGACACGCACGCTGGCCTTCCAGTCGGCATTGAAGCGGTGCTCGGCGTCGATGAACCAGTTGCGGTAGCTGCTGTCCCAGTACGACCAGTCCGGCGAGGTGTTGAGGCCGCGGTGCAGGCCACGGATGCGCTCGACCTTGTCGTCGGCACCCAGCGCCCAGGCCGGGGCGCCGCCCCAGCTCGGGCTGTCGGTATGGTTGTCCTGCTGGCTGATGCCCGCCGCGATCAGAGTGTTTTCGCCGATATCCTGCTCGAGCGTGGCGTACACCACATGGTTGCGGTTGCGCAGGCGATCGATGTGGCTGTCGCCTTCGTCGTAGTCGGCGGCTACGCGCATGCGGGTGGAGCCACTGGGCGACAGCGCGCCGCCAAGGTCGACAGTCACGCCACGCTTGTCCCAGCGGCCGTACTCGACGGCGGCACTGCCGGTGAATTCGCGGCTGTCGGCCTTCTTGCGGATCAGATTGATGACTGCCGAAGGGCTGCCAGTACCGACCATCAGGCCGTCCGAGCCTCGCAGCACTTCGGCGCGGTCGTAGATGGCGGTATTGCTGAGGATTTCGCCGGCGCTCCACTGCTCGTCGATGGTGGTGGGTACGCCATCGATCAGGTAGCTCTCGATCTTGGAACCACGCGAGAACATGCTGCCGCGGTTGCTTTCGTAGCGGCTGATCGACAGGCCGGTGGTGTGCTCGACGATATCGGCCAGGTTCTCGATCCTGCGGTCTTCCATCATCGCCGAAGTGATCACGCTGACCGACTGCGGGGTTTCGCGCAGGTCCAGGTTCAAGCCGGTGGCGGTGCTGTTGCGGGCCAGGTAGGTGCCGTTGACCTGCAGTGCCGCCAGCGTCGATGTCTGCGGCGCAGTCGTGCCAGCCGGGATGGCGGTGCCGCCAGCCGCTGCAGCTGCGCGTCGCTGCAGGGTGACGCGGTCACCGTCGATACGCCAGTCCAGTTCGCTGCCTTCCAGCAGCGCATCCAGGGCCTGCGGCACGCTGTAGCTGCCATTCAAACCAGGGCTGCGCTTACCGGCAGTCAGCTCGCCGGCAGCGGACAGGAAGATGCCCGCCTCGCCCGCGAAGCGGTTCAGCGTGCTGGTCAGTGGCCCGGCCGGGATGGTGTACGACCTGGCCTGCTGCAGCTTGGTCGACGCCTGCTGCGCGCTTGCCTGCTGCGGAGCGAGGGTGGCGACGGCAAGGCCAAGGCAGACCGCCAGCGTCAGCTGTCGGCGGATCGGCACCTGGGAGTGATGAAGGCGATGCATGGGTTTCTCTCGAACGTGGGGACAGGAAATAGCGATGCTTTCCCTGTTGATCGGACGAGGGCGAAAAAAAGGGAACCACGTTCTGCAAAAAAACCGCATCGGCCCCGACTCGCCCCGGCATGAGCGCGCCGCCGCTGCCGGCATCAGTGCAGCGGTTGCAGCGTTGTCCACCACGGCAAACTGCTGCTTACGCGCACCGGCAGGCTGCGTTCGAGCATTGCCAGGGCGGCGTCCGGGTCACGCAGTGGGAATACGCCGGCCACCGGCAAAGTGGCAATCTCCGGTGCGACGCCCAGATGGCCGGGGCGGTAGCGCGACAGTTCGGCAACCAGTTCGGCAAGCGGCATCTGGTCGGCCATCAGGATGCCGCGTGTCCATGCATCAATGCCCGGGTCGGCAAGCTGGGTCGGGCCGATGCCGGCAGCATCGACGCGCAGCTGTTGCCCCGCCTCGACCACGCTGACCAGACCCGCCGCCCTCACTTCCACCGCGCCTTCAAACACGGCCAACTGCAGCGCCTGCTGTTGCAAGCGCACGTTGAAGCGCGTG
>QFOV01000143.1 GCA_003248565.1 Stenotrophomonas sp.
CCCTCCCTTGCACCGAAGGTGCAGGGGAGGGTTGGGGAGGGGTGCTTTGAGCTGTTGATCCGCAGGTTTCACGGAGTTCAGCTGCCGCGCCGATGGATTGCTGGGAAGGCTTCTGCCGAGCGTGGCTCGGCACTACAAGCCCTGCGCCGAAGGCGCAGCGGAGGGGGTTTTTTGCTGTGCCCCAGCCGCCGCGCATTTTGCGAAGATCAAACGCACCCCTCCCAACCCTCCCCTTCGCTGCGCGAAAGGGAGGGCTCAGCTGCTCGGCAGAATGGAGTGCTCCGCGCTTCGCTCCCTCCCTTGCACCGCAGGTGCAGGGGAGGGTTGGGGAGGGGTGCTCTTCGCCATGAACCCAAGCGCTTGCGGCCCAACCACGCTCCGCGCATGCTCATGCCATTCAACAAGAGCAGCAGCCATGCACCGCAGACTCAATACGCTCCTGCTGCTCGCAACAGCTTTCGCCTTACCGGCCTACGCCGAAGTCAAAGACGCTACACCCGGTGGCTTCACCGTCGAAAACAGTGTCCAGGTCGCTGCTACGCCTGCGCGCGTCTGGCAGGCGATGACCGCCGATATCGATCATTGGTGGCCGAAAGATCACAGCTGGTGGGGCAAGGCTGCAACGCTCGCCATCGATGCCCGTGCCGGTGGCTGCTTCTGCGAACGCGCAGGCGCACAGCAGGCGCAGCACCTGCAGGTAGTGTTCGTCGATCCGCAGAAAACCCTGCGGATGACCGGCGGGCTGGGGCCAATGCAGGGCATGGGCTTGCATGGCGTCGCCGAATGGACGTTGCAGGCAGAAGGTACGTCTACCCGGGTGACGTGGCGCTACCGGGCTGGCGGCTATAGCCCAGACGACCTCAGCGCCTTGGCACCGGTGGTGGACAAGGTCCAGGCGCAGCAGTTGGATGGCCTGGCGCAATGGCTGCAGACCACCCGCTGAAGATCACTCTTCCTCGTCCTCGCCGCCTGCCTCTTCGCCACCACCGGGCAGTTCCAAAAAGGCCCAGAACGCCACGTTGTGCTCGGCCCAGCTGGCCGAGGCTTCGGACAGCACATCCAGCAAGGTATCGAAGTCCGCTGGGCTGCCCTGGCGCAGGTCGTTGGCATCGCTGAACAGCAATGCATAGCCGTTGGCCGGCAACCAGGACAGGTCACGCAGGCCATCGGACAGGGCATCCCAGTTTCGGCTCCAGCCTGCGGGGAAGTCGAGTTGCGTGCCGAGTCGCATCAGCAAGGTGCGCTTGTCGGCGCAGCCTTCCAGGTCGATGCGGCACACACGCAGCCCTGCATCGCGTGCAACCGCCGCCAAGCCACCAAGGTCGCCATCGCCGACGCCGTAGACGCCGGCCTGGCTGACATCCTCCAGGCCCATATCGAAACCGCTGTCACTCATGGCGTACTCCTGGCGGGGACTTCAAAGCTGCGGAAGCTCTCGTAGTGGTCGTCGGTGTAGTACCAGGCATCCGGCGGGTCACCGCCGGTGACGATGCGCCTGGCGCCACGATGGCTCAGACCGGGTGTATCCACGGTGTATTCGCGGTAATAGCCGCGCGGGCGCTGTGGCAGCTGGCGCTCGCGGTTGCCGAAGGTGCTGCCGTCCTGGCGATGCGGGTACGGTCCGCCGCGCTGGATCAAGTCGATGGTCGCGCGCGCTTCTGCCGGCAGGAAAGCCGGGAGCGGATCTTTGCTGCGTTCGTCGCTACGTCCGTTCTGGCTGGTCTCGGCCGCTACAGGCAAATCCTGCGACAGCGACGGCGCGAACTGCGGCGGCGCAGGTTGCTGCAGCACGCGCATGCCCCACAGTCCGCCGATCAGCAGGACAATGGCGACGACCAGGAGTAAGGGCTTGCGCATGGGCAGTAGGAAAATTCCGGAACAGGTGACGATTATCACGCCATGACAGCGGGTTTGTTGAACAGATGGTTCAGTAGGCTGGCTTCACGCAACGGTAACAACGATCGCGCAGATCGCCCCTGCGGTGTCCATCGCCCAAACGCGGGACAAAGTTTCCTCTACAACACCCTTGGTAAGTTGCTGCATCGTCCCTACCATTGATAGCGCACCGTCTGGTTTTTCGACCAGACACAGAAACCGGCTATCCAAAGGAGATCCCTCATGGCTTACACCCTGCCCAAGCTGCCTTACGCCTACGACGCCCTGGAACCGCATATCGATGCGGCCACGATGGAGATCCACCACAGCAAGCACCACCAGACCTACATCAACAACGTCAATGCTGCGCTGGAAGGCACTGAATACGCCGATCTGCCGGTTGATGAGCTGGTGAAGAAGACCAAGTCGCTGCCGGAAAACCTGCAGGGCCCGGTGCGCAACAACGGTGGCGGCCATGCCAACCATTCGCTGTTCTGGACCGTGATGTCGCCCAATGGCGGCGGCGAGCCGGTCGGTGACGTGGGCAAGGCCATCGAATCGCAGCTGGGCGGTTTCGAGAAGTTCAAGGAAGCCTTCACCAAGGCCGCGCTGACCCGTTTCGGCAGCGGCTGGGCGTGGCTGAGCGTCACCCCGGACAAGAAGGTTGTCGTCGAGTCCTCGGCCAACCAGGACAGCCCGCTGATGGACGGCAACACTCCGATCCTGGCGCTGGACGTGTGGGAACATGCCTATTACCTGAAGTACCAGAACCGTCGCCCGGAATACATTGGCGCGTTCTTCAACGTGGTCGACTGGAACGAGGTCGAGCGTCGTTACCAGGAAGCGATTGCCTGATAGCGGTGACCTGAGGCGGTCGCCCCATGTCGGGGCGGTCGCCAGTACAAAGGCCGGGCATAGCCCGGCCTTTGTCGTTGATGGCGCCGCGAACCCGATGTTGTGGGAGCGGCGTCAGCCGCGAAGCCGGAACTGCTCCGGCTGCGGCCAAACTGGCAACCTGATGACGCTCCAGCTTCGCGGCTGACGCCGCTCCCGCAAGCGACCATCGGCAACTGCTGCGTCAGGGTTGCTCGGCGTCATCGGCGGCGGGGAGGCGGGTGATGCGCAGCGTTGCCATCATGCCCAGTGGCTCGGGTGCGGATTGCGCGTCAGTGGCGGGTAGCTGGATCGCCTGCTGGGTGATGTCGGCGAAGCTGCGGACCTGGTACAGCACATCCAGCCCATGCTGCGCATCGCTTGCGAGGCGGGCATCGCCTCGACGGTTGGACGGATTCCTGCGTGCGGGCTGATACCCCGGCAGTTGCCGGACTAGCTCCTCGGTGGGCGCAGCAAAGTCACCGATGATCAGCGACGGCAGGCCATCAGCCGTGGCATCCATCCATGAGCGCAGGTCGGCAGCCTGATGGCCGCGTGCGACCGGATTGTTGTCGCCGGGGCACATGCTGGCGGCGTAGATGTTCAGTTGCGCCTGTTGCAGCTGCAGGCGCTGCATGCCGGCGGCAGTGGGGGCGTCGTCGCCGTGCAGCAGGGTGATGCCGTCCTGCTGTGCCTGCAGGCGGGTCAGTACCGCATTGCCGCGGCGCACCGGTTGGCTGGGGCGGTCGGCGCTGACGAAATCACAGCTGTACTTGAGGCGGCTGCCCAGCCAGCAGGCAGGGTTGGGGATGTTGGCCAGCTGGCGCACGTCCTGTACCACGATCACGTCCGGCCGCAGGTCCTGGATCAGTGCGGCGATCCGGTCGCGCTGGCCGGTCCAGATCTCACCACTGTCGGGGAGACGCAGGTTGGCTACCTTGATGACCGGCAACACCGGCTCGGCCATGACACCAAATGACAGGACAAGCAGTCCAAAACAGCCCCAGCGCAGCATTGCAACGCCTCAAGATGAGGGGCTGTCATGCTAATGCTTTCCGCGTGGAAGGGGCGTGCATGCGCTGGCACTGAGGTTTTGCTGGTGCAGGCGGTAGGTGTTTTGCTGGGCTGAACCGGTCTGGCGGGCGGCTTGATGCGTTACGCTTGCAACCTTTGTATTCACGGATCGCCCGCAGATGACGACCAACGACGTGGCAGCAGCCCCGAACCCCAAGGCAAAGATGCCGCGCCAGATCGGCTACATCATCGGTAATGAGGCGTGCGAACGCTTCAGCTTCTACGGGATGCGCAACATCCTGGTGCAGTTCCTGATCACCTCGCTGCTGTTGCAGGAGATCACCGCCGAAGGCCGTGCTGGCGAGGCGAAGGACATCATGCACAGCTTCATGATCGGCGTGTATTTCTTCCCGCTGCTCGGTGGCTGGTTGGCCGACCGCTTTTTCGGCAAGTACCACACCATCCTCTGGTTCAGCCTGATCTACTGCGTCGGCCATCTGTGCTTGGCCTTGTTCGAGGGCAACCGCCAGGGCTTCTTCCTGGGCCTGGGCCTGATCGCGCTGGGCGCAGGTGGCATCAAGCCGCTGGTGGCTTCGTTCATGGGTGACCAGTTCGACCAGGGCAACAAGCACCTGGCCAAGATCGTGTTTGACGCGTTCTACTGGATCATCAATTTCGGCTCGCTGTTCGCCTCGCTGCTGATTCCGCTGGCGCTGAAGAACCTCGGCCCGCAGTGGGCGTTCGGTATTCCCGGCATCCTGATGTTCGTGGCCACCTTCGTGTTCTGGCTGGGACGCAAGCGCTACGTACTGGTGCCGCTGCCGCCCAAGGACCCGCATTCCTTCGCCAACGTGGTGCGTACCGCGCTGCTGGCACAAGCCCCGGGCCAGGGCCGGATGGGTCTGGTGGTGGCGGTGTTGGGCGTGGTGCTGGCGCTGGCTTCGTTCGCGTTGGTGCCCAGCCTGGGCATCGTGATCTGTCTGTGTCTGGCGCTGGTCTCGGTGCTGGCCGGTATTGGCGGCGGCACCATGCTGCAGCTGGACCGCGCCCGCGGCGTGCACCCGGAGGCGGCTGTCGAGGGCGTGCGTTCTGTGCTGAAGGTGCTGGTGATCTTCGCCCTGACCACCCCGTTCTTCTCGCTGTTCGACCAGAAGGCCTCGACCTGGGTGCTGCAGGGCCAGCAGATGAGCATGCCCAGCTGGTTCACCGCCTCGCAGATGCAGGCGCTCAATCCGCTGCTGGTGATGATCCTGATCCCGTTCAACAATCTGGTGCTGTACCCGGCCCTGCGTCGCTTCGGCTTCGAGCCGACCGCGCTGCGGCGCATGACCGCTGGTATCGCCTTCAGCGGCTTGGCCTGGATCGTGGTGGGTGGCATCCAGGTGGTGATGGACGGTGGTGATGCCATGTCGATCTTCTGGCAGGTGCTGCCGTATGCGCTGCTGACCTTCGGTGAAGTGCTGGTCTCGGCCACCGGTCTGGAGTTCGCCTACAGCCAGGCACCGGCATCCATGAAGGGTGTGGTGATGAGCTTCTGGAACCTGACCACCACCATCGGTAACCTGTGGGTGCTGTTGTCCAACGCGGCGGTGCGCAACCACGCAGTCACCGACCGTATTGCCAGTACCGGCTTGAGCGAAACGGCGTTCCTGATGTTCTTCTTCGCTGGCTTTGCCTTCATCGCGGCGCTGGCGTTCGGCATCTACGCGCGCCGTTACAAGATGGTCGACTACTACCGGGCGGTTTGAACATGCAAGGACCGATAACCCTGATCCTGATCGCCATCACCGCGCTGGTGTCTTGGATGGCGTTCAACAACCGCAAGCTGGCTGATCGGCTGATCCTGTGGCCGCCGGCGATCGACAAGCACAAGCAGTACGACCGGCTGGTGACCTATGGGTTCATCCACGCTGATTTCGGCCACCTGTTATTCAACATGGTGACCCTGTACTTCTTCGGCCGCTCGATCGAGGTCATCATGCTCGGTACCACCGGGCAGTGGTGGGTCTATCCGCTGTTCTACCTGTCGGCGCTGGTGGTATCGATCCTGCCGACCTACCTGAAGAACCAGAAGAATCCGAACTATCTGAGTCTGGGTGCTTCAGGGGCGGTGTCGGCTGTGCTGTTTGCCTACATCCTGATCGCGCCGTGGAAGCTGATCCTGGTCATGTTCATCCCGGCGCCGGCCATTCTGTATGCCGCGTTCTACGTCGGCTACAGCATCTGGATGGACAAGAAGGGCGGGGACAACGTCAATCACAGCGCGCACCTTGCCGGTGCCGCTTTCGGTGTGATGTTCATGCTGATCATGGAGCCGGAGCTGCTGCAGCACTTCCTGCAGAGTCTGATGAATCCTACTTTCCGCTTCTGATCAGCGGAGAGGGAGCTGGGGGCTGTATCGCCCCTCATGCCGGGGGCCGCGCGCATCGTGTCGTCGCGGCCCCGTTTCGTTCATGGCAGCTGCGCCCTGGACGCGCCGCACGCGTAAACGCCGGCGGCTGGCTCAGGCGGCGTAGCTGTCGAGCAGACGCGAATAGACTTCGTTGTCGATCTTCTTGAATTCCCAGCCGTCAGTGTCGCCAGCGACGGCCAACTGGAACAGGCCTTCCAGCAGGGTGGAGTCATGGTCGTTGGACGGGATCTGCATCGTGCGGTCGTTGTCGAACACGGGACACCTCGGCTGTCAGCTGTTGTTTGCGGGTATACGCAGCAAATCTCGTGCCAGCTTTTGAGACGCAGTCCATGCTTTGATGGCAGTGGCGCTGCTGGCGCCGATGTCGGAAAGTGACGCAAAGTGGCGCTTCCGACCGGTAGCACGCGTCATCACGTCGCTTTCACCAAGTCCACCGCGTTCCGCAGGAGTCATCATGAGCTTGAGCAAACCACCCGTTCCAGATATCGAACATGACGCGGCTGCAAGCCGCTTCCAGACCCTGGTTGATGGTCAGCGCGCGGTGCTGGATTACGAACTGGACGGCGGCGTGATGGTCATCACCCATACCGGGGTGCCCGAGGCCATCGGCGGGCGTGGTGTTGCCGCGGCATTGACCCGGTTCGCGCTGGAGCATGCACGCGTTGCAGGCTGGAAGGTGATACCGGCCTGCGCTTATGCCGCAGCTTTCATGCAACGTCATGGCGAATATGCAGACCTGCTGGGATAATTCGCTGGCATGGCCAAGCCCGACCGGGCGGCCGCACACACCTCCAAGGGATCAAAGGGCATGAACAGGTTGGTACGGGGATCGTCTGCCGCAGCGGTATTGCTGCTGGCATTGGCTGGTTGCAAGCAGGATGAGCAAGGTGCGCCGGTCGCACCGGCCGCGGAACCGGTGCAGGCACCGGTTGCGGTCGCACCTGCGGCAGCTGATCTGCGCGATGTGATTGAAAACACCCCAAGCTATGTCATTGGTATCAGCTACCCACCGGCAGCGGCCAAGTACCCGGGTCTGGCCAATGCGCTGAGCGATTATGCAGGCCATGCCAAGGCTGACCTGTTGAAGTCGGTGTCCGAGCTGGGCAATGACAAGCCCACCGCCCCGTATGAATTGTCACTGGCCTTCGACATGCTGGTGGAATCACCGGCGGTTGTCGCGGTTTCGGCCGATGGCAGCAGCTACACCGGTGGCGCCCACGGCCAGCCGTTGGTAGCCCGTTTTGTATGGCTGCCCGAGCAGCAGCAACTGCTCAAGGCAGAAGACCTGATCACCACGACCAAGGGCTGGCAGGCGATCAGCGATTTCACCGAGGACAAGCTGCTGGAGCAGGCCACCGTGCGTGCGCAGGGCGAGGACATGTCGCCGGAAGAACAGCAGGCCCAGGTCCGCAACCTGTCCAAGATGATCGACGAAGGCACCACCGCCGACGCCACCAACTTCGGTCAGTTCCAGCCCGTGCTGGATGCGGCCGGCAAGATCTCAGCGCTGCGCTTCGTGTTCCCGCCCTACCAGGTGGGGCCGTACTCGGATGGCACGCAGACGGTGGACGTGCCTGCGGCCGTGTTGTTGCCACATGTGGCGGCGGCTTACCAGGGGCTGTTCGCACGCCCCTGAAACACAGGAGGTCAGTGATGGATGCAGGGCTGCAACGACGTGTGGAAGCACTGCTGCAGGAGGCCGATATCACCCCCGGCGGTGACAGGCCGCAGGACCTGGACATCCTCGACCCGCGCTTTTATGCGCGGGTGCTGGCCGACGGCTCGCTCGGTCTGGGCGAGAGCTACATGGAAGGTTGGTGGCAGGCGCATTCGCTGGATGGCCTGCTCACCCACCTGCTGGATGCGCGACTGGACGAGCGCGTGCATGGCAGTGGTGAAGTCTGGGACGCGCTCAAGGCCAAGCTGTTCAACCTGCAGAGCGGGCAGGGCAGCTACGAGGTCGGCAAGCGGCATTACGACCTGGGCAACGACCTTTACCGGGCCATGCTTGGCAAGCGGCTGGTCTA
>QFOV01000144.1 GCA_003248565.1 Stenotrophomonas sp.
CGCACCACCGTGGTCAACGGTGTCAGTCGCTTCCAGTGCCTGCAGAGTGATAGTGGTCGCTGCAATTATCTGCTGTACCGCGAGCATTGCAGTGGTGCAGCCGATGCACAGCTGTGCCGGCGTGAAAGCCTGGGCGAGTTTGTCGTCGTGGTTGGCACCACCCGTCAGCTGAGTGGCTTGCCCAAAGGGTATTCCCAGCAGGTAACCCTGCAGAAATGAAATCGCCGCGACGAGCGCGGCGATGGGTTTCAAAGCGTGCGACTGGTTCAGAACGCAGGCTGTAGCCGCAAGCCATCGTCACCGATGTGATTGAGCTTGCCGACCAGTTCCGAATGCTGCCGCATGCGTCCGAGTTCACGCATGATGCGCACGTCCTCATGACGCAGCTCGCGGGTGCTGGTGACGGCCTGCTTGTAGTCCAGGACTTCCGGGTAGTGCTCGGCCATTTCCAGCGCCTCGGCCACTTCATCCACGCTGTCGGCATCGGAGCTGATGCGGGCGCGGCTGTTGAAGGCCTTCATCCAGCGCTCGAAACCGGCGGTGTGGTCGAACATGTTGGCCATGAACCAGATCACGAACAGGATCGATACCCATGAGCCGAGCACGATCACCACGCGGGTGAAGGTGATATGGAAGTCATCGCGCCACAGGTAATTGGTGATCAAGCCAAGAATCAGCAGTGACGATGCCTGCCAAAGCACGATCGAGGCCATCAGCCATTGGCACTTGGCCTTGGCCAGCACCGACACTTCCTCGCGTATCTGCTGATCGCTCAGGTTTTTCCAATGATCGACCTGTTTCTCGAACGGGCTGTTGTACAGCTCGTTGTCTTGCAGCAGCAATCCCAAACCTTTGAACAGTGCGATCATGTTGAGCTCCTTGCAGATACTTGCTGGAACGAGCGACGGATGCAGGTTGGTGCGGTCAGGCAGGCTCAGTTCTAGCACTTTCGTCGCACTTGGCAATGGGGGCGGTGCGAAGAACCGACCGGCGGTGTTTACCGTGACACCCTGACAGCGCGGATTTTTTGCGGTGCGTCATCGTCCAAGCCGAAGGACGTTTCAGTTTTTTTCGAGTTCTCTGCTGCATTCGCACATGGGACGCCTGGCGCTGGCACCGGGGCTTGACGGCGGCTGTACGGTTGCCGGATCGGCGGCTCAAGCAAGCCAGCTGCGCAGCCGGACCGGTACGATAGGCACCATGTCATCCCTGTTCAGCCCCGTCTCTGCCGCCGCCACCGCCCATATCCGTCGCTGGGTGCTGGACGCCTTTCCACGTAACCAGAACGGCGTTGAATACGACACGCCGCTGGCTGACCCGGGCTGGTTCGGGCCGGGCAGTGTTACCTGGCGTATCCATTCCGAGTTCCCCGGCATGTTGGCCGGTGGCCTGTGCGCGTTGATGCTGCAGTTGCTGCACCCGCGTGCCTTGGCTGGCGTTTACGACCACTCCAATTTCCGTGAAGACCTGGTCGGGCGGCTGCGCCGTACCACCAGCTTTGTCGCCGGTACCAGCTATGCACCGGTAGCCGAGGTCGAGAAGCTGATCAGCAAGGTTCGGCGTATTCATGCGCAGGTGGTGGGCACGCTGCCCGATGGCCGCACGTATGCCGCTGATGATCCGCAACTGTTGACCTGGGTGCACGTCACCGAAGCCTACGGCTTTCTGGAAGGCTGCCGGCGCTATTGCCGCGAGGTGCCGACTGCCATCGCTGATCGTTATTACGACGAGTATCGACGCGTGGCCGAGGCCTTGGGCGCACGTGATGTGCCAGCCAGTGAGGCGCAGGTGCGCCAGTACTTCCAGGCGCAGCAGTCGCAGCTGAGCGTGGATGAGCGCTCGCGTGAGGTCTTGGAGGTGCTCAGCGATGTGCGTCTGCCAGTGCCATTGCCGGGCGTGTCGCGCGATGTCTTTCTCGCCGCCGGTGCGGCCTTGTTGCCGGAGTGGGCGGTGCAGTTGCTCGGCCGTAGTCGCGGCCAGCAGTTGCAATCGGTGGTGGCGGCGCGGGTGCTGCGCAGCGTGGCGCCGTTGTTCCGGATTGCCTTGAACGATGGCATTTCGACGCGGGCCTGCAAGCGGGTAGGACAGGACCCTGCGGTGCTTTCGGCTTGGCCTGATCCGGCGTAGTGCCGAGCCATGCTCGGCAGGGGCTTTATCGGGAATGTCTCTTGCCGAGCATGGCTCGGCACTTCCGCCAGCAGAACAGCGCCCCCTCCCCAACCCTCCCCTTCGCTGCGCGAAAGGGAGGGGGTTCCATTTACCAGACCTTCACCCGCTTCTCAGGTGCCAGATACAGCTTCTGGCCTTCCTTGACCTCGAACGCCGGGTACCACGCATCCACGTTGCGCACGGTCAGTGCACGGAACTGGCCCGGTGCATGCACATTGGTCAGCAGTGAATTGCGCAGTGCCTGTTCACGCGTCTTGCTGCGCCAGGCCTGGGCGAAACCAAGGAAGAAACGCTGGTCCGGCGTGAAACCTTCCAGCGTCTGTTCCTGCTTGCCCTGCAGTGACAGCCGATACGCGTCATACGCAGTACCAAGACCAGCGACATCGGCGATGTTCTCACCCAGCGTCAGGCGACCGTTGACGTGTACGCCCGGGAACGGCTCGTAGCTGTCGAACTGCATCGCCAGCGCATCACCGGCGGCGTTGAATTTCTTCAGGTCGTCCGCCGTCCACCAGTTGTGCAGCTTGCCGGTCTCATCGAACAGCGCGCCGGCATTGTCGAAACCGTGGCTGATCTCATGGCCGATCACCGCACCGATGGCGCCGTAGTTGATCGCATCATCAGCGGCGCCGTCGAAGAACGGCGGCTGCAGGATGGCTGCAGGGAATACCAGGCGGTTTTCCAGCGGCACGTTCATCGCATTGATGGTCTGCGGCAGCATCGCCCATTCGCTGTGGTCGACCGGCTTGCCGAGTTTGGCGATGTTGCGCTGGTATTCGAACAACGAGGCGCGCTGGGCGTTGCCGAGTGCATCGTCCGCCTTCACTTCCAGTGCACTGTAGTCACGCCACCTGCTCGGGTAGCCCATGTCCACCTTGAGTCCGCCAACCTTGGCCTTGGCGTGCGCCTTGGTTTCCGGTGACATCCATTCCAGCGCATCGATGCGCTTGGCGAAGGCAGCGATGATGTTCCTGGCCATTTCATCGGCGCGCGCCTTGGTGGCGGCATCGAAGTGGCGCTCGACGTAGATCTTGCCAACGGCCTCGCCAACGGCGGTGTTGGTCTCGGCCACCGCACGCTTCCAGCGATCGCTCTGCTGTGGGGTGCCGCTCATCGCAGTGCCATGGAAGGCGAAGTGGGCATCGGCGAAGGCCTTGGGCAGGTAGGTGGCTGCCTCATCCAGCGCGTGGAAGGCCATGTAGTCCTTCCACACATCCAGCGGCTCGCTGGCGACCAGTTTGGACAGGCCGGCCACGGCCTTCGGCTGCCAGACGATGAAGTCCTGCTGGGCTCCCAGGTTGGCGCCTTCCAGGAAGGCCTTCCAATCCATGCCCGGTGCCTTGCTGGTGAGGTCGGTTTGCTTCCAGGCGTTTGCGCCCTTCTGCACGTCGTTGGTTTCTTCCTGGGTGGCGTGGGCGCGGGCGATCTTGGTTTCCAGCGCGACAATGCGCGCCGCCTTGGCGGCCGCGTCCTTGTCACCGGACAACTCCAGCAGCTTGGCTACATAGCCCTCGTAGGCCTTGCGCAGCTCGGCCATGCGGCCGTCCTGCAGGTAGAAGTCGCGGTCGGGCATGCCCAGGCCGCCCTGCACCAGGTAGGGCGCGTTGCGATCGGGCTGCAGCAGATCCACCGATACCCACACGCCGAACAGATGCGGCGTGTAGAAGTTGGTGGCGTTGAGCAGGTCCACGTCGGCACGCAGGCTGGCACCCAGGGCCTTTGCCAATGCCGGTTTGTCGGCAATGCCGGCGATGGCCTGCAAAGCCGGCTGCACCGGCGCGATGCCGCGTGCTTCGATGCCGGCTTCGTCCATGAATGCGGCGTAATAGTCACCAATCTTGCGGACTTCGCCGGGATTGGCCTTGCCGGCTTCTTCCATGATGGCGCGGGTATCGGCCAATGTTTTCTCTGCGATCACATTGAAGCTGCCATAACTGGAGCGATCGGCGGGTATCTCGGTGCGCTGCACCCATTGCCCATTGGCGAAGTCGTAGAAGTTGTCGCCGGCAGCGACGCTGCGGTCCATGCCGTCGGCATCAAAGCCAAAGCTGCCCAGCTGCGGTTTGGCAGCACTGCTGGCGGGTGCGGGTGTCGCGCTGGTATCAGTGGCGGGCGCGCTGGCGTCCTTTGCGCAGCCGCTGAGGGCAAGTGCGGTGCCGATTGCCAGTACCAGGAGAGAACGTTGCAAAGCCATGACGGTATCCAGAGGATGTGTATGACAAGTCTAGACCTCGAACCCCGTTCACAAAGATATTGATTCTGGCACTTGACGGATGTGCACAAGTGCGGGGAATGCGAGAAAATTGGTCACGCACTCTTCACGCCGACGGTGATTGTGCTGCATGCTTGAGCGAACGCGCTGCACGTGGTGTCTGGGGAGACATTCGCAGGGTGGAGTATGTGGTGTTCGCATGCGACCGTTGCAGGTCCCCACCTGCCGGTTCCTAGTTGTAGTGATGCCAGGACCAACATACGCAATGCCAGCTTTCCGTCTACTGATACGTTGGATTCACCGGTGACTCGGACGCCGGCTCATCCATTGCGGGTCATGATCATTGCCGGTGTGGCAGTGGGCTTGCTGTTGGCAGGCGGCATGATCAGCATGTTGTGGAACGACCGCAACAGTCGGCTCGAGGCCGCGCAGCGGCAGTCGGCGGCGCTGGCCAGTGGCAGCAGCCGCTTGCTGCGCGCGCAGCTGGTTACCTGGGAACGCGCATTGCGCGGCACCGCCAGCGACACCCGGGAGTTCTATCGACAGGTGCCTGAGCAGGCACCTGCCTTGTTTGAGGCCAGCGTGCGCGGCGTGCTGGAGCGCAACCAGGACCTTGCCTCCATTACCCTGGTGGATGATCGCGGTGTGCCGCTGTCGGCAGGAGTGGGCGATCTCACGTTGCAGAGTTGGGTGGTTCCGGAAAACCGTCTGCTCAACGGTGGCCTGTTTCTGGGTGCCCTGGAGCAGAGCGCGGACAAGCATTGGGTGCTGCGTGCGGCCTTGCAGGTGCAGCCCGATCAGTGGCTGCTGACACGGGTGCGGCTGGGGGCCTTCCAGGAGGTTGTCAGCGGCCTGGATCTGGGCCGCGATGGCACTGCGTCCATTGGTAACCGCTACGGGCAGTTGCTGGCCCATAGCCGGGAACCGGAACGATTGGTGGGCAGGCCGCTGGCGAAGCCGATGCGGGTGCTGCCGCCATCACCGACGGTATTGAAGCGCGGTGTGGTAACCAGTCCTTTCGACGGCCAGCGCCGCATCGCCGCGGTCAGCGTGCCCACCGACTTCCCGTTGAGTCTGTACGCCTCGTTGTCCTACCGCGAGGTGATGGCTGGCTGGTATCTGCTGCTGTATGCCTCCATTGGCATCTATCTGCTGTATCTGGCCGGGTTTGCCTACCTGCTGTATCGGGTTGACCGCAGTGCCCGACACCAGCAGCAGCTCAGCGAGGAATTGCAGGCCGGCAATGCCGAGCTGGCATTGGCCCACGAAGTTGGCAAGGTGGGTACCTGGTCCATCCATGGCGAACGGCCGATCGTGTATTGGTCGGCGCTGACCCAGCAGATGCTGGGCCTGCCGGGGCGCAGCACTTCGCTGGAAGGGTTCTTGACGCGGGTGCACGAGGAAGACCGCGCCTGGCTCAACGACATGCTGGTGCGTGCCTTGGCCGGCAAGGGCGCCTTGAACGCGATGTTCCGGCTGCGCAGTGGCGACGGTTCGCTGCGTTGGCTGTCCGCGCGCGGTGAGCTGGTCGACGATGCCGGTGACAGCAAGCGCCTGGCCGGCGCGGTGGTCGACATCAGCGAGCGGGTCACCACCGAGGCGCGCGCGCAGGAGGCACAGCGCCAGTTCCGGCTGGTGTTCGATCGCAACCCGGCGCCGTTCTGGATTTTCGATCTGATCACCCTGCGTTTCCTCGAAGTAAACCAGGCTGCGATCGATCAATACGGCTACAGCCGCGAAGAGTTCCTGGCGATGTCCATCCTCGACATCCGTCCAGCAGCGGAATGGGATGAGATCCGCCAGACCGCCGGCCGTGCCTTGAGTGGTGATCTGCTGGGGCTGCAGATCAGCACCCACCTGCGCAAGGACGGCAGTGCCTTCCACGTGCAGGCGCATTTCGCCAAGCTGGAATTTGCCGGCCGCAATGCCTGCCTGGTGCTGGCCGAAGATGTCAGCCAGCGGCTGCGCTACGAGAACGAGCTGGCCTACCGCGCCAGTCACCATGCCGGCACCGGCCTGCTGACCGTGCGCGCGCTTTCCGAGCGCCTGGATGCGGGCAGCCGCGGCTACACCATCGCCCATGTGCAACTGCGTGGCCTGCAGATGATCACCGATACCCTGGGACGTGATGCCGGTGAAGAGGCATTGCGCGCGGTGTCGGTGCGGCTGGGCGGGCTGGCCGCCCGCCATGGCCTGCTGGCGCACCAGCCGGCCGAAGACTTCGTGCTCGCGATCGAAGGCGAGGGCGACCCACAGATGGCGCTCAACGCCTTGTTGGCGGCGGTGGCCGAGCCCATCCGCGGCCGCGATACCTATCACCAGCTGGAAGCACGCATCGGCGTGGCCAGCTGCCCGCGGGACGGCGAACTGGCCGAGCAGGTGCTGGGCCGCGCGGCACAGGCCGCGCACGCTGCGCGTGAAACCGGTGTGGCGCTGCTGCACTTCCATACGGGTATGGCGGCGCATTACACCGAGCGGCTGCAGTTGGCCGGTCGCATCCACATGGCCATCGACCGCGGCGAATTCCTGCTGCACTTCCAGCCCATCATGGATGCCTCCGAGGGCAGCCCGGTGGCGCTGGAGGCCTTGCTGCGCTGGCCGCAGGCCGATGGCAGCTTCATCGCGCCGGCTGATTTCATCCAGCTGTGCGAAGACACCGGCCTGATCATCGCGCTCGGTCGCTGGGTGATCCACGCTGCCGCACGCGCGCAGAAACAGTTGTCTGCAGCGGGTTGGCAGCACCTGCCGATCGCGGTGAACGTCTCTGCTGTGCAGCTGTTCAACAGCGACCTGGTCGGCGAGTTCAGCCGTGCCATGCAGGACCACGGCCTGGCCCGCGGTGCGCTGCAGATGGAGCTCACCGAGAGCGTGCTGATGCGCAATCCGACCCAGGCACTGCAGACCCTGGGCCACCTGCATGCCAATGGCGTGGGCGTGGCGCTGGATGATTTCGGTACCGGCTTCTCCAGCATGTCCTACCTGCAGCATCTGCCGCTGGATTCGCTGAAGATCGACCGCGGTTTTGTCAGTGATGTCGAAACCAATCCGCGCAACGCCGCCATCTGTCGTGCGCTGCTGTCGCTGGGCCACAGCATGGGCTTGTCGGTGATCGCCGAAGGCGTGGAGACCGAGGGCCAGCGGCGCTGGCTGGCCGCGCATGGCTGCGACCAGGTGCAGGGCTACCTGCTGGGCCGGCCGATGCCGCTGCAGCAGGTACTGGCGATGCTGGCAGACAGCCGCTCAAACTGAGCGGTCGGCGTCCTCGTCCAGGCATTCGACCAGGTAGTCGATGAAGCTGCGCACCTTGGGTGCAAGGTGGCTGCGGCTGGTGTAGACCGCATAGATGCCGATCGGCGGTACTTCCCACTGCGGCAGTACCGGCATGAGGCGGCCGTCGGCAAGTGCCTGGTCGATGATGAAGTCGGGTTGGGCGATGATGCCCATGCCGGCGATGGCAGCCTCGCGAAGTACCTCGCCATTGTTGGCGCGCAGGTGCGGTTGTACGGGGATGCTGACGTCGCCCTCTGGTCCCAGCAGCTGCAGTGCCTCGCCGGCGGCGGAGTAGGTGTAGGTCAGGCATTCGTGCGTGGCCAGATCCTGCGGGGTGGTAGGAGTGCCGCGTCGGGCCAGGTAGGAGGGTGCCGCGCATAGGCGGATGTGGACTTGCCCCAGGTGCCGGGCAATCAGGTTCGGGGCCGGCTGGCGGATGATGCGGATGGCCAGGTCATAACCTTCCTCGACCATGTCGACCAGGCGGTCGGACAACTGCAGGTCAAGCTCCACCTGTGGATAACGCGCGCTGTAGGCGGCGCATTGATACGCAGCCGTCCGGACGGCTGCAGCGCCTGCGCGCCGACCGATGCTTCCAGTTCGTCGAACTCGGCCAGCAGCTGCACGCAGCGCTGGTAGTAGGCGGCACCGGTGCTGGTCGGGCTGACCCGTCGCGTGGTGCGGTTGAGAAGGCGGGTGGACAGGCGCTTTTCCAGCGCGGCAATCTGACGGGTGACCGCGGCGGTGGAGATGTCCAGGGCATCAGCGGCGGCGCTGAAGCCATTGCGCTCAACCACCGCGACAAACACACGCATGGCATCGATGGTGTCCATTGTTCCCGTTTCCGCAATAAAACGTTGCTGGTGAGATTATTTGTTGCCGGAGCTCCGGGCAATAACCTGCATGCTCCAAATCCTTCAGGGAGCCCACGATGCGCAGTTCGCTGCCTTCCCTTTACATCTCGCATGGTTCACCGATGACCGCCCTGGAGCCGGGGTTGGTGGGGCCGCGCCTGGCTGAGCTGGCTGCCGGGATGCAGCGGCCGCGCGCCATCGTCATGGCTTCGGCGCATTGGCTGGGGCATGCGCCACAGGTATCGGCAGCGGCCGAGCCGGAGACCATCCATGATTTTGGTGGCTTCCCCGAGCCGCTCTACCAACTGCAATACCCGGCGCCGGGCGCCCCGGCGCTGGCCCGGGAGGTGGCCCAGCGGCTGGCCGATGCCGGCCTGCAGCCGGGCATCGACCCGCAGCGCGGGCTCGATCATGGCGCCTGGGTACCGCTGCGTTACCTGTATCCGGAAGCCGACATCCCGGTGCTGCAGGTGTCGATCCAACCCCGGCTCGGCCCGAAGCACCAGTTCGCGCTGGGCCGTGCACTGGCGCCGCTGCGTGAGCAGGGCGTGCTGCTGATCGGCTCGGGCAGCATCACCCACAACCTGCACGACTGGCGCAGCTACCACGAGGGCAAGGAAGCGCCGTATGTGCGGCCGTTCATCCACTGGGTGGAGCAGAAGCTGGCGGCCAACGACCTGCAGGCCATGTTCGACTACCGCCAGCAGGCGCCATTCGCGGCCCAGGCGCATCCCACCGACGAGCATCTGTTGCCGCTGTATTTCGCGATGGGCGCAGCCGGCAGCGACCAGCTAGGCGCACGGCGGATCGATGCCGGCATCGACATGGGGTTCCTGGCGATGGACATCTACCGCTTCGATGGCGAGGCGCAATGAGCTTGGCAGGTGGGCGCTTGGCGTGAAGCGATGCACGCCAAGCCAGCTCGCCCTGCGTGATGCGATTGCGAGCGATCATCGAGCACATCGACGACAGCATCGCCTGATTGCTGTGGTAATTTCCCGGTATTCATCCGCCACTGCCAGTGTCGGCAGCCTGCTGTCGTGGTAGTGAATCCGTGGAACGGGCATGCACACGATTGAAGTAGTTCTGGCGATGCTGGTGGCGGTTGTCGCCAGTGGCTATCTGGTAAGAATCCTCCCCTTCTCATTGCCGTTGCCCTTGGTGCAGATCGGCTTGGGTGCGCTGATTGCAGGCGTGTTCAATCGCGGCCATGCGCTTGAGCCGGACATGTTCTTCCTGCTGTTCCTGCCGCCGCTGCTGTTCCTGGATGGGTGGCGCATTCCCAAACAGGGCCTTTTCCGCGACAAGGGCGCGATCCTGGAGCTGGCGTTCGGCTTGGTGGTGTTCACCGTGCTCGGTGCCGGACTGCTGATCCACTGGATGATTCCATCGATGCCGCTGGCGGTGGCGTTCGCACTGGCGGCGATCATCTCGCCGACCGATCCGGTGGCAGTCAGCGCGATTGCGTCACGCGTGCCCATTCCCAAGCGGCTGATGCACATCCTGGAAGGCGAGTCGCTGCTGAACGACGCTTCCGGCCTGGTCTGCTTCCGCTTCGCGGTGGCGGCGGTGATGACCGGTTCGTTCTCGCTGGCCGAGGCATCGTTGACCTTCCTGTGGGTCGCTTTCGCCGGCCTGGCGATTGGCGTGGCGGTGACCTGGAGCGTGTCCACCTTCCAGCGTTGGTTGTGGCGCAGTTTCGGTGAGGAGCCGGGCGCGGCGCTGCTGGTCAACCTGCTGATTCCGTTTGCCGCCTACCTGTTGGCGGAAGAACTGCACGCATCGGGCATCCTCGCCGCGGTGGCCGCGGGCGTGACCATGAGCTACGTGGAGCTGACCGGTCGCATCAGCGGCAGCATGCGTGTGCAGCGCAACGCGGTGTGGAACATGGTGCAGTTCAGCTTCAACGGCATCATCTTCGTGCTGCTGGGCGAGCAGCTGCCGGGCATTGTCGAGCGTGCGATCGAGACCATGTCGGTGACTGGCCATCACAGCGCGTGGTGGTTGCTGGTCTATGTGCTGGCGATCAATGCCGTGCTGGTGGTGCTGCGACTGGTCTGGGTATGGCTGTCGCTGCGCTGGAACCTGTTGCGGGCGCGGATGCGTGGCGAGAAAGAAACCACCAGTACCTCGTGGCGGGTGGTGCTGGCGATGTCGGTGGCCGGCGTGCGCGGCGCGATCACCCTGGCCGGCGTGTTGACCCTGCCGCTGATGATCCCCGGTGGTGAGCCGTTCCCTGCGCGTGACCTGGTGATTTTCCTGGCGGCGGCGGTGATCCTGGTATCGCTGGTCGGTGCCAGCCTGATGCTGCCGCGCCTGCTCAAGGGCCTGGAGCTGCCCAAGGACGATGACAGCCGGCGCGAGGAAGACCTGGCCCGCAGGGCCTCGTCCAAGGCTGCGTTGGCAGCAGTGGAGAAGGCACGACAGGCCCTGGTCGAAGGTCAGTCCACCAGTTCCGTGCAGCTGCTCAACGACGCTGCGGCGCGGGTGAGCCTGCTGTACCAGCGCAATCTGGAGAAAGGGCAGGGCCCGGACGAAGACCCGGAGAAAGTGCGGCGCATGGAACAGGCCTATCGCAGCCTGCGTAGCGCCGGCTTGAATGCCGAGCGCGAGGAGCTGTTCCGGCTGACCCGGCGCGGGCAGGTATCGGATGAGATCGCGCGCAAG
>QFOV01000145.1 GCA_003248565.1 Stenotrophomonas sp.
CATGGCTCGGCACTACGCTCCCTCCCTTTCGCGCAGCGAAGGGGAGGGCTGGGGAGGGGTTGGCTTTTCGCTGGCGGATTCAGTTGTAGCTTCGCGGCTCACGCCGCTCCCACAAAAAGCCGGAGTTGCTTGCACTGCCGGCAAAGCCTCTGCCGAGCATGGCTCGGCACTACCTCGCGCTATGCTGGTGGCGGTTTTTTTTGTGGAGAACGCCGTGGCCAACAAGGGCTGGTTCTACGTGGCCCTGACCTGTCTGTTCGAACTGGTCTGGGTGTATGGCTTCAACGTGGCTGCCGCATGGTGGCATTGGATTCCGATCATCGTGGTGATCGTGGTGGACTTTCATTGGCTGGCCAAGGCCTGCGAGTCATTGCCGACCGGCACGGTGTATGCGGTGTTTGCCGCCGTTGGCACGGTGGGTACGGCGCTGATGGACATCTTCCTGTTCGATGGCAGCTTCAGCCTGGCCAAGGGTGTGTTCATGGCGGTGCTGGTGGCGGGCGTGATCGCGCTGAAACTGGCCGATGGCAAGGCTGCCGCCGCGCCTGACGCAGACGGGCAGGGAGGCTGATATGGGCTGGTTTCTGGTGATTGCCGCTGCCTTGATGGAGACAGTGGGCGTGATTGGCCTGAAGCGTTACAGCGGGCGCAAGAGTCTGTTGAACGTGATCCTGTTCTTCGGCGGGTTCGGCGCCTCGTTCGTGCTGCTGTACCAATCCTTCCGTTACATCCAGTTGAGCATTGCCTACGCGGTGTGGATTGGTCTGGGAACGGCCGCTGCGGTGCTGGTGAACATGTTGTTCTTTGGTGAGTCGCGCAATACGGCGCGCTTGCTTAGCCTGGCGGTGATTGTTGTCGGGGTTGTGGGCTTGAAGGCGGTTTCTTGAATGCAGAAGGCCCCGGGAGTGCCGGGGCCTTGGGGTTAGTGCTTCCTCTTCCGGGGCGTCGGAGCGATGGCCGTTGCCTATATTTTCCAGACTTCGGTTTGCCCTCACCCCAACCCCCGCGCCGCGCCCCGGCCCTTGCGCTGGCGCAAGGGCGTTCGATGGGCAGCGAACCAATGGTTCGCAAGCTGCCCCTCTCACCCCGCAGGGAGAGGGGCTCAAGCCGGCTCAACGATGGGCGCGGCGGCGCAGCGGGGTTACGTTGCTGCTGGCTTTCCTGGCCTTCTTTGCCGCCGGTTGCGCGGACTGGGCGCTGAAGAAATCGCGCATCTTCGGGTACACCACTTCGCGCCAGCGGCGGCCGCTGAAGATGCCGTAGTGGCCGGCGCCTTCGACGATGAAGTGGTCGCGGCGCGAGGCCGGGATGCCGGTGCACAGCGCCTGCGCCGCTTCGGTCTGGCCCAGGCCGGCGATATCGTCCAGCTCGCCTTCGATGCTCAGCAGGGCGGTGTCGCGGATCGCCGACGGGTCGACGTGTTCGCCGCGCACATACCACTCGCCACGCGGCAGCAGGAATTCCTGGAACACCACGCGGATGGTGTCCAGGTAGAACTGCGCCGGCATGTCCAGCACGGCGTTGTATTCGTCGTAGAAACGGCGATGCGCGTTGGCGTCGTCCAGGTCGCCCTTGACCAGGTCGGTGTAGAAATCCCAGTGCGACATCAGGTGGCGGCTGGGATTCATCGACATGAAGCCGGCGTGCTGCAGGAAGCCCGGATAGACGCGGCGGCCCTGGCCCGGATACGGCGCCGGAATGGTGTGGATGACGTTGTTCTCGAACCACGACATCGGGTTGCGGGTGGCGAGGTTGTTGACTGCGGTCGGGCTGCAACGCGCATCGATCGGGCCGCCCATCATCACCAGCGAGCGCGGCGTGGCTTCGCCACGGCTGGCCATCAGTGACACCGCCGCCAGCACCGGCACGGTCGGCTGGCAGACGCTGACCACGTGCACATTCTCGGCGCCGAGGTGGCGGATGAACTCCTGCACGTATTCGATGTAGTCGTCCAGGCCGAACTCACCCTGTTCCACCGGCACCATGCGCGCGTCGACCCAGTCGGTCACATAGACGCGGTGGTCGCGCAGCAGGGTGCGCACGGTGTCGCGCAGCAGCGTGGCATGGTGGCCGGACAACGGCGCCACCACCAGCACGATGGGCTGGGCGAGCAGGGCTTCAACCTTGGAGGTCTCATTGCTGTGGCGCTTGAAACGCAGCAGCTTGCAGAACGGCTTCTCGACCTCGGTGAGCTGGGCGATAGGCACGATCTCGCCATCAAGCTCCAGCTCGTGAATGCCCCATTCGGGCTTCTCATAATCCTTGCCGAGGCGGTGAAACAGCTCGTTCATCGCCGCGAAGCGATCAGCGCCCGGCATCGACGACCACCAGTGGCCCGAATTATTGAAGAACGCCGCATTTGCCTGCGCCTGGTGAACCCAGGGCGCAAGCAGGTTGCGGGTCAATTCATGCAGTTGATAAAGCATGACGTCCCAATATGTACAGTCATATGATGCTGTGCAGCATAGCGCACTATCGCAGAGCGCGAGTTAAGCCGGTATCGGCCTTTAGTCGGCCCGTTCCAGCGCGGCGATGTCTTCGCTGAATGCGGGCCCCAGCCAGCAATGCGAGCCGACGCCGCGGAAGCCCGCTTCACGCAGCTGGCGCTTGTACCAGCGCGCAGGGCGCTGCTGGAAGCCGTCGTGGTCGCCATGGAACTCGTCCTCGGCGGTGAATGCCTCCAGGAAGGCGACCCCGCCGCAGAGTTCGGCCAGGCCCGGCAGGCCCTTGCGCAGTTCGCGGCTGGGCACGTAGTGGATGACATCCGAGCAGACCAGCAGGTCGACCGGCGCGCAGGGACGCAGCCACTGGAAGTCGCCGAAGCTGGCCAGATGCAGGTTGCGGGTGCGGCCATAGCGGCGCACCGCGTACTCGCTGCTGTCAAAGCCCATGTACTGCAGCTTGGGTCGCAGCTTGAGCAAGGGCGCGCGCCAGGCGCCTTCGCCGCAGCCAACGTCGAGCACGCTGCGGATCGGGCGCTCCAGGTAGTACTCGGCTGCGGCAACGGCCAGCTGCACCTTGCGTGCCAGGCGCGCTGCGCCGCCGATATCGTCGCGGCGATACCAGCGTTGGAAGTAGTCGGCGTCGTACTGCTTGTCCTGCATGTGCGTGTCTTGTGCGGATGGGCGAAAATGGCGCTCATCCTACGCCGCCGATGGAGCCAGCGCATGCAGTCGTACTTTTGGGTAAAGACCTTCCACCTTGTTTTCGTGGTGGCGTGGATGGCGTCGGTGTTCTACCTGCCGCGGATCCTGGTCAACCTGGCCGAGGCTGCGGGGCAGCCGGCGGTGGTGGAGCGGCTGCAGTTGATGGGCAAACGCCTGTACCGGTTTGGCCATGTGATGTTCGGCTTTGCCTTCATCCTGGGGCTGGTGCTGTGGCTGGGTTACAAGGTGCTGCCGGAGTTCCCGACCATGGTGGCGCCGGGTGCTGCGGGCTGGCTGCATGCAAAGCTGGGATTGGTGATCTTGCTGATGGTGTATTTCACCTTCACCGGGCGCTGGTTGAAGGGCACGATCAAGGGCAAGGCCCTGCCATCGTCTGGGACATTGCGCTGGTTCAATGAGCTGCCGTTGGTGCTGTTCATTGCCATCGTTTATTTGGTGCTGGCGAAGCCGTTCTGAGTTTTCTGCAGGGTTGCGAAGATCAACGGCACCCCTCCCAACCCTCCCCTGCGCTACGCGCAAGGGAGGGCTCGCTTCCGCCCCCTCCCTTTGGCGCAGCCAAGGGGAGGGCGGGGGAGGGGTTGAGCTTGTGAGCCTTACTGCCCCCTCAAAGCCTCCGCAAACTGCGGATAGCCAAACACATCATTGTGATCGGCATCAGCGATGGTCACTGCCTGCGCGAGGCCGGGCCGGAATTCGCGCAGCAGCCGCAACGAACTCGCATTCGGAATCACCTCATCCCTGCCGGCGATGATCAAGGTGGTGGGTGCGGTGATCCGGGCGGCGTGACGCCATGAGTCGTAGTGATCGCGTAGCAGCAGGCGTACCGGGAAGGCCGGGAACATGCGTGCAGCCAGGCCACCTATGCTGTCGTAAGGCGTGATCAGGACCAGACGTTGAATTGGTCTTGCAGCGGCGAGTTGCACGGCGACGCCGGAGCCGAGGCTGCGGCCAACCACGATGATGTCGTGGGGTTGGCTGGTGCTGGTGCTGTCGTACAGCGCCAAGGCGTCGCCAACAAGCATGGCTTCGGTCGGTGAGCCGCTGCTGCCGCCATAGCCGCGGTAGTGCATGGCGTGGATGGCGGCATCGGGGAAGCCCTGCTGCAGCATCGGCAGGGCCTGCGAGACGTCTTCGGCATTGCCGCCGAAATACAGGATGAGCTGGGTGCTGTGCTGCCGATTGCTGGAGACGATGATGTCGGCATCGCCGCGCGGCATGGTCCAGTGCGGTACATCGGCACTGCGCGGGGTCGGGTGGTAAAGCATGCTGCGGGCATTGAAGGCGAGCAGGGCGCAGGCGATCAGGTACATGCTGGCGAGCACGCTGATGGCGATCAACACGACTTTCAGGCTGGTGATCATGCTGCTTGGCCTCGCCGGGGATGGGGAGAAGGCAGATAACACAGTCCATCGGTGCATCGCGTCGCCATAATCCGGTGCCAGCGTGCAGGCGTCGGTTTGGTTGTGGGAGCGGCGTAAGCCGCGAAGCAAGTACATCACCAGATGGCGCAGGTGCCAAGGACTTCAGCAGGACTAGCCTCGCGGCTGACGCCGCTCCCACAATCAGACAGGACGGCTCAGCCTGCCGGCGTCAGCTGCCGCAGTTCCTTGCGCGCGGCATCGATCCAGGCGCGCTGTGCCTGCTGGTAGTAGCGCGGTGAGGTCTCCGCGCGGTCGAGGATGTTCTGCAGTTGCCTGGCCGCATCATCGTCGCGTCCTGCCCGCTTGAGCAGCAAGGCATAACGCAGCCGTGCTTCCTCGCCCGGGTAGCCGCCGATCATCGCCTCGTACTCGTGCAGGGCGGCAGGGATGTCCGCGCTGTCTTCCACGGTGCGGGCATACAGCAGGTGGCCGTCATGCGAGCGGAAGTTGGGGTTGGCCGCGATCAAGGCTTCCAGCGTCTTGCGCGCCTGGGCCGACTGCTGCAGGCCGTACTGGGCCTTGGCCAGGCCCAGCATCAGGTCCGGGTCCTCGCTGTGCAGTCCGCGCAGCGCACCTTCGTACAGCGTCGCCGCTTCGGCATATTCGCCGCGGTCCAGGTGTTCCTGGGCCAGGCGCCTGCGGTTGTCGGCTGTGTCGGACACCCGCAGCCGCTGGTCGGCCTGGCGCTTGCCACGCTGCGGGTCGATCTGGTCACGTACCTGACGCAGGCCGCGGCGCGCGGTCGGGCTGTTGCGCAGGTCCGGCAGTACTTCGGCGATCACGTAGATCAGCACTGCCAGGTAGGAGAAGAACAGCAGGATGAAGATCCAGTACAGCGGTCGCCCGGTGCGCACGACGTGCACGCAGCAGGCGACCTGCAGGATCAGCGAAAGCAGAATGATCGGACTCATCCCTGTGTCCCTGTGGCGGAAGCGGCTCAGGCCGCTTCGTAGGCACCGTAGCTGCGCAGGCGCGCGTAGCGGCGCGCCAGCAGTTCGTCGAGGGGCAGCTTCTCCAGCGCGTCCAGCTCATTGAGCAGCACGCCCTTCAGGCGCTTGCCCATCTGCGTGGGGTTGCGGTGGGCGCCGCCGATCGGCTCGCGGATCATCTTGTCGATCAGGCCCAGACTCTTCAGGCGCGGGGCGGTCATGCCCAGCTGCTCGGCGGCGTCCTTGGCCTTGCCGGCGTCCTTCCACAGGATCGAGGCGCAGCCTTCCGGGCTGATGGTCGAGTAGACGCTGTATTCCAGCATCAGGGTGCGGTCGCCCACGCCCAGTGCCAGCGCGCCGCCGGAGCCGCCTTCGCCGATCACGGTGCAGATCACCGGCACCTTCAGCTCGGCCATTTCCATCAGGTTGCGGGCGATGGCTTCGGACTGGCCGCGCTCTTCAGCGTCGATGCCCGGCCAGGCGCCAGCGGTGTCGATCAGGGTCAGCACCGGCAGGCCAAAACGCTCGGCCATCTTCATCAGGCGCAAGGCCTTGCGGTAGCCCTCGGGCTTGGGCATGCCGAAGTTGCGGCGCACCTTTTCCTTGGTATCGCGGCCCTTCTGGTGGCCGATCAGCATCACCGAGCGGCCACCGATACGGGCCAGGCCACCAACGATGGCCTTGTCATCGGCAAAGGCGCGGTCGCCGGCCAGTTCCTGGAACTCATCGCAGAAGATGCGGATGTAGTCGAGCGGGTAGGGGCGCGACGGGTGGCGAGCCACCTGCAGCACCTGCCATGAGGACAGGTTGCGGAAGATCTGGGCAGTACGCAGGCGCAGCTTGTCTTCAAGCGCCTTGACCTCAGCATCGACATTGACCGCCGGCCCGGCGCTGGCATTGCGCAGGTCCTTGATCTTGGATTCCAGATCGGCGATGGGTTGCTCGAAATCGAGGTAGTTCGGATTCATCGGAAACCGTCAGCAATGAAAGGGGGGAAGTGTAGCCGAACGCGCCGTATCAACCCGTACGCGTCCGTCCGGACAATCAATTGGCCCAGGGCGGGCTGTACTTGACCTTGACCCGGCGCACGGCCGGGTCCTCGCGCAGGGCATCGAGCAGCTTGGGCGTGACCCGCACCGAGCCGCTGCTGCCGAGGTCGAGCATGCCGGCGATGCTGCCGGGCTTGCCGTTGAGCAGCAGGTCCAGGCGCAGGGGGGTACGGCCCGGGCGGGCGGTGGCGAGCAGGGCATCGATGCGCTGCCAGATCGGGCCGCCACGGCCGTCCACGCGCATCGATACGCGCAAGGCGTGGTCGGCGCAGAGTTGCTCGTAGTCCCAGCACTGGCGGATACGCAGGGCATAACCGCCGTTGAACTCGTCTTCGCGCAGGCCGCCCTTGACCACCAGGATGCGGTCCTTGGTCATCAGGTGGCCGAATTCGGCCAGGCCATCGGAGAACGCGCTGCATTCGACCCGGCCCTTGCCGTCTTCCAGGGTCACGAAGACCTGGCTGTCGCCCTTGCGGCGGACGCCAATGACCATGCCGGCCAGGATCACCGGGGATTCCTGGCGCCAGGCGCGCTTCTCGCCGTCCTTGGAGGGGAAGGCCGGCGCAATCAGTTTGTCGAGTCCTCCGAGGTCGGTGCCGACCAGTTCCTTGACGTCATCGGCATACGGGTCGAACGGGTGGCCGCTGAGGAAAAAGCCCAGCGTCTCACGTTCGCCATTGAGCAGCTGTGCCAGCGGCCATTCCTTGCTCTCGGGCAGGTCGAGCTGGCTGGCGGTGCTGACCGGGTCCGGTGCACCGAACAGCGAGTTCTGCCCGGAGGCCTTCTCGCGCGCCATCTGCTCGGTGGCCTTGATCACCTCCGGCAACTGCAGGGCCAGGGTCGCGCGATTCTTGCCGATGCCGTCGAAGGCACCGCAGTTGATCATCGCTTCCAGCGTGCGGCGGTTGAGCTTGCCCGATTCCACGCGCGCGCAGAAATCCAGCAGCGATGCGTACTCGCCGCCGCGTTCGCGTTGCTCGACTACCGCTTCGCAGGCACCTTGGCCGACGCCCTTGATCGCACCGAGGCCGTAACGGATGGTGTCGGCGTTGGCCGCCTCGAACATATAGGCCGAGTCGTTGACGCGCGGCGGCAGCACAGTCAGGCCAAGGTTCTTCACCTCGGCGAGGAAGCCGACCACCTTGTCGGTGTTGTCCATGTCCGAGGACAACGTCGCGGCCATGAACTCGGCCGGGTAGTGACGCTTGAGCCAGGCGGTCTGGTAGCTGACCAATGCATAGGCGGCGGCGTGCGACTTATTGAAACCGTAGCCGGCGAACTTCTCCATCAAGTCGAAGATTTCGTCGGCCTTGGGGCCATCGACGCCGCCGGTGGCCGCACCTTCGCGGAAGATCTCGCGGTGCTTTGCCATTTCCGCTGGCACCTTCTTGCCCATCGCACGGCGCAACAGGTCGGCGCCGCCCAGCGAGTAATTGCCGACGATCTGCGCCATCTGCATCACCTGCTCCTGGTACACCATGATGCCGTAGGTGTCTTTCAGGATAACTTCGGTACGCGGATCGGGATAGATGATTTCTTCCTGGCCGTGCTTACGCGCGTTGAAGGAAGGAATCAGGTCCATCGGGCCGGGGCGGTACAGCGACA
>QFOV01000146.1 GCA_003248565.1 Stenotrophomonas sp.
TGTCGCCTGCCCGTAAACTTGATCCAGGCATTCTTAGAGGTCTCCGGGCAAACTAGCCCCAAGGAGACCACTGATGCGCAAGAGCAAATTCACCGAGAGTCAGATCGTTACGACGTTGAAGCAGGTTGAGGCTGGAAGGCAGGTCAAGGATGTCTGCCGTGAACTTGGCATTTCCGATGCGACTTACTACGTCTGGAAGTCCAAGTACGGCGGTATGGAAGCTTCGGACGTGCAGCGGTTGCGGGACGTTGAAGCTGAGCACGCAAAGCTGAAGCGGATGTACGCCGAACTGGCGATGGAGAATCATGCATTGAAGGATCTGATTGCAAAAAAGCTGTAGACCCGGCGCATAAGCGCCCGCTCTTGGCCTGGTTGCAGAACCGCCACGGCTGGAGCGAACGCCGGGCCTGTGCGGCGATTGGAATGCCACGGTCGACGGCACGCTACCGTCATCGGCCGGATCGGGACGAAGAGGTGATCGCGCTATTGGCCGAGCTCTCTGAGCGTTTTCCGGAGCGCGGCTTCGGCAAGTTGTTTCAACTGATTCGTCGCCGCGGTTTGGTATGGAATCACAAGCGTGTCTGGCGTGTGTACAGCCTTATGAAGCTCAATCAGCGTCGACGAGGGAAGAAGCGTCTTCCAAACCGACACCCGATGCCGTTGGTGGCCGGTGAGCAGATCAACGGCAGCTGGTCGATCGACTTCATGTCCGACGCGCTTCGGGATGGGCGACGATTCCGTACATTCAACGTAATCGACGATTTCAGTCGCGAGGCATTGGCCATCGAAGTTGATCTGAACTTGCCGGCTACACGGGTCATTCGCACTTTGGAACGAATTGCGGCGTGGCGCGGCTATCCCGCAAAGCTTCGCCTGGACAACGGCCCTGAGTTCATCGCCCTGGCACTGGCGGAATGGGCCGAGCGCAAGACCATCGCACTGGATTTCATCGAGCCAGGACGGCCGATGCAGAACGGCTTCATCGAACGCTTCAATGGCAGCTTCCGACGTGGCGTGCTGGATATGCACGTCTTCCGCAACCTCGGAGAAGTACGCGAACAGGCGGAGCGGTGGCTGGCCGATTACAACACCGAGATACCTCACGACAGCCTCGGCGGGCTGACGCCCGCCGAATTCCGCCAGTACCACGAAACGGAAACCTCTAATTTAGCCTGGCATTGAAATGCGGGGAGTCGACATGGCATCCGTCGTTCCACTTGGGGTGGACCAGCGCGCCTTCGCCTGCCTTTTTGTCGAACACCCAATGATCGCCACCCTCCTAGTCGGCATGCTCTGCGTTTACCTGCTGAGCTTCACCGTGATGTTCCTGCTCATCAGTCGTCGCCTGCAGGACGAGAAGATGGGCATGGACGTGTTCGGCGTGGGCAACCTGATGCTCGGCGGGGCCTATGTGCTGCAGCTGATGGAAGGTGCGCCGGGCTGGAGTTGGCTGAGCATGCTCAACCACACGCTCACGCTGTGCTCGCTGCTGGCGTATTGCGTGGGCGGGGCGCGGTTCTTTGGCCGCTCCACGCCGTTGGCGATGCCCTTGCTATGCCTGGCCGTGGGCTACAGCCTGCTGCAGATCCTTGTGAACTGGACGCTCGGCCCGGTGGCACGCTACGTGCTGCTGGCCTGCACCTGCGCGGTGTCCTTCGTCGGCATGGTGGCGGTGCTGCTCTACGGCGTGCGCAGCTTCGCCAGGGACCTGCGCGGTGAGGTGCTGCTGTTTGCCGGCTTGATCAGCGGTATCTGCGTGCTGAACATCATCAAGATCGTCAAATTGCTGACCGGTGGCTTTGAGGCGCTGAGCATGGACGGCCAGTTCTCGATGATCTTCTACGTCTATATGTGCTCGCTGGCGACCATCCTGCCGCCATCGATCGTCTGGCTGGTGCTGCGCCGGCTGACCGACAGGCTGCGCGGCATAGCTGCCCACGATCCGCTTACCCAACTGCTCAACCGCCGTGGCCTGGGCACGGCGCTGGAGGCCAGTTTCCGGCGGCCGGGTACCACCGCGCGCTTGCTGCTGATCGACGTCGACCATTTCAAGCGCATCAACGACAACTACGGCCATCAGACCGGCGACGCGGTGCTATGCGGCGTGGCCGAGGCCTTGCGTGCCTCGGTGCGCAAGGACGACCTGCTGTGCCGGCTGGGCGGCGAGGAGTTTGCCGCCATCTGCGTGGGCGCCAACGAAGCCTCGGCCCTGCGCGTGGCCGAGCGTGTACGCAGCAGCATCGAACAGGCGGTGATGCTGCAGGGCCCACGCTACGAAGGCCTGCGCTGCACTGTCACCATCGGCGTCTCCGACAGCTTCTCCAGCGAAGCCGGCCTGGCCCACGCCATGCAACAAGCCGACGCCGCCCTCTACCGCGGCAAACACACCGGCCGCAACCGCGTAGAGCAAAACCGGGGGCAGAGTCGGGTTAACGCGGTGCTGGATACGGTGCACTAGTCGGCTGCGCCGGGGGCGGATTGCTGGCAGGCTTGTGCCATGCCGAATCACCCGGCGGTGGCTGAACATCAAGGAAAGTGGCATGCAGCTGTGGTTCGTACTTGCGTTGCACAGGTCATGGTGCGCTCGGCGTGCTGACGCTCGCGCGTTGTTCGCACGTCGTCGCATCCGCTCTCCGCATTCGCTTCTCAGCTGTACGGGCCCGGGGCACGCTGAAGCCTTGCGGCATCCGCGTCGCCCTTGGATGGCCGGGACGGTGCTGCTTCTGCTGCTTGGCCTGATCCTGCCGACGACAGCCGCTGCGCAAGGGGAGGACCTGCCAACCCGCGTGGTGATCAGCTATCAGCACATGGGCTGGGACATGATCGAGGAGAGCTTCGTGCTCGAGCGGCTGGCCGGCACGCAGGACTACACCTTGCAAGGTAGCTACGAGGACCGCAATGGCGGTCGCAAGCGCGTGCAGCGTGACGTCGAAGCCGCTGCAGTAGCCGCCTTGGTTGATGCGGTTCGGGAGCCTGCCTGGGATCGTGGGCGCGGCGTTCGCGGCGTGGCCGCGCGCTACCGTCGCGGTCAGTTGATCCCGAGCGGAGACTGGGAGACCTTTCCGCCGAACGGCTGCAGCAAGGCTGCGCAGCGCCTGGTCGGTGCCCAATACGTCAAGAACATGGGCGTGCTGGCACTGGTGGACGACCTGTATGGCAACGGCATGAGCTGGACCGATGACTACCCCTTCGCGGTCATCCAGTTGATCTGGGGCGACGGGCGCCGGCAGGTGTTGTACTCGGATTCGCAGAAGGCGCTGATGCTGCCTTGGCGCTTGGGCGAACCCGGTAATGCGCATGGTTCGGCAGAGGAGACCTGGTCCATTCCGATCAGTGAGCATGTGCGAGCGCTGCTGCCGGTCAATAGCTTTCTGCATGCGCGTCTTGATGGCATGGAGGCGATGGCGCGCAAAATCGGCCATCGGGTTGAGCACGCTGTGCAGCTGCAGTGCAGCGCGGACCTCGAGAAACGCGAAGCCCGGAAATAGGGAATCGGCTGGGACGCAGCGGGTGCGATGCGGAAACCTGACTCTGACCCCGGTTTTCACATATGCTCCGGCGACCAGCGGGGGCTGGATTGCTGAGGAGGGGGCAGGATGCGGATCTTGTTGGCGCTTGTGTTGTGTGCGGTGTCGTTGGGGGCACGGGCTGGGGAGACTTTGGATCTCACGCCTTTCGTGCAGCAGGACGTCTATGAGTGGGTGAAGATTTCGCCCGACGGCAAGCACTTCGCGGTGACCAAGCCGCTGGAAGACCGTACCGCGCTGCTTATCCTGCGTCGCGAGGATAACGCCTTCACCGCCAAGATCATGGGCGGCCCGGATTCGGTGGTTGACGACTTCTGGTGGGCCAACGATGAGCGGGTGGTGGTGTCGCTGTCGCGCAAGCAGGGTTCGCGTGATGAGCCGGTGTCGGTCGGCGAACTGTATGCGGTGAATGTGGACGGCAAGTACAGCATGTTGCTGGCCAGTCCTTATGGCGTGCGCACGCAGCCTGGGCTGGTTACGGAGATGCGCAATACCTTCGAGCAGTCGGTCTACATGCTCGATCCGCTGGCGGGCGATACACGCAACGTACTGGTGTCGGCGGTACCGGTGGCGAGTGATCCGGTCGTCCGTATCGAAAAGCTCGACATCTACAGCCGCAACCGCGTGCATATTGCCGAAGTGCCTGTGCAGCGGGCGAGCTTCGTGTCCGACCAGGCCGGTGAAGTGCGCTTTGCGGTGGGCGCCAAGGCCGACAACGTTTCCAAATTGTTCTACCGCGAGGCGCGCGGGCAGGATTGGCGGCTGATCAACGATGAAGGCAGCAGTGGCCATCGGCGTTTCCCGCTGGGGTTCAGCGCGGACGGCAAGCTCGCCTACCTGCAGGTGGAACACGCCAGCGGGCCGGACAGCATCGTGTCCTGGGACCCGGCCAGCGGTGCCGAGGTGGAGTTGCTGCGCGATCCGCTGGTTGACCCCTACCAAGTCCTCTATGACCTGGATGGCAAGACGCCAATCGGCGCCTCGTACATGAACGAGCGTGTCAGCAACCGCTTCTTCGACGAGACCGCGCGTACTGCGCGCTTCTACCGCAGCCTGGAAAAGGTCTTTGTCAACGACGCGGTACGCATGACCTCGTCGACCAGCGACGGGCGTTACGTGCTGTTGTTCGTGTGGAGCGACCGCAACAACGGCGACTACTTCCTGTTCGATACGCAGGAGCGCAAGGCCGATCGCATGTTCAGCCGCCGCGAGTGGTTCGAGCCGCAGCAGGTGCCGCCGTCGCGCTACATCAGTTTCCGCGCCCGCGATGGCATGCAGCTGCACGGCTACCTGACCGAGCCCTTGAAGCCCGCGAACGGGCCACGGCCGATGGTGCTGCTGCCACATGGCGGGCCGTTCACCATCTTCGACCAATGGCGCTTCGACGATGACGCGCAGCTGCTTGCAGCCGCTGGTTACGCGGTGCTGCGGGTCAATTACCGTGGTTCAGGCAACTACGGCCGCGCGTATACCGAGGCCGGCAGCCGCGAGTGGGGCGCGCGCATGCAGGACGACCTGGCCGATGCCACCCGCTGGGCAATCAATGAGGGTGTGGCCGACCGCGAGCGCATCTGCATCTACGGGGCCAGCTACGGCGGCTACGCTGCATTGATGGGCGCGGCACGCGACCCTGACCTTTACCGCTGCGCGGCCGGCTATGTCGGCGTGTACGACCTCGAGCTGATGCATCGCAACACCTCCCAGCGCAGCCAATCCGGCCGAACCTGGGCGGGCGAGTGGCTGGGCGAGCGCGGCGATCTGGGCGCACGTTCGCCCGTATCGCTGGCCGACCGCATCAAGGTGCCGGTGTTCCTGGCGGCCGGCGGCAAGGACGAGCGCGCACCCATCGAGCACAGCAAGCGCATGGAACGCGCCCTCAAGAACGCAGGCGTACCGGTGGAAACCTTGTACTACCCGAACGAAGGCCACGGCTTCTACACCGAGCCGCACCGCCGTGAGTACTACGCCCGCCTGCTCGCCTTCCTAAGCCAGCATCTCGGCGGAGCAAAAGCAAAACCGGGGTCAGAGTCAGGTATTCGCAGCTCGGCGAACTGATCAGCGCAAGGTTGCCACTGCAGTCGATGCGCTAGCGCGCCGGCCCCGCCTTTCGGGGCCGGCCACTCTTACCAGGCGTCAGACTACGGCCGAGCTGCGCCTCGATCGCGGCCCGGAAACGATCGTTGCCCATGGGCTGCTGGCGGTTGAGGTGGTCACGGAAGCTCGCGATGTCTTCGTCATTCGCGCCCTGCACGAACTTTCGGTACGCCGCCTGTCGCTGCTTCTCGCAGGCATCCAGCGTGGCGTAGCAGACGTGGGCCTGTATGGCCGGGTTCGCCACACCATAGGCATTGTGCCGGTAACTCGACCACGGATAGTCGGCGGGTTGCGGCACCATTCCAGCGCGGACAGGATTCAACTCGATGTAGCGATAACAGCGCAGAAGGTGCTCGTCATTCGCGACAAGGTGCGATTTGTAGCGGCCTTCCCATAGCGTACCGGTGCGCTCGTAGGCGTCGTTGATATAGCGGACATAGCGCCGGCCCAACGCCTGCATCAGGCCGCTGATCGCGCCGGATTCCGTGGGCGTCATCAGCAGGTGGACGTGGTTGGTCATCAGTACATACGCATGCACGCGGCATTCGCGCTCGATGCTGAGCGTGTGCAGATCCTGCAGGTAGCGCATGCGGTCGATGTCGCGGAAGAAGCATGCTTGTCGGTCGTTGCCGCGCTGAATCACGTGCTGGGCTACGCTCGGCGGATCGATTCGTGGTCGCCTTGCCATGTTGAACTCCAGTCGCTGTTCGCCTGCAACGCTATGGTGACTGGTGTGGTGGATCGATCCGGGGAGTGGGTTGTTTGCTGTAAGAACCTGACTCTGACCCCGGTTTTGCTCTAACATGCCGGCACCAGCCAGCCATTCCCGTTCGACAACGGCGCAGCGAGCCAGGACACCCTTCGTGCCCTATCAAGGAAGCTCGCAATGTTGAAATCCCCCCTGTTCCGTTCCGCTGCGCTCGCGCTGGCGGTCTCTCTTGCGGTAGTTGCACCGGCTGCTTCGGCAGCGTCGCCGGTTGCTGCCAATAGCAACGCCGCTACCACCGTGCAGCGTCAGGCCATCGCCAAGGGGCTGTACGAACTGGCTTACAGCCCCGCGCAGAACGCCGTTTTCGTCGCGTCGTCCGGTGGTTTTGGCGATGCTGCCGGCCCGGCCCAGGTGTTGCGTCTGGACCCCACCACGCTTGCGGTGCAGCAGCGCATTCCGCTGGAGCGCAAGGGCTTCGGTGTGGTGCTGGATGATGCCAGCAATCGCCTCTACGTCGGCAACACCGTCGACACCTCGGTGACCGTGGTCGATACCGCACAGAACAAGGCCGTCGGCACGGTGCAGCTGATGGAGAAGGTCACCGGCAAGGACGGCAAGTCGTATTACAGCCATGACCTGCGCGAGCTGGCGGTGGATGCGCCCAACCATCGCCTGTATGTCACCGGTCATTCGCAGGAAGGCAGTGTGCTGTTCGTGGTCGATACGCAGTCGTTGCAGCTGATCGACACCATTGAAGGGTTGGGCAAGGCCAAGGCGCCGGGCCTGGCACTGGATGCAGTCGGCAAGCGCGTCTACACCAGCAATCTGCTGGGCGAAGTGGTCACTGTTGGCACTGACAGTGGCAAGGTCGAGCAGCGCTTCCAGGTCAGCGCCGAGCAGCCGATGAACATCGCGCTGGATCCCGCGGGCACGCGCTTGTTCGTCACCGACCAAGGCCTGGAGATGATCCGCAAGTACCAGGGCAGCAGCATAGAAGGTTTCGTCTCGCGTCATCCGGGCAAGCGGGTGCTGGTATTGGACCGCAGCAGTGGTGCAGAGCTGGCCAGCATCCCCACCGATGCAGGCCCGCTCGGCATCCTGCTGGATGCACCGCGCAAGCGCCTGTACGTGACCAACCGCGAAGCCGGCAGCGTCACCGCCTACGACAGCGACAGCTACCAGCAGGTGGCCACCTGGTCGGTGCCGACGCACCCGAACAGCCTGGCGCTGGATGCGAAGAACAACGTGTTGTACGTCAGCATCAAGAACGGCGAAAGCGACCCGAAGGGTGCTGAGGAAACCGTTGCCCGCATCGAACTGGGCAGCTGAAGCAGAAGCATTTGCAGCATCTGATTGCTGCGCGGGCCGGGGCAGCACGCCTGCTGCCTCGGCCCTTCTTTTTGCGTGGTAGCGAGAACGGGCTCGAAGGTCCTGCGCGTTTGGATTGCTCGCGTAGTCGTTGGAGCCCTTCCTTCGTCTTGCGAACCTGGCTGGGATGGTGGGCTGGCTGGCTGGCTGGCGGGCGGGCGGGACAGGGGAGGTGCATGCGCGACTTCCGTATCGATCACGGCCTGGCAGAAGGAAGATGGATTGCTTCACGCGGGCGGCGATGCAGCGGTGGCCGAGCCGGCTTCTTGACGCAGTCCTTGGGATGACCTGCAGCCCCCAGCGTGTGTACGCCTTGGATCGACGTCTATAGAATTCCGCTCGGGGAAACACCAGCATCTTTTTCCTGCGTCTCTCTTGGCGCGGCATTGGACTCCTGTCCCTGCAACCATCCTTGTCGAAATGGAAGTCGAGTAAATGCAGATTCGTTTGTTGTCGCTGGCCTTGCTGGCGTTTGCGTGTGTGGATGTGCGTGCGGATGTCGGTGCAGGAGAGAGCCCTGCTGCCCCTGAAACCCAAGCGAAGGTCGAGCGCCCGGCGCGCATCCGCCTGTTCGGGCAGAACGGCGTAGGGCTCACGATGTATACCAACGCGGTCTGCAGGAAGGAGTACGACGAAGAGATCGAAGCGTCGGGCTCGCTGGGCAACTACTTCAAGGCGATGGTCCGCAAGAAGCCGGAGAACATCTCGATCGGCATGCCGGAAACCGACGACAGCCGCAACCTGGCCACGCGCGACAAGCTGTGGGCCAGCCCCTATTACACCGAGCACGCCTTGGTGCCCGGCCAGCCGGTGTTGTTGCAGGCGAACATCGCCAACGGATCGGGCTGGACCTGCAACCGCGGTCGTGGCATCGAGCTCGGTTTCGTACCGGAGCCCGGTGTGGACTACGAAGGCGATATGATCCGCGACTTCGAAGGTGGCAGCTGTGGCATCGCGATCCGTCGGCTGGAAGCGGACGGAAGCACCGCGCCCATCGTCGGCCAGATACCGCCTTCCAAATGTGAAGCAAGACCGGCACGCACCCCGTCGCTGATGGTGATGCTGATGAACGCGGATAACCTGCAATACCGCCTCGCCGAGGAAGATGCTGGCATCGACGAGCTGGACAACGATGAAGACAGCGTGGAAGACCTGGATGAAATGATCGCCGAGGCGCCCATCACCGCCGCCATGCCGGTCTGCATTGTCGCCAGCGCCGACAGCCGCGACAGCGAGTTCGGCAAGAAGCTGCCTGCGCTGCTGGAAAAGCGCGGCGTGCAATCGCAGGTGATGCGGGTTGATGCCACTGCGCTGACGGCCGAGTGGGGCCTGACCGAACAGCAGCCGCTGGGCTTTGCCTTGGCCGAGTATTACTGCCGTTCGGTCAGCGAGCCTCGTTGATCGCGAGCGGCATGGCCAAAAGTGCATGAGGCCGGCATTCGTGGCTTCTGGAACTATGTTCCCGCAGACACGGATGCTGGCATCATC
>QFOV01000147.1 GCA_003248565.1 Stenotrophomonas sp.
TACTCCACCTTCCTGCAGCGCGCCTACGACCAGCTGGTGCATGACGTCGCCACCCAGGACCTGGACGTGCTGTTCGCCATCGACCGCGCCGGCGTTGTCGGCCCGGACGGCGCCACCCACGCAGGCAACCTCGACTTGAGCTACCTGCGCTGCGTGCCCAACATGGTGGTGATGGCACCGGGCGATGAAGCCGAATGCCGCCAGATGCTGAGCACCGGCCTGCAGTACAAGGGCCCGGCTGCGGTGCGCTACCCGCGTGGCACCGGCCCCGGCGCTGCCGTTGGCACCGATCTGTCCACGCTGGAAATCGGCAAGGCGCAGCTGCGCGTGCAAGGCAGCCGCATCGCCATCCTTGCCTTCGGCGCGGCCGTGCCAGCGGCTGAGCATGTCGGCCGCGAGCTGGGCCTGAGCGTGGTCAACATGCGTTTCATCAAGCCGCTGGACAAGGCGATGCTGCTGGAACTGGCGCGCACGCACGACGGCTTTGTCACCGTTGAAGACAACGTGGTTGCCGGCGGCGCTGGTTCGGGCGTCTCCGAACTGCTCAACGCCGAAGCCGTGCTGATGCCGATGCTGCACCTCGGCCTGCCCGACAGCTACCAGCACCACGCCAGCCGCGAAGACCTGCTGGCCGAGGCCGGGATTGATGCAGCAGGTATTCGCGCCGCCATCCTGAAGCGCTGGCCGAGGCTGCAGGACAGCACGGCACCGTTGAGTGCGGCGAGCTGAGCTGGACTCCGATTAGTGAGTATCCCGAAATCCGATGCCAGTCCCCTGGCATCGGATTTTTCTTTGTGGGGGCGGCGTAAGCCGCGAAGCAAAAGCACCATCCGGCGATGCGAAAACTGGCTGCTCGAGCTATCCCAGCTTCGGGGCTTACGCCGCTCCCTTAAACCAGCAACACCGTAGCCCGGGTAAGCGCAGCGCACCCGGGAAAGTCATTCTCCAGCGGCCGCTTAGATCACCGCGAACAGCCCCGGGTGCGCTCCCGCTTACCCGGGCTACTTGGACTGTACCCACAGTCCTTGCATCAGCTCCGCGCTGTCACCTCAGCACTGCTTTTCAGGGCGACTCAACCTCATACCCACGCGCCCGCAGCGCTGCCAGATAGCCATCGGCCTCCAGCAACCGATCCACCGGCAACATCGCAAACGTTTCTTCATTGCGCTGCACGGCAGTCTCCGCAATCGACAACCAATGCTGGCGCACACCCGCCTTCAGATCACCGAAACCGCGATTGCGCACGAAGCCCGACTGCGTGATCGCCTGCATGCAGGCCGCACCCGCGTCCTCATACGGTGAGCGCCGCAACGCCTCCACATCGCCCATTGCCCAGGCATTCGCACGCTCGACCAAGGTCGGCAGATCGTTCTCAACCAAGTCCACGGTCCGTTCGAGGCACACTGCATCATCCATGCCACCCTCGCGGAACTCGCGGACCGCGGCCTTCGGGTCCTCGATCTTGATCTTCCAGCTCGTTGAGGTAGGCGTGATACCCGCCGCCTTCGCGGCAGCCTCCACCACCGGCCAGACCACCGGCTTCTGACCGAGGCCGATGGATTTCATCGCCGCCGCCTGCAACTCACCGGCCGCGAACATCGGCCGTTTGCGCTCGACCCCGCCGTCGCGCGGCAGGTAACGTTGTTTCACCGCACGCCAGCGCGCATACAGTGGCGGCGCCAGCACATCGGCCAGCTCCGCGCCGTCTTCGTTGCGCATCACCTTCCAGACCGATGGCGCCAACGCCAGCTTGCCAAAGAAGCCCACGTCGGCATCAAACACCACGCCAGGTGACAGCAACACCTGCCCCGAGCGCGCGATCACCGCTCGTACCTCATCGGCCCGCCAATCAATCTGGTTGGGCAAGGGCGACACCGTGCCCAGGATCCAAAGCACATGCCCGTCCTTGCTGACCCGCCACAAGCCAGGCCCGGGCTGCACGCCATGGACGACGACCGCCTCCATATCGCGGATCGGTGCAGCTCCCGCGTCCGCAGGTACTTCCATCACTTCGTGCGCCGAAACCCCTCCCGCAAGCAAGCACATCAACAGACAGCAACCACGCAAGCCCTGCACTACCGACATACCTGTCTTCCCTGGGACGACCTGGATGGCGACATTAGCCATTTCGTTGCATCTATGCGTTAGAACATCGTTCTTCAAGTGCAATAAATTGCCAGCCAACCATGTAGTGCCGAGCCATGCTCGGCAGAGGCTTTCCCGGGAATGCCCCTTGCCGAGCATGGCTCGGCACTACCTTGCTCAGAACTCGAGCACCTCACCATCAGCTGGAACCCGCAGGCGATCCGCCAACCCTGCGTCCCGCGCAGCCAGCAGCAACGCCTGCCGACTCACCGGGCAATGGCTCAACGCCTCCAGATGGTTGGCAACAACAACGCCGTCGGCAATGCGCGTAAACGCCAGCGCTTCATCCAGCCCCATGATGATCTCGCCGCCAAGATCAAAGCGCGCGCCGCCGGCAGGGACCACGCAGACATCCGGTTGCTGCCTGCGCACGAAATCTTCGATGGCAGGGGTAAGCACGGTGTCGCCAGACAGATACAGACGGGGCTCGCCGGGGATCTCAATCAGATAGCCCACACCATGCTCCATGAAGCGCCCGATCACACCGCGGCCATGCGTACAGCGCACAGTACGAATGCTTCCGCCCAGAAAAGGACTGGCGAGCTCATGCGCCTCGGGCAAGATCTGCACGTTCAAGCCGCGCGCCGCCAGATGTACGGCGTCGTGCGGCGTGCAGATCACCGGAATTCCCCGCTCACGTAGCCAGCGCTTGCCAGCACGGTCCAGGTGATCGAAGTGACCTTTCTGGCAGTGGGTAATCAAACAGTGGGTGACCGACTGCAGCGCCTGCTCGGCTTCCGCTGGCAGATGCACCAGCGGGTTGGGCTGCAAACCGGCAAGCAGGCGCAGCGGCGGCAACACCGCCCTGTCGGCCAGCATCGGATCGACCAGGATTCGATGCGGGCCGATTTCGACAATGATCGTGGCATTGCGGAGCTGCTGGATTTTCATGGCTTGGCCGATAGAAAGAGGGCCCCATGGTGAGCCGACGGCGCCTGTTCGATAATGGCAGGAAAAGCCATATCCCATTCAATTCCGGCCATGCCAAAGACCTGCCAGATCGGCCTCCTGCTCTATCCCGGCTGCATGCCTGCCGGCCTGCTTGGTTTTGCCGACCTGCTGCACGCAACCAATCGCCGCACAGGACAGCCACTGTTCCAAACCCGCTTCGTCGGTTTGAAAGCCGGCCCAGTCAACTGCAGCCAAGGCCTGGAAATGCAGGCCCACGGCAGCGTCGATGACCCGCTACTCGATGCCGTGCTCGTCCCCGGGTTCTGGGCCGAATCCGCAGCCGAGGTGGAAGCCACGCTGCAGAACAACGCCGCACTGATACGGGCGCTTGCGCGGCTCCCCAAGCGCTCGCGGCTGTGGAGCTACTGCGTAGGCGTCAGCCTCGCTGCAGCCAGTGGGCGGCTGGACAGGCAAGCAGCCACCGCCACCTGGTGGCTGCTCGACACGCTGCGCCAGCGCCATCCGAAGATACGCTGGCAGGCAGAGAGCACCTGCATCCATGCAACGCGACACGCCACCGCAAGTGGCGTCAGCGGCTACCTGCCGATTGCGCAGCATCTGATCGAACAGACAGTCAGCCCCGCCATCCTGCAGGATCTGGTCACGCTGATGGTGCTGCCAAGGCCGGCGCAGACCCACGATGCCTTCCAGGCGCTGAGCCTCATCCAGCAATCCAGCACCTTGCTGCGCAAGCTGCATGCGTCGGTTGAAGCATTGCCTGCAGATCAGCTGACCATGGACAGGCTTGCAGAACTACTGGGTATGTCCAGCCGCACACTTGCGCGCAAGGTGAAGGATCAGACTGGCTGCGCCGCCGCAACGTACTCGCGCCGCATCAAGCTCGCCCAGGTCGCCGAGCGCCTGACGCTCACCTCCGCACCACTCTCAGCAATCAGCAACGAACTTGGCTTCAGCAGCGACTCGAACCTGCAGCGCATGTTCAAGGAGCTGACCCGGCTCACGCCCATGCAGTATCGGCAGCGATTCTCGCGTCAGTGATGCCAACGAGCCGAGCGTGGCTCGGCACTACATCGCATCGCGCATGACGGATGTTCTGCTCATCCTGTTGGTCGTTGGCGCAAGACACAGGCGACCGTCAACGAGCAATCCGAACCCAACACGCAGCCCTCTTACTTCGTGCCGGCCGCGTTGTCGCGCCGGAACAGCTCCCACTCTTCGATCTGGGTGCCATCAGCCAGATGGCAGATGCCGTACTCACCGCCCTCGCTGTTCTTCTTGATCTCGACCTTGCCGCCCTTCTTCACGCAGTGCTCGGATGCAGGATTGGCCATGCCCACACGCGGCTGCGTAGCCTCCGTCTTCGCGTCATCTTTCGGCGCGCAGCCAGCGGCCGCAGCAGACAGCAGCAATGCAGAGGTACAAAGAACAATGGATTTCATGGGTGCTCTCCAGGGCGGCTGCCGTATTCTCGGCAGCAGACCAGCAAAAAATTGTGATGACGCTGCGGCCTCGCCACCAAACCGCGCGGGCGCCACATTCAGAGCTTCTCGCAAAAGCGTTGCACGCGCGTTTCGGCTCTTGCGAGACCGCCAGAGCCTTGGGTTGCCAGACTGGTCCCTGCTCCAACGGTCCGCCTACACATCAACGCCACCGGCAGGATTGCGCGTTACCTGCCGGTTTGAATCCCATCTGGCAGCCGGTAAAATCCGCCCTTTGGCGAAGGAGCAGAACATGCCCAAAGACACGCTGCTTCACGACATGCTGACCACCTTGGACAGGCTCATCACCGTCTTCTCCTCAGCCACCCCGGATGAAAAAGCCTGGCGCGAGGCGATCATCGAGATGCGCGAGATCCGCGCCTCATTGCCCGCATCTCCAATGCTGGAGAGATTCGTGGGCAAGCGCATCAGGCAGTCTCTCGATATCCGCGGCTTGAGCCTCACCAACGGTCCGGCCACGCGAGCGCTCCTCGGCCCTACCATCGTGACCAACCTGACGCTGGCCAGGCAAGTGCTGGAAGGCTACCTGGGCAAGCGCTGAGGATAGACGCGAGTTGTTATTCACTCTTGGCGGCCCTTGATATGATCGCAAATCAGCCACCGGTGTACATCACGGTATCAAGGCGACGCTTCTACCGTTCTTCGGGGCGTGATTGGATCAAGCGAACTTGAACCGATAGGCGCGTACCGTCATCGATCGAAGCTGACCCCATCTGCAGTCCGCAGGGCAAGCCTTTCTTCCAGCTGCTACGATCCGCCGCCCCACCCGACGGAGAAACCATCAATGTCCGACCTACCGCCTCTTCCCAGTCTCAAAGTTGGACGCTACCGCCATTTCAAAGGCGGCGAATACGAAGTCATCGGCCTCGCCCGAAGCAGCGAAACATTGGAAGCCCTGGTCCTCTACAAGCCCTTGTACGGCGACCTGGGCGTATGGGCCCGACCCTATGCGATGTTCGTGGAACAGGTGACTGTCGAAGGTGTGTCCCAGCCAAGGTTTGCCTACCAAGGCTGATACCTGCGCAGCAGACGCCAGCAGCACCCTCACCGCCGCAGCCAGCTGATGGCCTTACCGGCAGGACAACCAGCTCAGAAGACCGACCATCGCCAAAACCCAGAGCGCTGTCTTCACCGTTCCTTCGATCATGTTGCCGCCGAAGAGAAATTCCAGAACGCGCCACAGGGCGGATGGCTTACCGGGATAGTTCATTGCATCCTCATTACGTCAGACGTCGGGCGATCAAGCACGGCCGCCCTTTTGGGGCTGTGATCCTAAACCCCGCCGGGCAGCATTGCACCGTCTTGACCTACCCCAGCAGGGTCTGAGCAACGTGAGGTGCTGCAAGAACAAACAAGCTACGCAGTCCCAAGTCCGGAGGGAGCTGCCGCTAGCGATGCCCCCATTTTTTGAACGCAATCTCTGCCGTCTCAGCTCGCAATCTGCGCTCATTCCGCCGCGCCCATTCTTCGCATCCCGCCCTGCCGGTCTCGTAGCTCCGGCAGTTACGTGGCGGATGCAGCACTGCTCCGCCAGGTGGAGGCAGGTGGTACGCCAGGTTCACGAACCACGATCCGTCCAGCCGCTCGACCAACCGGGATACTGCGATTTCGTTGACGTAGATTGCCGTCAGTTGGCTCTCGAAGTCTGCGACCTTCGCCCATTTGAAGTTCTGTGGAAGCATGGCCCAGCATGGCGCCGGGGCGTCTCAGAAGCTGGGATTCGCGGCCGACTGACGACATCAAAGTGCTTCAACCAAGCTGTGTCGACTTGAACGATCAGTCAGCCCTGAACTCATCCGGCCAGAGTGGCTCTCGCTCGATCGGCTGGCTGATCTGAATGCGGGGCGCCTCGATGTTGGAGCCCTGCCCGACTGGAACTGGGATTGGGGCCGATCTTTCAGTAAGTGTGTACGCCGAAAGAGAGAACTGACGAAGGACTCCTTTGCACTTGTCGCCCCATAACGAGTAACCCGAGCTGAGGTCGAACCTGATGGGTAGCGAGTACAGGCCATTCTGATCAGTGAGTGTCAAAGCGGGCCCGTAAGCTCGCGAATTCTGCAGCCAAGAGGCCCCCACCATTGCGCCAGATAACGGCGCACCACTGGCGTCGACGACCGAGCCGGAAATCACATAGAAGCGAGCCTTGCATTTCGCCAGCCCCTCTGGAACAGCCACTACAAACAGGAGGAATACCAGAAGTACTCGCATAGGACTAAACACCCAATGACCAGATCCTTGGTCCGGCTATACCGTTCATGCCGGTTGTCCGCACCACGTCATATCGTAGCCCGCTCCAAGGATTGCGGGTTCCAGCGAAGAAGGTGACAGATCACCGATAGCTGCACGTCATACCCGCATCCAGACATGACCCCGCCATAGGCATCCTTGCTCATCCCGCAGCCACCTCGGCCGGCTCCTTCGCCTTGCTGGGATAGGTGAGCAGATAGAGCAGCACCAGGATGCCACCAACCGGCGCCAGACTGATCAGCTGCCACCACGGGTTGAAACCAGCGTCGCGCAGGCGCCTGGTGCAGGCCGCGATCCAGGGTAGCAACACCAGCAGCGAGGTGATTTCCAGCCCCCATTGGCCAATGGCTTCAGCGGAAAGCTGGGCGAAGGCAAGCACCATCGCCACAGCAAGGGCGAACCACCAGAAGTCCGCCCGCGGGGTGGTGCCGGTGAACTCCAGGCCGCGCAGCACGCCGTCGCGCATTGCCTCCAGCGCTGGCTGACTGGGGGACGGATTGCCCGTCAGCAGGCTTTCGGCAGGCACCTCGAAGACGGCAGCCAGTGCCCGCAAGGATTCCGTCGAGATCTTCGCGCCTGACTCAAGGCGCTGGATGGTCCTCAGGTTCAAACCGCTCAGATTGGCCAACTGCTCCTGCGACCATTGCCGGCCAGTGCGGAGCTCGCGAAGTCGGGCGCTGTTGATGTGCATGAAAGACCCCTTGAATCAGTTGTTTGGCTTACCGACATCATCCCGCCCTTCCCGGTCATGGGTGACGACATCAACCCGACACGGGCAGGACACAAGCCCGACCTGGCACTGGCGGCCCTTGGCCTGGCCCGAGCATAGCGCCCTGCGAGCCTGTGATTCGTGTGTTGTGGGTTCATCCTGAGGGCAGCCCGCAGCGGATGGATTGGAGGCCGAAGACGGCCAATCGCCGCTCCACGGCATCCAGTCCGTGCGCGACGACCGGGCATCATCCCGGCACGCCCAAAGCGCCGCGGCAAACAGCCAGCACCGCTGTTTCATTGCCGAAGCAGCAAACACCTGGCAACAAAACGAAAAAGGGCTCGCGACGTAAGCCGCAAGCCCTTAATCCAAAGCAAGTAATTGGTCGGGACGGCCGGATTTGAACCGACGACCCTCTGCCCCCCAGGCAGATGCGCTACCAGGCTGCGCTACGCCCCGATCGTTACTGCTTTCG